>JAVYOO010000002.1:34910-372215 GCA_038734275.1 Archaeoglobaceae archaeon
AAGCTGCTTCGTAGCCAGAATCTGGATCAAGTGTATGTGTTGAACCAGAATTCCAGTTATAAGTAGTGGTTGTCGTTATCGGAGACCCATCAACGTAAATTCTTCCACCATTGGGGTTTACTGTTATCGAAATAGTGGGTGTTTGACTTCTGAACACCGCAACTAAATTGTGAGGAGCATTCATGGTAACAGTATAACTTGGAGATGTTCCGACATTGTTACCATCGAGTTCCCAGTGATCGAATATGTAACCAGAAGATGCAGTTGCAGTCACTGTAACTTGGGTTCCCTGATCATACCAATAACTACCGATTGGTGGATTCGTAGTTCCAGCTCCACTTGGAGAAACTGATATAGTAAGCTTATACTGGTCTTTCCAGTTTGCAGTGTAAGTCGCCGAAGAAGTTACCGTTATTGTTCTCGGATCTGCGGTGCTTCCGTCTGACCATTGCGTAAAGATCTTCTTTACTCCTGAAGCTGCTTCGTAGCCAGAATCTGGATCAAGTGTATGTGTTGAACCAGAATTCCAGTTATAAGTAGTGGTTGTCGTTATCGGAGACCCATCAACGTAAATTCTTCCACCATTGGGGTTTACTGTTATCTGATATGTCTGAGGAGGAGGAATAACAACAGAACCGTTAGCTCTAACTGAAGATGGCGAATATCGGTAATCCCCTGGAAAAGATGCTGTTACTGACATCGATGTATTATAGCTTGCAATTGCGGAACATGTCGAAATCGCATAACCATCAGATCCTGTAGTGAAGTAGGGTGGAGAACAAATGCACTCTCCGCCTTCTATGCTACAACTGAAGTATATTGGCTTGTTAGCAATTGGGTTTGAATTTTCATCCTTCAACTGAGCGATAAAATTTTTCTCTCCCCCTGAATTAATTGTAAAACTCATTGGGGACATGTATATCGTTGTATTGATTTTCTTAACAGTAATTGGTATATCCCTATAAGTGCACCCGGCTAAACTGTCATAACTTGAAGCATAGGAGTATGCGTAACAGAACCCCACTCTTATATAATGAGTTCCGGGAGTTATGTCTTGTGGAAGTCCAATTGTACAAGTTTTTGTTTGCTCGTTCCCGTAATTACCATCTACACCACCATATATTTTACACAACTCCGTTGTTTTCGCCCAACTTCCAAATGCGTTGGCATAAACCATACAACCGCCGCTACATGCATTGTAGAAAATCCACTTTATCGTCAAATTCGTCGAATCTCCTGGAGCTAAAGTATTTGGACTTGCTGAAGCATAGGTTATTTCAGGATTGCTCGGAACTTCCACTTTTACAACTTTTGAGTAGTTTTTCCAGTCAAAATTGTAATCTACGGAACCATTGGAATATTTTACGCCATAAAGACCGAGTTCAAGGTCATAAGTCCCAAGTCTAGCATCCTTTGGAACATAAAAGTTTCTCGATTTCGTAGACACCCCGTTTGGAACTATTACAGTAGTATCATTTCCAGGGTCATGATAGAAGACGTTTGCCTCATCACTCTTTTTAATGGTCGCACCCAAAACTATTGGGATATCGTGAATCACGCTACTATTAATTAAATAGCTGATCGTAAAGTTTTTCCCAGGTTTTACGGATATCGTAGATGGAGAGTAATTTTGTATGTCCATAAAACCTACCGAAAGACTATATTCATTTTTTGTAGAGAGAACATAAGGATAAACTCTAATGAGAAATGGATAATTTTGATACCTCACCATAACATATGTTGGATAATTGGTGGAGTAATTGTAAGCTATAAGGCTGCTGCCATCCCCTTTATATATCTCAATATCAAAGTCTGTTGAAGTTGAACCAATAAGAGAGACGACCCCGGTTTTATCCCAATACAGTTTATTTCCAGGCCAGCTATTTAACTTATACCAATTATCATTTTCATTGTAAGTCTTCAGTGTCCCTTCAACTTTTTGCCCATAACTCAAAAAAATCGGTACCTCTTTTTTTCTTCCATCCTCTTTGTCCACCCATACAAGCACACTATAAACATATTTTGTCCATGTTAAATGCATGTTTACGGTTGATTGAGAACTTGTAACCTTTGCAACTATGTTCAACGCTCGGGATGCACTTTTCTCTTCGTATTCTACTGAAATGGGAGAAGTTGAACCACATTTAAACGCCAATGTTGTGTCAGTAATATATTCCGAGATATATATACAGACTGTTCCTCCCGTAAAATTTTTTGCTTCAACTTTAATCTTCTCACCGGTGTTGATGTACTGGTAATAATAAGCAGATTGACCGCTCGCTAAGGATAGAGTAGTTCCACCAACCCCCAATACCTGCATAGGGGGGGATGAGCTTGGAGAACTCACTGGAGGAAAGATGTAGGCATCGGATTTACTATGTAAACCCAATAAAACAACCAAAATTAACACCAAACCAATTAGAGACCTAAATTGTGGGCTCATAAAGCCACCCCCTAACATCCTTAACTCCCTAAATTTTTTAGTTTAATACCCCCTATTTAAATTTTTCGTAGAGTTTGTTTATGATGCTATTATGTTTTATTTCTTTGAGTGAAAAGCAATAATTCTCCTCTCGAGAAGCATACCTTCGATAGATATTTAGAGGACAATATATTATGAAATGCTCCGAATTCTACACCAACAGC
Source organism: Archaeoglobaceae archaeon (assembly GCA_038734275.1). Classification (NCBI taxonomy): domain Archaea; kingdom Methanobacteriati; phylum Methanobacteriota; class Archaeoglobi; order Archaeoglobales; family Archaeoglobaceae; species Archaeoglobaceae archaeon. Next base: position 37,557 of record JAVYOO010000002.1, read on the forward strand.
AAGAACTGGAGCGAGGCTAAGAAACAATAGAGCTAAGAGCGCCCCAATTCTCATGGAAATCACCAGCTTAAAGGAGTGTTAATAAAATAAAAATTTTTCGTTTTAAATTTTGTCAGAATTTTATCAATCACTGAACAAAAAATCTATAAACTTTTTTGCAAACTCTTTTTGTGGAATACGAACTCCACGTTCAAAGGGCTGAAAATGCCTACAAGGCGTTCCTGATCCTTAAAAAAGAGGGATTGATCCAGGATGCGATTTCAAGCAGACACTATGCGATAATTCATCTGTGTTATGCTATTCTTTTAAAAAATGGGATCGAGATTCCGAAGACTCACTCAGGTTTAATTGCCCGCATTTGGAAAATGAGAGAGCAGCTCGGAGTTCATGAGAAGGTTATTGGCCTTATATCAAGGCTGCAGAGCCTGAGAGAGAGCGGTGATTATGGGGTGATCTTAAGTGTAGAAGAAAAAGATCTCGAGATCGTTGAAGAAGTTTATAGAGCTTTGAGGGGGCTGGTATGATTAAAACCCTGAGTTTAAACGACGTTGCCGACATCGTTGAATCTATAAGGAAAAAGCTCCGCGGAAAAGCTCTTGAAGCCTACGTTTTTGGTTCCATCGTCGATGGTTTTGGTGTCACAGATGAATCGGATCTGGATCTTCTGATCGTTCCAAAGGAAAAAGTGGACTGGTTTGAATTACTTGAAGATGAAATGATTTCTTTGTTGAATCTGGGAATTGTTTTGCACCTCCATATTGCTAAAAACGAAAGCTATAGAAGAATTCTGGAAATCGCAAAAGCCAGAGGTGTTAAATTGGTTTAATTAGGCTTTAAAACTGCAATCGACTTTGCTGTGCGTTTTCTATTCCCAGAACAACTGCGCAAGGTATATGTATTCGGAAATCGAATGCTTTGAAATCAAAAATAGGTGAATGATAAGAGAACTGGTTTTGTTGGGACTCGTAGTGATTTCTCTTTTCTTAAGCGGTTGTGTCGGAAGTCAAAAGGAAGTCTTGGTTTCAAAGGAAATTTCTGCAGAAGGAGCAACGATTTCTTTGCCTGACAGCTCTTTCTCGGTAAGGATTGCAGAAAACACTTTTTCTTCAACGCAGAAAGTTGAGATAGCCAAACCTTCTCAAACTCCAAAACCACAGATTGGAAAAGTCTTGGTTTCATATGAGCTCTTATCAAATGCTGAATCTTTCAATAAACCAGTTTTAATAGAGTTCAACGTTACAGAACTGGAAAAAGGAAGTAAATCGAACAAGACGCTCGAAGAAAAATACGTTGTTGCATACTACGATGAAATTGGTAAAGTATATGTAGAAGTTCCGTTCGAAGTAAACACTGCAGAGAAGAAAATAGTTGTTAAAACAGATCACTTCTCGCTCTGGGCTCTCATAGGGGTTGAAGACTACGTAGTAGCAACCTCGCCTCATTTTACGATTAGGTTTTACGATTCCTCGCAAGCTGCGGGTTTGGGTGCGAGAGAGATTTATGGATATGTTGCAAAAGTTAGAGAACTTCTTGAAGATGCCTACAATATTTACGTCAAAGAGGGTTTCACGCCACCAAAGAACAAGATCTCCGTTTACGTTATCGATGCGGAAGAGTCCCACTACACTCCATTCACTGGAAACATAATAATTAGCACTAAGAGCTATAGATAACGCAACAAAGCACGAAATTGCACACGAACTTTTCCATCTCTTCCAGAATCAGGAAATGAACATATTTCGAATGAGCATGCAGAGATGGTGGATTGAAGCCACCGCAGATTACGTAGCTGACAAGCTTGCTTTTAAAACAGGTGAGATGGGAAGTGGAATAAAGCAGAACTACTCTGAATTGCCTCTATCAACTGTCGACGGAAATCACGAATACGCAACCGCATTCTTTGTAGATTGGCTTGTAAGAGGTGGAGTTCAATTCAGCTCACTTTGGAATGCTGTAAAGGAACGCTACGCTATAGTTGGCGTCGAAAAAGCCCTTGACGAGTATCTGGCTAAGAACTACAGGTCTTCACTGCTTACGGAGTATTCGAGGTTTATTGATTACTTGCTATTCAATAAAAATAGTCCAATAAAAGTTTCTGGCAGCACGTATCCTTCAAGTATGATCTCCACAGCCATGCATTTCTCCGCTGAAGGTGGTTCTAAGGACGTCAAGGTAAAAATTGATAAGCCTTATTCTTCCAAAGTCGTTGGCATAACTTGCGATGTGCCGAAGGAGCTGAAGTCTCGAGATATAGCGATCACCGCAACCTCTGGCATCGACAGTCAGGTTTCAGCGAGAGTATATCTGCTTGAAGGAAATGAAAGAGGCAAAGAAAAATTGATTGGAACGATTAACGCAGTCAATCGCCCTGTAATGGTCAAGGTTTCAGAGAAAGATGCTGTCTACATCGTTGTTTCAGGCGAAAAAGCAAGTGAAGTTGCTTTTAACGTTACTGCAAAGGCTATAAAAGCTCAGAGCGTTCCAATTTCCTTCTCGGAAACTTATTCAGTGGGCAAAAACAATCTTAAGGTAAATATTGAAGGTTCAATAGCTGGACCAATAGAGAAGTCGTCGCTCGGAAAAGCCCATTCTTACTTTGGAAACTCCCTTAATGCGCAAATTTTTGTTAGCAGTGCTTCGATGCCAACTCAAATAGAAATCACGCCCAAGCATGAGTTCAGCCTTGGGACAACTTGGCGGGAAGAGACTTCGAATGGCTACGTTTTATACACCATAAGCAACGTAAGATATACCGTGACTTATTACGATATTGGAGCGGATTGCAAAGTGTTGCCATCAAAGGAAACGAGCTTTACGAAATCATGGACTTACTCGACTGTAACAATTGACACTTCGAAATGTCAGGGAGGATTTTACCAGATTCTGCTTGCGAAAATAGGCATAGGTTGGGATTACAGTTATGAGGTTGTTGAAATCCGCGGGGGAGTTGAAAAAGTCGTGGAAAGGAAATCGGACCGAGATGGAAGACTAATTGCGGAAATAAATATCAACAGCCTTTCTTAATTTTTAATTTTTATTTTATATTTTATCCTAAAAAGAATTTCGAGCTTAATTTGGAAAAATTTATACTCTCATGCTTAACCAAGAGCGATGAATGATCTAATTCCCCTGCTTTCAGTTTACATTTACGTAGGCTTTCTCGTGCTGATCTCTGAGGGGGCAATAAAAAATGAGCTGATTGGCAGAAAATTTCTGCACATAATGGTCGGCAACATCGCCTTCCTTTTACCATTCTTCGAGTCCCGCGAGGTGATGACTTTTCTTGCAGCTTTTCCCTTCGTGATCTTAACTTTTTTCATGAGCCCATACTCGCCGATAAGAATTCAAAGCAAAACAACGCTCTCTGGACATGCCTTGGGTCTTTTCTACTACTCAATTGCATGGACAATCCTTGCTTTCTTTTTGTTTGAAAGACCCGATGCGATTTCGATGGGCATCGTCGCAATGTCCTATGGAGACGGCTTTGCCTCGCTGATCGGCACAAAATATGGAAAAAGAAAGTTCAGCATTTTTGGAGCGACAAAAAGTCTTGAAGGGAGCCTTGCAATGTTTTTGGCAAGCGTTGCGATGTTTGCGGTCATTCAGATTTACTACATTGGAGAAGTTAGCCTTATTATTTTACCTCTCGCAATCATTGCAACGATCATAGAAGCCATAACTCCAAAGGGGCTTGACAATCTGAGCGTTTCAATCGCAATAGCCTTGCTTTACGTGATGCTATGAGGTTTATCGTTGTCGATGGACTTGATGGAGCGGGCAAGGATACGCATGCAAAATTCATAGCTGAGAGGTATAAAGCAATGGGAGAGAGCGTTATCGTTAGAACGCATCCAAGCGATTCCTATTTCGGTAGAAAGGCAAAAGAGAGCCTTTTAGGCAGAGGAAAGATCAATCACCTGAAGGCATCGATCTTCTATTTCCTCGATGTGATGAACTCCTTGCTAAGATACTATAAAAAAGCGGATAACGTTATCTTTGTTCGCTATCTCGGTGGCGTTTTTTATCTGCCCTTTTCGCTTTCAAAAATTCTTTATAAGTTCTTCTCAACCATTTTGCCCACTTCAGAATACATGTTCTTCCTCGATGCTGAACCGGAGGTTTTAGCGCAGAGAATTGCAAGTAGGGAAAACAAAGAAATGTTCGAGAACATCGATGATTTGAGAAAAGTGAGAGAAAAAGCCTTGAAAATTCTCAACGGCTGGCATATTGTTAGAACTGACAGAGAAATCGAAGAAACAAGGGCTGAAATAGAAAAAATTTTGAATCAACTCGATATGAAGTTTAAAACCTGAGAGCCCTTGCAGAAACTATTATTGGATCCCAGATTGGCGTCAATGGCGGAGCATAGGCTAAATCGCTGAAAAAGACGTCTTTAGCCTTAAATCCCGCTTGGATCATCACCGCAAATACGTTGATCCTCATTGCAACCTCGCCACCGATTGCCTGAGCCCCAAGAATTCTCCCGTCGCTGTCCGCAACAACCTTCAGCGTTAAGTCCTTTGCGCCGGGATAATAATGCACTCTCGTTTTAGCCTTGATCTTAACACTCTTGGCATTGAATCCCTCCGCCCTCGCAGTTTTCTCGGTTAGCCCTGTGGAACCTATTTCGAGATCAAAGAACTTCGTTAGCTGGGTTCCAAGGACTCCTGGAAATTCCAAGACGCCACCAGCCATATTTACTCCAGCAACGTAGCCCATCTTGTTCGCAGATGGTCCAAGAGGAATCCAGACTCTTTTTCCAGTAATCAAATGCCTTGTTTCTGCACAATCTCCAGCAGAGAAAACGTTTTCAACGCTTGTTCTCATCTTTTCATCAACCCAAATAGCTCCAGTTTCTCCAAGCTTACAGCCCAGCATTTTGGCAATTTCAACATTTGGCCTAACGCCTGTAGCGACAATTGCAAGGTCGCACTCATAGCTACCCTTGTCCGTAACAACTCTCTCAACCCGATCTTTGCCTTCAAAGGCTTTAACCCCCTCGTTAAGCCTCAATTCAACTCTCTTTTCGAGCTCAGCCTTTACAATTTCCGCCATGTCTTTGTCGAGATTTGGCAATGGCTGGTCGAGAAATTCAATAACTGTGGTTTTCTTTCCAAGACTTGCGACCGCTTCAGCCATCTCCAAGCCAATGTAACCAGCGCCAACGATCACAATCTTATTAGCCTGATCTACCATTCTTTTAAGCCTTTCAGCATTTGCGGGATGTCTTATCGTTACCACGTTCTCAAGCTCCACACCGCTAACCTTTGGAAGCTTTGGCAGAGCTCCAGTAGCGATCAGAAGCTTGTCCCACTCATATTTGCTTTCCTTTCCGTTCTCTCTAACCCGTAAATAACCCTCACCAGCCTCAACAACCTTCGCATTTGTCCGAACATCTATCCCCCTCTCCCTCCTGAAGAAATCGGGCGGATAATACACGAGCTTCTCAGCCTTGCTAATTCCTTCAACAACGTATGGAATACCGCATGGAGCATGGCTTACAAGGCTTGTCTCTTCAAAGACCTTTACGTCCCATTCTGGCTTAATTACCTTTATTCTCGACGCAGCACTCATTCCGGCAGCTCCACCGCCTACGATCAAGACTTTCATGCCAAAAATTTGGAAAAGAAGTATTTAACACTTTTCCGGTTTAGCCCAAATAATACTTTGCATGCCTGTCTGGGACTGCAATGGACTCAAAATTCCCCTCATCTCTCTGGTAGAGCCCGCAATAACATCTTCCGTATGTTCTTATGTCTTCTTCCGCATAAACACATGGGCAAACGATCATTCTGTCAATTTCCCTTTTACCGGTTGCGAGTCTGCAAGGGCAAATGGCTAAGCCGTATCTTTTTCTATTTTCGATTAAACCCCTTGCGAATTCTAACAAAATTTCCTTGTCGGGATTCAATTTCCAGCCTTTTCGCTTCGCAACATTTTCGAAGATCTGCAGGTATTTTTCGACTTCCATAATAAAATTAGTTGGGTTTAAAAATAATCTTCAAGCTCTTATTTCCGCCCACTTGTCCACGTTCTCCGACACTCTAACTCTTACAACGTTCAAACCCCTCGCTTTAAGCTCTTTGAAGACGTGCAAGGCGATGTTCTCAGAGGTGGGGACTTCTATCAATTCGTTTAGCATGCGGTGATCAAATTTCTCAAGAACTTCCCTCAAATGCGTCTTTAGCTCAAAGAAGTCGATAACCATTCCGTTCTTGAGTTCACCTTCTACTTCGACGCTAACAACGAAGTTGTGCCCGTGAACTTTACCGCACTTCTTATGCCCGGGAATCGAATGAGCTGCACTAAAGCTCTCCGAAACTCCAACGACCATCTTCATCATCTCACCCCGAGGAACTTGTGAACCTGCGGGATCACTCTCGTGTCACCGAATTCGATCATTTTGCTTTGCAGTTTAAATATATTTTCGAGTCTGGAGCCAAATACGGGCTGAAGAACGAAGCACTCCACATAGTCTTTGATCTGCATCGCTGAGTTAAGCACTTCTTCAGTGTTGAACTCGGAAGGCAAAACAATTTTGCAAAAAGTCCTTCTTTTTCGGGTGTTCCGCAGAACCTTAAAGCTTTCAAACGTTCTTTCAAGCAGATCTTCATAATCAGCATTCTTGGACTCTCTAACCTTCAGATCTCCTGCCACATAGTCAACGAATTTCAGTTTTTTAGCCTTTTCTGGCAAGCTCATGTTAGATTCGAGGTAAAATGGCTTTATCTTTTGCAAAGATCTTATGAATTCCGCATGAAGCATTGGTTCGCCACCTGTTAGGCTTATAGAGTGCACTCTGGCTGAATCTATGATCTTCTGCACGTATTCCAGCGAAACTGGGTTTTTTGAAGTCCTTCCATTAACATGATCCACGCAAAATTCTGATTCTTTTAGTGTGTCGCAGTAATAGCAGTTCAGATTACAGCCACAGAATCTTATGAATAGCTGTCTAACACCAACAAGGATCCCTTCGCCCTGAATGGACTCAAAGATCTCGCTGATTCTTGCGTTCATATCTCGATCATCTCCCCGGTCCTTTCGTAAACCCTCAGCCCCTCGAACTTTTCAAGCTTTTTAGCAAATTCTTCACTCTCCAAAGCCCTCAAGAAAAGCCTTACAGAATCTTTTTTTAGCCTTTCCTTGGGGATCAGAAAGTCAAACTCCTCCGCTCTGAGCGGGATGAAGTCGAGCCCATATGAGCTTGCTACGCTTTTAATTCCAACTCCCAAATCAGCCTTACCACTGGCAACTGCTATCGCTACCGCATCATGCGTTTTAGCTTCAACTTCATAGCCTCTTATCCCGCTCTTAAGCTCTTCAAACCCAATTCCAGATTTTTTGGCAATCTCTTGAAGGTGCATGTCTATAAGAACTCTCGTCCCCGAGCCCTTGTTTCTGTTCACGAATCGCAGATCTTCTCTTAGCAGATCCTCAAAGCCTTTGATCTGCTTGGGGTTCCCCTTTGCAACGATTAGCCCCTGTTCTCTCAAATAGCCTTTTACAAGAACCGCATTCTCAACTCCAAATTCTCTAATTGCGGTTTCATTGTATACCCCGTCTTCACTTAGCAGGTGAATTCCCGCTATATCCGCCTCACGCCTTTTAACCGCCAAAATTCCCGCTGTAGAGCCGAGATTTATAATCTTTGGCTCAAATTCTGGCATGAATTCAAGGATCAGATCGATCCCAACGCAATGGCTTCCTATGATCACAGGATCTGCGGGCTTTATTTCGCTGTAAAGTCTGACTTCGACTTCTTCGTTCTCTTCGAGCATTAAAACCTCTTCTGGAATCTCTATGAAGCCGTCTGTGGCGTAAATTGCTGAAAACATTCCGCTGTATGATCCCGCTACAGGATAAACTCTGTAGCCTTCCACTGTTGAAACAACGTTGACAGGCAAAAGCTCCCGTCTTCCAGGCTCAGAGAAGATCTTTACCGCAAGCTTTGCCTTCAAACTTCTGCTCTCTTTCCTAAGTCCAGAAAGTTCTCTTAAAATTGGAGCAACTAAGACTTCGAAGATCGTCATTGCGGATGTCGGATACCCGGGCAGTGCAAAGATCGGTTTGCCATTGTGGAGAGCGATGATCGTGGGCTTTCCGGGCTTAACTGCAATTCCATGAATAAGCACTCCTGGCTTAAATTCTGAAAGGATCTTGAACATCATGTCTCCAAAGCCCGCTGAAGTGCTTCCGCTTGTTAACACAAGCTCTGAAAGCTCTAAAGCCCTTAAAATTGCACTTCTGATTTCATTTTCGTCATCTCTAACTATTCCGAGCCTTATTGGAATTCCTCCACATTCCTCTATTGCTGAGCAAAGCATGTAGGAGTTGACATCGTAGATCTTTGCCCTTTCAAGCTTTTCCCCGGGTTCGACAAGCTCATTGCCCGTAGAGACCACAGCTACCCTTGGTTTTCTGTAAACCTTCACGCTTCTTATTCCACATGCGGAGAGAATTGCAACTTCTCTATGGGTGATCTTTCTTCCTTTTCTGAGCACAACCTCGCCAGCCATCACATCGCTTCCAGCGAAGAGCACGTTTTCTCCGGGAGCTACTGATTTAAAGATCTCTACGAATTCACCCTTTTCCTTTGTAAATTCCACCATCACTACCGCATTCGCCCCCTTTGGCATTGCTGAGCCTGTTGCAACCTCAACCGCATTACCTCTGCTCACTTCAACTTCACTCCACTCTCCCGCTTCAATTCTGTCGACCACTTTGAGAATTGTCGGGTTAGTCTCCTCAGCATTGAACGTGTCTTCAGCTATTACCGCATAACCATCCATAACCGCCCTGTCAAAAGGCGGTAGGCTTATGCACGAGCGAACGTCTTCAGCAAGCACTCTACCCGTGGATTCAAGAATACCAACTTCTTCAACACTCCGTTCTGGTTTATAAAACTGAAACAAGACCTCTTTCGCTTTTTCAAGGCTTACCACTTCCCTAAAGACCCTTCTCATTCAAAAACCTCCGTTAGATCCCTTATTAGCCTAACTTCAACCTCTTCTCCCGCTTCATAGCCTTCCAAGTTTTCTGGCACCAAGAGGAGAGCGTTTGCCTTTACAAGCGAGCTCAATATGCTTGAACCTGAAATTCGGACAGGGTAAACCTTTCCGTTATCCCAGCGAACCCTAACGTAGCTCCTTACGCCAATCTCTGAGGGAACACGGGACTGGAGAATTCCTTTCTTAGTTGCTCCTTTTCTTTCCAAAAAACGCACGTTCATCATTCTGTAAAGTGCGGGAACAACAAAGGTTTCGAATGCAAGCAAGCAGGCTGAAGGTGAGCCGGGTAGCATGAAAATAGGCTTTCCACTTACAATTCCAAATGCGGTTGGCATTCCAGGCTTCATGGCTACACCGTGAAACAAAATCTCGCCGTGTTTAGCGACAACTTCAGGGACAAGATCGTGAGCTCCGACTGAAGTCCCACCTGTAAAGATCGCCATGTCAAATTTTAAAGCTTCAAAGAGCTTATTTTCGATCTGCTTTGCCTCGTCTCGGGCAATTCCGAGGCTTACCGCTTCAAATCCGAGTTCCTTAATTGCGTTGCAGATCATTGGATTGTTCGAGTTGTAGATCTTTGCCCCCTCAAGCTTTTCTCCAAGCTCAACAAGTTCGTTGCCTGTTGAGATCACAGCTACCCTTGGCTTTTTATAGACTTTAACTCTCTTAAATCCCAAGGAAGCTAAAATTCCCGCATCCTGAGGCTGTAAGAGCTCTCCCTTCTTGAGCACAAGTTCACCTTTTTTAACATCTTCTCCTGCCCTTGAAACGTTTTTGAATGGTGGAACACTTCTGAAGACTTCTACATAGTCGCCGGAGAGCTTTGTGAATTCGAGCATTACAACCGCATTCGCCCCCTTTGGTATCGCTGAGCCAGTGAATACTCTCACCGCAGAACCGCTTTTTACTTCTAATGTTGGCGCTTCTCCAACCCTGACTTCTCCGATCAGCTTTAGCAAAATCGGATTAGCTTCACTTGCTCCGAAGGTATCTTCAGCAAGAACTGCGTAGCCATCCATTGCGGAACGGTCAAATTGTGGTAGATCAAAGCTTGCAAAAACGTCTTCAGCCAAAACTCTGCCAGCACAATTATAAATATCTACTTCTTCAATTCCGATAACTCTGAGATTCTTGAAAATTTTTTCAAGAGCGAGCTCAACCCTTTGCTGGGATTTGAAGCCGATGTTTCTGACCATCATCTTGAGTGCTTTTCAATTTTAAAAAATTTGTCTGCATTCAGAAAGCTTAAAATAAGGGGAAACTCAAGGGTTTTTGAGATGAGGATAGGCGTCTTCATTTGCCACTGTGGTCTGAACATTGCACGTGTTTTAAATGTTGGAGAACTTGTATACTATGCGGGTCAGCTTCCAGATGTTGTTCATGCTGAAGATCTTGATTATGCTTGCTCAGATTACTGTCAAGAAAGAATAATGATTGCCATCAAAGAGCAAATGCTCGACGGCATAGTTGTTGCTGCGTGCAGTCCTAAACTGCATGAGCAAACCTTTCGCAGAACCGCTCAAAAAGCTGGGATCAACCCATACATGGTTGAGATTGCAAACATACGTGAGCAATGTTCATGGGTTCACCAGCAGAAGCCAAGAAGTGCAACTTTGAAGGCTAAAGATCTTATAAGAATGCATGTTGCAAAGCTCAGAAAGAATAAGCCATTGGAGAAAAAGAGAGTCGAGGCGAAAAAAAGCGTTGCGGTGATCGGTGGAGGAATTGCTGGTATCGAGTCCGCTTTAAACCTTGCGGAGATGGGAATAAAGGTTTATCTCATAGAAAAGGCTCCAAGCATTGGCGGGCACATGGCTCTGCTTAACGAAGTTTTTCCCACCAACGATTGCTCGATCTGCATTTTAGCACCAAAGATGAGCGAAGCTTGGAACAATGAAAACATAGAAGTAATAACGAACGCTGAAGTTGAAGAAGTAGAGGGCGGAGCGGGGAATTTCAAGCTGAAGATCATTCAGCATCCAAGGTTCGTGGATGTGGAGAAATGCAAGGGTTGTATAGACGACTGCAGTTCCGTTTGCCCAGTAGAGGTTGCGAGCGAGTTCGATTTTGGTGTTGGCGTCAGAAAAGCGATCTATATTCCATTTCCGCAGTCAACACCACTCTACGCAGTCGTAGACTGGGATCACTGCATAGGCTGTAGGCTTTGCGAAAAAGCCTGTAAGCCAAAGGCTATCGATTTCAATCAGGAACCCAATAGGCTCGAAATTGAAGTCGGAGCAATCATCGTTGCCACGGGCTACGAGCTCTTTGATCCGAGAAAAAAGCCAGAATATGGCTATGGAAAGTTTAAGAATGTGATAACACTAATGGAACTCGAGAGACTTCTTTCTGCGAGCGGTCCAACGAGAGGAAAGCTTTTGCGCCCTTCAGACTCAACTTTGCCAAAGAAGGTTGCCTTTATTCTTTGCGTTGGAAGCAGAGACGAGAATGCGAACAAATACTGCAGTAGAGTCTGCTGTATGGCAAGCTTAAAGAATGCCTATGCAATCAAGGAGAGATATCCTGAAATTGAGGTAGCAATTTTCTACATCGATATAAGAGCTTTTGGGCGAATGTTTGAGGAGTTTTTTAGAAAAGTTCAGGCTTCTGGCGTTAGATTTGTTCGTGGAAAGGTCGGAGAGATTATGGAGACTGAAAGCAAAAATTTAATCCTGAGCTATGAAAACACCCTCGTTGGGGAAATCGAAGAAGAAGAATTCGATCTCGTTGTTTTGGCTACCGCAATGGAGGCTAAGAACGATCTTGCAACAATGCTCGGCATTGGAACTGGCGAAGACGGATTTTTTGAAATAGCACATCCAAAGCTTCGCCCAGTTGAGACCAACGTCCGCGGAATTTTTGTCGCGGGTTGTGCAAGCGGTCCAAGAGACATTCAGGACACAATAGCTTCCGCTGGTCTTGCCTCTGCAAAAGCGGGAAAGCTTGTTCTCGGCGAAAAGATCGAGATCGACCCGTTCTTTGCCTTCGTTAATCCAGAGAAGTGCATTGGCTGTAGGATCTGCGAAAGTGTATGCAAGTTTAAAGCGGTTAGCGTTGACAAAAAGGCATCCATAGATCCATACTCCTGCGTTATGTGCGGAATTTGTGTCTCAGCATGTCCAGTTTCAGCCATAGACATGGGATTCTTCAGCAATGAGGGAATTGAAGCGATGATCGAAGCTCTTGCTGAGGAAAGAAACGCTGATCCGCTAATTTTGGCATTTGCATGCTGGTATTGTGCCTATGGCGCATTAGATCTTGCTGGAACTCTGAAAATGCAGTATGAGCCAAATGTTAGAACAATAAGAGTTCTTTGCAGTGGTAGAGTTGACCCGATCTGGATCCTAAAGGCTTTGAAACTCGGAATTGATGGAGTGCTCGTAGCGGGATGCAGGCTTGGAGAGTGCCATTTCAAATATGGCAACTACAAGGCAAAAGAAAGGGTTGATCTGCTTAAAAATGCTTTAAAGACTTTGGGCATCGATCCTGAGAGAGTTGAATATGTTTGGCATTCTGCAGGCGAGGGAGAGGCAATTGCTAAAGATATTGACAGATTTGTGGAGAGAATAAAGGCTTTGAAATCATAATTTGAATGGCTGCGGGATGAAACAAAGCAGGAAGATCAGGTAGCCAAAGATTCCCAAAGCAAACCTCTTTTTGTCAATCCTGTGGTCTTCGAGTGGCTTCGGATGTTTTTGCATGGCAAAAAGCATGAGAATTAGACCCCAAAAAAGCCAGATCTCGCCAAAGAATATGCTTAGCAGAATTAAAACGAATGGTGTTACTCTTGAAACTATTTCACTCTTTTCTCCGATCATTGCTCTAACTACATGCCCTCCATCGAGCTGACCGACTGGAAGCAAATTGAAAAAGGTAACAAAAAGCCCAACCCAGCCAGCAAAGGCTATTGGATGTATAAATTCTCCACTGAACCCAGCCAGCTGAACCAGAAGGTCGAACAAAAGTGGAGTTCCTATTAAAATTCTTTCGCCATTTCTTGCTTCGTAGGGAAACTGAAGACCTATGAAAATCACAATTACGGAGGCAAGGCAACCCGCAAGCGGACCGCTAATGCCAACATCGAATAAAGCCCTTCTGTTCGGAATTGCACCCTTGTATTTTATCACCGCTCCAAGAGTGCCTATAATGGTTGGAAAGGGAATAAAATAAGGAAGCGAAGTCCTCATTCCCCATTTTCTTGCGGTAAGATAATGAGCAAGCTCATGGCTTCCGAGGACAAAGAAAATGGCTCCAGAGAATGCAAGCCCACCGAGAATGTTGAAGCCTTCGTAGAACATTGAACCGAACAGCGTTGTGGTTGCTAATGTTGCAATGAACAAAATAATATTAGGAACATAATTCTGCTTCGATTTTCTAATCTCAAGCAAAAGTTCTCCATAGCTTTTTCGCAAAGAGACGTCGTATTCACTGGAGAGTTGCATTAAAAAAGCTTCGATATCAGCATGGCTTCTTTTGGGGATCACATAGTATCTGACTCCGTCCTTAAGCTTTTCGGAGGCGTAGACATAGAAGTAGTCTTCGATCATTTTATCTCAACGTATCCTTCGTTTGCGTTCACGATTACCCAATCACCAGTTTTTACTTTCAAAAAGAACTCCTCTTCTACTTTGTCAACGAGAGGAATGCCCGCTATTACCGCTCCCACTGCAATTATTGCCTCGGTTTCCTTGTTGATTATTGCCAGTGGTGCCAAATTTCTTTTCTTCAGCCTTAAAAGCGTGTAGCTACCAACTGTAGAGCCTTTGCCAAACGGAAATACCAAAATCCTGTTAGCAACGCATTCTCCTTTTAGCTCTCCGACTGTAAATACTCCGTTCTCGTTTATGTCGCCAAGTAATGAGATGGGTTTTGAAGAAACTAAAGCTGATCCTTCAGCGTATCCTGAATTTATTACTCTGCATTTAAACACAAACAAAATAGTGCAAAGGTTATATTGCCTTTACTCTCTTCTTCTTAGCGGGTGGTCTCGGTTTCTTTAGGATCCTATTTCCGCAGATCGTGCACTGCACTCTCTTCTTATCAGGATCTATGTCTACTTCTGCACCACAAATTGCGCAGATGTAGCTCATTGCTCCACCGCTTCAGTCTTCTCCTTTTCAAGGATCTTTGTTGCTGTTGTTGACGGCAAATAGCATCCGCCCGCAAACTTGTAGCCACAGCTCTTACACTCCCAGATACCTGAGCCTATTCTCTTCACAGCCCTCTTACCGCATTTCTTGCAAACATACTTCTGCCTTTGGGGAATGTCGATTTCAAGCCATTTTCTGCGAACGCTTAAGCCAGCACTCGCCCTGAACTTCGCTGCGGACTTCACTTTCTTTGTCCTTGCCATACGCAAAATGCTTTTTGAAAGACATTTAATACTTTCGATACCATTAAAGTTGAGTGCAAAAGGAATGAATAGGCATAAATAACAGTGCAGATATAAGTTGTTTAAGGACCTTGAACAATCCGCAGTATGAAACAACGTCTAAATCACTTCAGTAAAAAAGAAAAAGTCCTCGGACAGTTTCTGACACCTTATCCAGTAGCCGATTTTATGATAAAATTTTCTAAGTTATTTTTGGAGGAAAAAGAGACCGCCATCGACCCATCATGTGGGGACGGAGTCTTTCTTTTGGGCTTATTAGAAAATGGATTTAAGGAACTATGGGGCGTCGATATAGATCCCAAGGTTCTGAATTTAATTCCTGAAAAGGTCAAAATGACTGCAAGAATAGAAACGATGGATGCATTAATCAGACAAAGCCTCTTTCAACCCACCATTCCAGAAAACTATTTCGATCTTGCTGTAGGTAATCCTCCTTTCAGTGCAAAGTATGGCAGGGTCAAAGATAACCGACTTTTATTTTATGAGCTTGGGAAAAACAAAAGTTCTCAGGCAATTGAGATCCTTTTCATTGAGAGGTTTATCCAACTTGTTAGAGAAGGGGGAATGGTTGCAATAATAGTTCCCGAGAGCATTCTCGCAAACAAGAACGAAGAGTATGTTAGGAAATTCATTTTGCGTTACAACCTCATAGCAATAGTTTCACTTCCACGCGGTATTTTTAGATCAACGCTCGGCACAACTTCGAAGACTTCGATTCTTTTTATCAAAAAAGAGCCCAATAGAGGGAAAGTTTTGATATTGGAATTAAAGGATCTCAAACAACTTGAAGAGCTCGTCAAAAATCCTGAAAAAGCCTATGAGTATGGCAAAATGGTAGAGCCGAATGTTGAAAATTTATCTCCAAGCTTTTACAGAGAAGAACCTGAAATTAAGACGAATTTGCCAGTAAGAACTCTTGAGGAACTAATAGATAAGATCAGAACTGGTGGGACAGAATACGGAATGAAAAGAAAGTTTGTCGATAAAGGGCTTAGATTCATTTCCGCAAAGGTTGTAACCCCATATGGGCTCGATTTTAGCAGAGATGAAAGATTCATAGAACCAGAAAGCGTTATGGATAAAAAATTTGCCCACGTAAGAGTAGGAGATCTTCTTTTTGTCCGTGTGGGGGTTGGTTGTAGCGGTAGAACATGTGTTGTGGTCGATGAAAATGATCTGGGCGTTGCAGATGACTGGATCTACATCGTAAGACTGAAGGATAAAGAACTGATGCCATACTACTTGGCGATCTTCATGCAAAGCAAGTTTGGAAAAGAACAGATAGAAAGAATGAAAAGAGGTGTAGGCACCGTTACAATTCCTCAATCAGAGCTTAAAAAGCTTAAAGTCCCAATTCCAGCTCGGGATTTTCTGATTAAAGTAAGGAACAGATACATACAAATGGTTAAAAATCTAAGGGATAACAAAATCGATTTGGCGAAAAAAGAATTTGAAGACCTTGTAAAAAGTGTTGACGAGTATATTTCGGCTAAGTAACTTTTTTAAGCAACTCTTTGCAAATCCCAAGTTTATCTGAAATTATTCTCTTCAGATCTTGTCTATGTGTCTCGGAAGCTATTAAAAAAGCCTTTAGGAGAGCTAAAACATGTTCTTTTTTGGGTTCCCACTCCACGATCTCTTTTGTTTTGGCTATTCTGCCTAAAAGGGGTTCTTCAGCGAATACACTCGCTATCTACCGGTATGTAGATATATACCATTGCTTGATAGCCAACCGCTCGCTGTTTGTGCTTTAGTGCGATATCTATGAAGGTCTTATCTTCGAGTTCCAGTCTTAGAATGGGAGTTTTTTCATATAAAATCTTAAAATCGCCCGGGAATGAGTCTGCTTTTACTCTTTCGATTCTGAATGAATCTTCAAAAGTTGGAATTTCAATCGTTTGCTCTAAAATTGTGCAGATTTCTTTTTCTGAAATCTTACCACTATCCAAAAAAGCTTTAAGAAGATAGCCGAATTCCACAAGATTTTCTCCATCTAAATAAGATATTTGCCATTCTATATAATAATTTTGTTCAATTTTAGTCTGTTTAGCTGCAATTGGTGAGATCTCTTCTTTTTCTTCAGTTTTAAAGACTCTTTTGACTCGGACTTTAGATGTAGGCAGAGTAATTGGAAGCTTACAGACAATAGAAGATCCTTTATTAAGACAATCGCAGAACATTTTGCGATTGTTAACCATGAAATGATCAAACCTTGGTGGCTTATATATTTAGTCATCCAGAGCATTCAGCAAAAATACTAAGATCTTATCGCTATTGCTGAACAAAAACTTTTAAAAATCAAAGCTTTACAAAGAGCATGGATCTGATTTGCAGGTTTGTTTTCAAAGACGGCAAGGAATTTGGTGAAAGCATTGATGTTTTTGACAACCACCTGATCGTAAAAGTCTACGACAAATTCATTGCGATCCCGATGAAGTGTGTGAGCTTTGATGGGGAGAAGATCACAGTCACGGACTTCGATGAGCAAAAGGCTTTGGAGCTTGGCAATAAGTGGGTAGAAAAGTCGAAAGCTGTTAGTGAGGAAGAGCTCAGAAAATTCGGTTTTGGAGATGGAGTTTAAGCAAGTTATAGTTGTTAGAGACGATCTGGAGCTTTCAAGAGGAAAGCTTGCAGTTCAGGTTGCACATGCAAGTATATTGGGTTTTCTGAAGAGTGATAAAGAAAAAAGAGAGCGTTGGCTTCGTGAAGGGCAGAAAAAAATTGTTCTTAGGGTTAGAAACCTTGAGGAACTTTTGGCAGTAAGAGATAAAGCAGAGATGGAAAGAATTCCGACTGCAATTGTAGAAGACGCGGGCCTTACTGAAATACCTCCAGGAACAATTACTGCTGTCGTTTTAGGACCAGATGAGGCTAAGAAGATCGACAAGATCACTGGGAGTTTGCCTTTACTCCGTTAAGGTTCTACTCCCTTGTCTGTGAGCTGGAACTCGCAACTCTCTCCTTCTTTCTTATATCTGTGTTTAACAAGCGTTGCCCTCCGTAAATTTCCAACTCTTTCGAGCGAAAGTATCGTCTTTGAAAGATGGTCAATACTTGTTCCGCCTAAGGGTTTATCAATCCCTGTCTTGACGTCTGTAAACATCTGGTTTGTTATTAGAACCGCAAGATCCAATTTTCTTGCCAGTCCAAGCAAATAGGTTAACTGTGCAGTAAGTTCTCTTTTTACCTTGATCTGCCTGCTCTCGTCTTCAAGCTCGCTTCTGTATAATGATGTAAAGCAATCTACGATTACGAGCTTGATTTTTTCAGTCTTTGTAAGCTTTTCTACTTCTTTCAAAGCAGAAGCCTGCTGTCTGAAAGTGAATACTTCTTGAACAAAAACATTCGAGAAAAGAGAAACATCTTGAAATACCTGCTTCACTCTTTCGCCGGAAAGTCCTTCTGTGTCAATATAAGCTACCTTATAGCTCTTTGCACAGTTTTTCGCAAACATGAGGCAAAGAGTCGTCTTTCCTGTTCCGCTTGGTCCGTAGAGCTGAGTGATCGTTCCAGTTTCAATTCCACCGCCTAACAACGAATCTATGCATTTACTTCCACTTGGAATCAGCATGAGTTCCCTCCAGAAGCTTGTAAACACTGTAAATTGGCAGATTTAACTCTTTGGCTATTTTTGCCACATCTTCAAATTCTGGCTTTGCGGTTCCCAATGCCTTCGAAATCTTAAATCTGACTTTGAATTTTTTACCTTCAATTTCAACGTCTTTTTCTTCTAAAGTTCTCTCGGCAATCATCCTGTGATATACTGGTATAATTCTTGCACCCAAGCTTCCTGTCTCTCTCATAACACTCATCGCAACTTCTTCTGCATTTTCAAGCCTTGCTAAAACCTCGATCTTCACAGCAGGTCTGGACTTCTTGGCTATCACAGGAATTGCGATCACATCGAGATTCTCTGCCCTGAGCTTTTCAAGAGCATAGCCGATCTCCTCTCCGCTCAGATCATCAACGAGGGTCTCTATGACTGCAATGCTATCACTAACTTCAGAGAAACCCAAAATAAGTCTTAAAACGTTTGGAGCTTCAGTTTCATAGCTTCCCGCGCCGTAGGAGATTTTTTCAATTCTCAATGGATAATTAAACGTTCCTTCACAATAATGAGCCAAGATTGCACTGGCTGTTGGCGTCAAGAGCTCTTTTTCTCCGCAAAAAATGACTTCGAGTTTTGAGTCTTTGAGAATCTCTAAAACTGCCGGAGCTGGCACGGGGTATTTGCCGTGTGAAGTTTCAACAAAACCGCCACCAAGCCTTATTGGACTTGCAAAAAACCTGTAACCTTCACTCATGAGCCTTCTTATACCCTTTGCTGAGCACACGACGTCGAAAATTGCATCATCACTGCCTACTTCGTGAAAAACTGCTTTTCTGTAATCTCTACCGTGAACTCTTCCTTCTGCAATGGCAATTCTCTCAAAGATCTTCTTTGAATCTTCTTTAATGGTGTGCTCAAGTTTTGAGTTCTCTATTAGCTTTATAACTTCAGAAAAGCTTCTTTCAGTCTTTAGTTCTTCAACAAAAATTCTTTTTGCGGAAATTCCTCTTTTTTTGACTTCTTTGACTTTAAAGCGCAGGTCAAGTTTAAGAGTTTCAACAACTTCTTTTAGATCTGTCTCGGAGAGCGAAATACCCAACAGTGATGAGATTATCATATCCCCGCTTGCTCCGTTGAAAGCGTCGAAGATGGCAACTTTCATCCAATCACCACAAGCCTTTTTATCCTTTAAATAGAAATTCTTTTAGGTGGTAATATGGAACTCATGCTCAAGGTCAATCAGGCATATCCCAGCGACTCTGGGAGAGGTATTGCAAGACTTGATCCGGATGCGATGATGAAGCTTCAAATCTCACCGGGGGACATTGTAGAAATAGAGGGTAAAAGGAAGACTGTCGCAAAGGTTTGGAGATCCCCAAAGAGGGATTGGGGCAAAAATATAATTCGAATTGATCATTTTACAAGAGAGAATGCAGGTGTTGGGGTTGGTGACGTTGTAAAAGTTAGAAAGGCAGATTATGAGCCAGCAAGACTTGTAATTCTTGCTCCAGTAAAGAAAATTGAAATGAGAGTTTACGGAATTGATCCTGGAGAGTATTTAAAGCATCAATTTCTCAAAAGACCTGTGCTCGAAGGAGATTTTGTCCCTCTTGTAGGTTCTCCTGCGATCACGGGATTTGGAAAATACGGACAGCAAAACCAGGCAGTGGTTTTTGTTGCTGTAAAAACAGAGCCTAAAGGAGTGGTCATAATAGAGGAGACAACAAAAGTTGTTTTCAGAGAACATCCAGCAAAGGGATTTGAAAAGATCGGAAAAGCAGGTGTAACGTATGAGGATATAGGAGGACTAAAGGATGAGCTTCAGAAAGTTAGAGAAATAATAGAGCTCCCATTGAAATATCCCGAGCTTTTTAAGCGACTTGGGATCGAACCTCCAAAGGGTGTGCTCTTGCATGGTCCTCCTGGAACTGGAAAAACACTAATTGCCAAGGCTGTTGCAAATGAGATAGGTGCAAGCTTTTTCACAATAAATGGTCCAGAGATCATGAGCAAATTTTACGGAGAGTCGGAGCAGAGGCTCAGAGAAATATTTGAGGAAGCAAAGCAGAACGCTCCAAGTATAATATTCATAGATGAAATAGATTCAATAGCGCCAAAGAGAGAAGATGTTACCGGAGAAGTTGAAAGGAGAGTCGTAGCACAATTGCTCACTCTGATGGATGGACTCGAAGAGAGAGGGCAGGTTATAGTCATTGGTGCAACAAACAGGATCGATGCCGTTGATCCAGCTTTGCGCAGACCGGGGAGATTCGATAGAGAAATAGAGATCGGTGTTCCCGATAGAGAAGGGAGATTTGAGATTTTACAGATACACACCAGAAATATGCCCTTAGAGCCGAAGTATCTGCGTGAGTTTGTTCTTGAGGCTCTTAGTAGAGTTTTGAGGAATACCGAAGATCCTAAGATGCAGAAGGATCTCGAATTTGCGATCGAAGAAATAAAGAAGCTGGAGAAAGAAGAGGATATAGAAAAGGCATTAAAATCTCTTCTAAGCCCTGAAATCCTTAGTGAGGTTGATTCCGAGATAATAAGGGAAATGTTGAAAAAACTTGCAGACCAGACACATGGCTTTGTAGGAGCAGATATCGAGGCTTTTTGTAAGGAAGCGGCAATGAAGGCGCTCCGCAGATACCTCCCAAAGATAGACCTTGAAAGCGAGGAGATACCAGTGGAAGTATTGGAGTCGATAAGAGTGAAATGGGAAGACTTTTTGTCAGCGCTGAAGGAAATTGAGCCATCAGCTATGAGAGAAGTTCTCGTTGAGATTCCAAAGGTGACCTGGGAGGACGTTGGTGGATTGGAAGATGTGAAAAGAGAGATCATGGAGGCGGTTGAGTGGCCTCTGAAGTTCCCAGAAAAATTCAAGAAATTTGGTATCAAACCACCAAAGGGAATACTTCTCTTTGGTCCTCCGGGGACTGGGAAGACATTAATAGCCAAGGCTGTAGCGAACGAAAGCGAAGCGAATTTCATCAGCGTGAAGGGTGGAGAACTTTTGAGCAAGTGGCTTGGAGAGAGTGAAAAGGCAGTTAGGAAAATATTTAGAAAGGCCCGTCAGGTAGCCCCATGTATAATCTTTTTCGATGAGATCGATGCAATAGCCCAAATGCGTGGCCTGGATGAGGGTTCGAGAGCGGTTGAGAGAGTTTTGAACCAGTTATTGATCGAGATGGACGGACTGGAAGAGCTTCATGGGGTAGTTGTGATTGGCGCTACAAATCGCCCAGACATACTGGATCCTGCTTTATTGCGCCCTGGAAGATTTGATAGGCTGGTTTACGTGAAACCACCGGATCGTAAAAGCAGATTGTCGATCTTCAGAATCCACACGAAGAATATGCCTCTGGCTGAGGATGTCGATCTTGAGGAACTCGCAGAAATAACTGAAGGCTATGTTGGTGCAGATATTGAGGCTATTTGCAGGGAAGCGGTAATGCTTGCACTCAGAGAAGATCCAAACGCAGAAAGGGTAGAGATGAGACACTTCCTTGAGGCTCTTAAGAAGATAAAGCCAAGCGTAAATGAGGCGATGCTGAGCTTCTATGAAAGATTCGAAGAGAGAATAAGGACAGAGAAGATAAAGGTTTCAGCAAAACCAGTTGGTTATGGATAAGCTTCAGGCAAAATCACACATTCTATATCTTGGATTCCAGCTCTCCTGACGATGCTGGAAAGCAGATTTTTAGAATTTTTTAAATTTCGATTTCTGTGGAACACAACGTATCCGTTTTGAACATTAAATAGTTTTGTGCCTCTTATTGCTGCTTTAAACACCTCTAAATCCTTTCTGACTACAACAGATGCAAAGTGCATCTCTTCCAGAATTGATGGGTTGAAAAGCATCGCGTTATCTGTGCCTATAAGCCAATTATGGTATTCGGAAAGAATTTTGTAGGCTTTAGAGTTCAAAAGTCCAAAAAAGGCGTTTGATCTGATACAAGAGACTATTGGAATACCTCTTTCAATGAAGGACTTTAAAAGTTCGGGGCAGGAATTCATATGCACGACTACGTCTGGCTCGAGTTCGAGAGCTTTTTCAACATCCTCGCAATCCATTTCACCTGCATGTATGGCAAAAAACAGCCCCCTTCTTCTTGCGATTTTTCTGATCTCGAACAAAAACTCGATATCATGATCTTTTGTGCTACTCATCCCAAAGCCTTTACATTCAATTTTTTCCGCTTCCTCCAAGCTGTTTGGTCTTCCAAATGTTATAACTCCCCGTATCCCTGAAGTAACCTTTAAACCTTCTATTCCTCCTTCACGGAAGTCAAGAAAATGAGAAGTTCCAGAAAGTTTTGCAATTTCTATCTCATGAATCGACGCTTTTCTCAAGTCCTCCATAGGGGTTGAGCTAAGCACTTTGAATTTGTAGCCTCCCGAAGCGACGAGACTTTTTAAGTCCAAATATGGAGGATCTTTGCCGATTGCGTCCCCTAAATGGGTATGGGCATTGAAGAATGTGGGTGTGAACACGTATTCAGAGTATTCGGTTCTACTCTCTTCAAACTTTCCATCACATATGATTCCATATCTAACTCCCTCCTCATCGACAAGCACACCCTTAAAACCAGAGGAATTTGCATGCATCTTCATATCCAACCTCCACAACCGTGTCGATAAATGAAATGTGTTTTCTTATCAGTTCAAAATACTCTTCGTTGGTAACTTTTTCGCCGTTGAGCTCACGGAAAGCCAACTGGTAAAGCCTATCGACGGGTCTATTAAAATCGTATAACTTTATTCTTTCAACCTGAAATCCCTCCTCCTTTAGATACTTCTCAGCTTCAGGAGTCAAGTTTAGACAGGCGGCCAATCCTCTCGCGTTTTCACGTATCTTCATAGCGCTATATTCGCTTGAGACAAGTCTTAAATTTATGTCGTCAAAAAGCAATTTTTTCCATTCAAGTATGTCTATTTTCCCACTGATTTTAAATTTCAGCACAAGTTTTGCAAGTTCAACATTGATGTTGGCACGCCCTTCAGAGATTTTGTCGTCTAAATAGCAATATATTTTTATATTTTTGTCCCAACAAAAATGAATTATAGGTTCGCAAGCTCTTAAGTCTTGTATAGAGCTAACGTCTGCAGGAGGAAGAAGCCTTTGGGCAAGATAAGGTTCAAATGAGGATGGAAGGTCGAGAAAAACAGTATCGACTTCGTATCTCTCCATGAATTCCACAACTTTTCTCCTGTTCCAGGCTGTGTTAACCGTGAGGAAGTTGAGGATCACGAATGACTTGTATCCTTCGGGACACATAAGTTTTCTTCAAAAATTCTTCATAGGCTGGACTTTATTTAGCAAGCTGAACTTCCACAACGAGATCGCCGGAAATCTGGCTAATTTCGAGTTTGAAAGCCTTCCAGTCTTTTTTATATTCTTTGATAGCCCTAAGCACCTCTTTAGAGATTTTTTCTGCAAATTTTTCCGCAAAAACAGGCGTGTAGAAGTCTGCGTAATTTTGAAATGTAATTTTTAGACTCAGATATTCCCAGTAGCCTTGAGGAATTCCGGAATCTTCCCTGAAATACTCTCTTAAGGAAATTCTGAGGCGATCTTTCAGAAATCTTAGATCCGAGCTGGAGAAGTTGTAGTCTAAATTTCTCATTTCATTTGCAGAAATTTCTCCGATAAGAAGTCCGTAATCGTATATATAGGTTCTGTTTATCCTTTTACCTTGGTGAAGCCATTTTTTGTAATAACTCCCGAGATCCATAGGAGGTAACTTTTGGTCAAGGACGTAGTATTGGTCTAACAAAAGACCGACTGCAAGGTGTCCAGTTTCCTCCTCAGTAAACTCAAATCTTAGCACGTAGGGTTTACAATTTAAATTAATCATGAATGCGGCTATTAGAATAGCATAATCACCGCATATCCCCCTTCTAATTTTGACCGTTTCAATTGGCGTCTGATAAATTCTATCTGGGTTCTGCACCATTATCTCTTTACCTTTTGTTATTATAATTGGGCTTGATAGCTGTGCTTTGAAGTTATCGTATTCTATGTTCTCTTCAACCCACTCAAGAACGTTCCATGAGCTTTCAACGCAATCATTTCCCCTTAAACTTTCGGCCAGCTCCCCTATCTTTTTTACTTCTTCATCAGTTAAAGTTAGATTTAGGGCACATTCCAGATCCCAGCGCCAAGCTTTGCTGCAGTATTCTTCTCTGCTAAGCTCGAAGGACAGGCATCCCGCTAAGATAAGAGGAACCAATATTAAAAATAGGCGCTTCATGATTCAACTTCTTTTCTGAGCATTTTTTGTCTCTCTTTTGCGGTGTAACCTGTGAATTCCTCAAGAAAGCTATTATAGGTTTTTAGCGTTTTAACTGCGGTCTCGTTGTCGATAACTTTCGTCTTTGTCTCTATGAGCAACGATTTTCTCTCGAGCTTTGCTTTTAGTTCTTCAATGCTTCCGAAGTTCCTCACAACATAGTAGCCATCCTCAAAGCTGAAACCGCCAAAATATTTTTTCAGAAGTTCCTCAAGTCTGCTATTGCTGGCTTCATAGCCTTTTTTTATCTTGTATTCACGCATGCGTTTAGTCTGTTTAGGATTTTTAAATCCATTGAAAAACAGATTTTGATGCTCAGGATCGATGGTAGCTTTGGGGAAGGTGGTGGTCAGATTCTCAGAACTGCGGTTGCACTTTCCTGTATAACTGGTAAAGCTGTTGAGGTATTCAATATCAGAGCGAATCGACCAAATCCTGGGCTTGCTCCACAACATCTTAAGGGTATAGAGGTTGCAAAGCTTATAAGTGAAGCTGAAGTCGAAGGTCTACGGCTTGGATCAACGAAGATCGTTTTCAAGCCTAAGAGGATAAAGGGAGGAGATTACAAGATTGATATAGGAACCGCAGGAAGCATAACTCTGATTCTCCAGACAATCCTTCCACCGCTGTTGGTTGCTGATAGACCTTCGAAGCTTGAAATAATCGGTGGAACTGACGTTGCTTGGTCGCCAACAATTGACTATCTCGCTAACGTAACTCTAAGGACTTTGAAAGAAATGAATGCCGTAGTGAACCTGAAAGTATTGGCAAGGGGATATTATCCGAAGGGGGGTGGCAGGGTGCTTGTAGAGATCGAAGCTTCGAAGCTTGAAGGAAAGGAATTCAATGAAAAAATATGTAGAATTGAAGGAGTAAGCCACTGTCAGAATCTGCCTGAGCATGTCGCAATAAGGCAAAAAGAGTCTGCAATCAAATTTTTGCGAGAAAAGGGATTGAGTGCAGAAATCAGAGTCGAAGTTCTCAAAGGAGTTTCGACTGGAAGTGGAATAACTATCTGGTGCGGTTATAAGGGCGGAAGTGCTCTTGGAGAGAGGGGCAAAAGGGCTGAAGAAGTCGGCTTTGAAGCTGTAAAGAACTTCTATGATGAATTTTCGGCTAAGGGGGTTTTTGATTCTCATCTCGCGGATCAGTTAATGATCTTTGGCGCACTGGCGAAAGGAAGGACTAAATACAGCACCACCAAGATCACGGATCATCAGAAAAGCAACATATATGTGATAAATAGTTTTTTAGGCGAGATTTTAAGACTGGACGAAGCGCAGAGGGTCGTGGAGATAAAAGGAATCGGATAACGAAACCCTTAAATACAATTTTTCCAACAGCTTAAAAAGGGTCCGTAGCTTAGACTGGTCAGAGCGCCCGGCTCATAACCGGGCGGTCGAGGGTTCAAATCCCTCCGGACCCAGATTTTATGAGAATGAAATGAATTTGAAAGGCTATTGTTAAATTTTGGATTATCAAATCGACTCGATTCCCGTTTTGAAGGATGTGGAATTTTATTCTCGTTGGATATCTCATATGAGAAATTTTTTCGCATATGAGATTTGCCTTTCTCGGAATCAAACTCTTTTATCAATTCGAGTATTTTCCGCTCGATTAAATCCGAAATGGAGACGCTTTGAACTTTGGCAATCTCTCGCAACTCTGAGAGAAGATCTTTATCCACACGGAACAATTAACTCTACCGCTTGGCTTTCTTCCCATGTGTGGAGTTCAAAACCAAGACGAGATTTTTCTCAAAAATTTGACAATCGAGTCTCACTTTCTCGAGTTCAATATCCTGACTTAGAAAGTCTGAAAAAGATAAAGCTTCGACTATTTAAGAATTAATTTAGCTTTGACGCTACAAGATATACCCTCCCCCGCCACTCGCAACGATCTTCTCTTTGGTTCTGAAAACATCGTAAACGTCTTCGTGCCTGTAGACTGCTTTTTCAATGAATTCGCTCACAGTATAAAACTCCACGATGATCTTAGTTCCCATTATAACCTTTGGAGATAGATCTCTGACTTCTTCGAACCATTCGAAGCCCTTCGGCTTCCTGCCTATGATCCTATGCAAACTCCAGCTTGCTCCATGCCATAAAGCTCCAAATTCATAAAGCTCTCTAATTAGAATTGACTTCTGGAGATAAGACTCAGGAGACCCGTCGACTTCGATTACAAACTCAGGATTAACCGCTAATCTGGGTTTAGGAGTTTTTAGAACGTCATCGAGTTTTTCACATTCACTTAATTCTGCAGAAATGCCCTCTGGAACCGCCCAGACAACACCATTCCCATTGCCCCCTCTTCTGAAAATGTATCCCACGAGTTCGTAGCCCTCTAAAATTCTCAGCTTATCAAAAAGCCCAAGAATCTTCATTGGACTTAGACTTGATTTCTGCCAGCCTTCAACTGCTTTTATCTCAGATTGCATATCGCCAATTCTTTTCCTCATTCTTTCCAGCTTACTCGCAGAGAATCTGTAAATTTTACTCGATCCCAAGCGACATCAACCTCCTGCATATTCTTAAATTCTTATCAAAGCTTTTCCAGAGCTCATCATCCAGAAATCTCAGCTTGAACTCGTCTATACTGTTCTTTCCCTTGAATTCGCCAAATATGACAACGCTGTTGAGTCTGATAACACCGAAAATCATTGCGAGGTTGTAGATCAGTCTTTGCATTGAATGATGACTGCAGAAGTTAGCTTCGATGGCATGAGGGAAGTTGAATAAAAAGTGTTCCAGACCCTCAGCATTGCAAAGATCTGCCATCTGTCTGTCCGCAGTTAACAGCGAGGGCATTAAGTTCCTTTCTTTCTCGAATCTTCGGAGAGTTTTTACAATTATTATGTCATTTCGCTCCTTATCACTCGTAGAGTGTTCTATTCCTTCTATCTCAACAGCGAACTTTCTTAGCTCTCTATACTCTTCAACAGCAATGCAAGCAATTCTCGACTTTTTCATTCTCCTGTTAACAAACTCGTCCAGTAAAAAGTTCTGATATTTTGCCTCCTTTTTAAGTTCAGCTATTTGCTGTGGCGAATACTTGAAGTTGAGCATAGATTCTATTTCTTCTCGCACAGTGTCCACAAGCAAAACCTTTCTCGGATCAGTTCCAGAATTACTCAAAAAACGATGGTAAAGGACATTGGTGTCTGGAGAGAAAAGAATGGTCTTTGTAAGGTTCATATAAGCCTTTAATTTCTCTTTGAATGCATCGTAATTTTTGTAGTTGATTATGCCCGCAGAAATTAAACATTGCATGAAGTCCTCATACGATGGCATCTCAGCTGAAGAGAAGTGAGACTGCTGTTCTTCGAAATCCGCAATTCCTTGCAAAATCTTGAGCCTGTAGCCATTTACCTCCTGCTTAGCGGTGAATAGGTCGAAATGCTTGTAGAGTGGATACATGACGCTGATCTCGTCAACTTGGTTGAGCAGTATTTGAAGCTCTTTGGCTGAAATAACCGCTTCATTCATTTTTTCACCTTCATAGCTTCTTCCATAAAGTCTCTGAGCTGTTGCTGAGCCAGTGGGATCATCATGTATGGCATTGGCAACAGTTCTTTGACCGCAAGGTAGAAAACATGATCAAGTCTAAGCTTCATAGCAGGAATGAGTGCAGCAGAAACAAGAGGTTTCCTTCCAGGGGTTATATCAATTGCAATTCTGAATTCCTGTTCCTTAAGCCTTTTTATTAGCTCTATCATCTTTTCTGCAGCTGTAACAAAGTCGTTGTCCCCTAAGATTGTGTATTCTATTCTTGGATTAAAGCCAAACTCCTCGCTCAGGACTTTTAGCCCTTCTGCTACGTTATCAATCCCCTTGGAATAAGATTCCTCCGCGAAGATCTGGATTAAGTCAGGATAATAGGATTTCAAACTCAGAACTGCGTAGTAAGTGTTTACAACCGCCCAACCGGATCTGCCAAGGAGTGTTATGTATGCTTTCTTCTCACTCATCATTTTGCCTATGTTCATCGTTATAAATTAAATTTTTTGTTATTAAGCAGGCATTTGAGCATTTCTTCCAATTTAGAAACAAAATCCTCCCATTTTTCGATCAAATCATCTTGCAGTGGTAGAGTCTTGACGAAGAGCTTTATGTTTCCATCTTTGCCCACGAGAAAAGGCTTTTCCAGAATTTCTTCGCTTATCGGATTCAAACCTTCAGGATAGATCAGGAGAGCCTTATTTGCTCCAAGCTCCCTGCAATAGGCGTAGATCTGGTATAGATCCTGCTGGTCTATACCAAGCTTTCGAGCTTCGGGATCGAGGAGTTTGTATTTCGTGTCGATGATTATTTTCTCAGTCCCGATCTCGATAACGATGTCGGGCTTCATTTGTGCAATTATATGTCCATTTTTCTGCAGAAAAGCTCCCTTCGACTTTTGAATCTCGAGTTTTGCATTTTCACCAAAAACTTCGTAGAGCCTCTCCTTTCTGATCACTCCAGCCACGAACTGTTCAAAAAGCCGTTCCATTGGAATTAATATGGAGAAGGATTCCACCTTCGAAGCTTGAAGTGTAAGGCTTGAATGCTCGAGAAACACTCTACAGAATTCGATGAATGGTTTGAATTCGATGTTTAGCCTGTTAAATGTAATGCTTTCGATTTGTTGAACCGATACTGGGGCTAAAGCCACAGGCTCCAATATATCGGTAATCCGTCTCAGCTTTCTGTAGGTTTCTCGAGTTTCAACGACCTTTGACATCAAAAAGCACGTGTATTTCAGCGTTCTGTTTATTAAATTGTCAAGATGTCTCTCGTAAAATTCACAGGGAACCAAATGAAGCCTTGCAGGGTTGCAGTGCTTTTTAAAATCGATCTTTCCTCTAACGTATCTCATTTCATCATATCTGCGGACGTATTGGAAGTTCTGCTTTGTCTTCAGCAAATTCAACAGATTTCTGGCAAAGATCTCGATGAGAATTTCAAAAAAGTCATTTATCTCGGAAAGTTCCGCATAATCCACTTCTCTGAAATCGAGTAAAGTAAACTCAAGCATCTTCAACAGATTTCCTGCGATCATCTCTTTTCTGTCTTCTGAAGCGAATTTTGGGAATATTTCGAGCGTTATTTTTCCTGCTTTGACAACTCCAACGTAATTTAGCGGTTTAATCCTCTTCCTACCTATTTCAAGAAATTTATTCTTTTCGTTAATCTTTTCGAGCTGTTCTATTGTCTTTTCAGTCAGCATCAATCTGTCCCCTTCAATATCATCTCTTCCGCCGATCTCGTATTCAACGGGCTTATACTCGAAGAGCGTCACTTTAGCCAACGCTCTCACCAGCTAAATTTTCCAATTCTTTAAGGAAATCCTCGTCAGAGAAGTTCTTCTTTATTTCATAGGAATTGCCGTCTTTTTCCAAGATTACGAAGTTTCCAGCGACTTCTTTCAGCTTTTCTGGGCTGTCGTAGAAATACTCTTGTAGCAGAGGAATAATCTCATAATACCAGATCTCCTTTAGAATCCTAATAGCTTCTTCCTTCGAATTGCATTTCTCAAGCCTGAGGAAGTAGCTATGCCCTATCTGGTGGTCTCTGTCGTAAAGCTGTTTGATTTTTTCGTTCATAGATTTGAGAACCTCGATTGTGAGCTTTTTAACTTCTTTTGCGGAATCTTCACCAGATAAGAGTCTCTTTTCAAGAAGCTCATAGTCTGGCATGAGCTCAATGAAGCCAAATCTTCTTCGCAGTGCAACGTCTATTAAGGCAATGCTCCTGTCTGCGGTGTTCATAGTTGCTATGATGTAGAGATTTGGTGGAACTCCAAACTTCTCTTTGGAGTATGGCAAAGTAACAATGCTCTCGTTCTCTGCAGAAAGTCTTTTGTCCGCTTCGAGCAAAGTTATAAGTTCGCCAAAGATCTTGGAGATGTCTCCTCTGTTTATCTCGTCAATGAGTAGATAGAATTCTGGAGCTTCTGAAAAAAGTTTTATCACATCTTCCTTGTTCATTTTCTCAATTTTCCCCCAAAGCGATTTTTTCAACTCAGAGTATCTTTCCCTGCTCAACGAATCACCATTAGCGAGATATTCCATTATTTCAGATGCGAGAGCTTTCAGGTCTTCGAATTTCGAATTTAGAATAGCCATGCAGATTGCCTTTAAGGCACTCTTTTTGAAAATACCATCCTCAACGAAGTATCTCACTTGCTCATTTTCCGAAATGACTCTGATACCTTCGACAAACTCTTCATAGGAATAGCTCGGATGGAATGTGACCATGTCAAATCTCGAAATCTCCAATTCTTCTGTGCTGTCACTTTTGATCTGGAGGTTTTCTGATATATAATCCTCGCTTAATCCAGACTCTTTGGCTAACCTATAAGCTTCTTCAACACTGAGATCTATAAGCCTTACACCCGCTTTTTGTCTTCCATGGATTATTTCATTCATTCTATCACGATCAACGCCCTCAAAGACCTTCTTGATCTTTACATATCCTTTATCTTCTTCTTTTCGTATTCCCCTATCGCAAAAACTCTTCCATAGGGATGTCCGATATAAATGAAAACAACATCCCCATTTTCTATTTTTTCATAGGCTGTTCTGTATTTCCCCTCAAGAATTTCGTAACTTTCATTTTCTCTGAGTTCTTTGGGGTTCAAATTGGATGGTTTTACAGCATAAATGAAGTAACCGATTTCCGACTTTTTAATTGGTATTTCGAGCTTTTTTTCTTTACCTGCGATGTATCTGTGTGCGAGCCATGTTTTGCCTGTGCCCGGCGGACCATACAGAATGACCTGCTTTTTGTTATTCAAAATATTTTCGAGCTGTTCTTTTATTGTAGAATCGATTAAAGTTTTCTCTTCTGATTTAATTTCGGGGTTCAGAACTTGGTTAATTATTTTTTTAAGCCCTGGGCTTTTTTCAACTTCTTCCCACTCCAATTCACCTATCGTAGCAATCAGTCTCTTTGGAGACTCTAAACTTAAGTCTGTCCGAATCCACTCCACAGCTCTAAAGGTGGGATAATCAGGATCCGTTCCAAAATCGAATTGAGGGTCAGATCTGACAATTCCAATTCCTATAATTTTATTCGAACCCTTCATAGCCAGCAAGATGTCCCCTTTGGATATTTCCCTTAGAAATTTCCATAATCTGCTTGGATCTCGGAAACTATCTTTGCCTTGACCAGCTCTCCTGAACTCTTCGTTAAATTTATCTCTGTCATATTTTAATATAGCTTCTTCTCCGAGAGCTTTCACGACTCTTGCCCAGCCTACTCGAATACGCCCCTCTCTTACGCAATCTTCCCAGAGTTCTGCCCCCTCCCCGGGTTTAATTAACCATATCTTTGGTCTTTTGTTCTCTGTTACCTCTGTTTTGGGCTCAGAATTTCCTTCTTTAGTCTCAACTTCAAATCCCATACCTCCCACCTACATTTATCATAGATAAAATTTTTGAAACTTCGAAATGCATGCCAAGCAAGAACTTCACTTTTTATTTTAAAAAGCTAAACTCTGATTCGAAATAGAACTTAACCGCTGGATAAATCCCTTAAATCTCCCCAATTTGTATCTATTTTAATAGAATAAACAAATAAAATTTTTTCCTATCCCCATTCATACTCAAAGAAAAATTTATATATCTTGTTGTAATCTATAACAAAAAAGTAAAAATCAATGTTGTGAGGATGAGAAAATGGTGATTTAAAATGCCTTTCTGTAAACAATGTGGTAAAGAAATTCCACAGGATGCCTATTTCTGCCCCTATTGTGGTGCGGATCAAACTTCAACTGCTCCAACTCGAGGGGTGTATGTTTACGAGATAAAAAATACGGGTTTGACAGCTATTTTAGCTCTAATACCTGGAGTCTTCGGATTTTGGGGTATAGGACACATCTATGTTGGAAAAATATGGAAGGGGCTCATCCTTCTTGGGATAGGTATACCCGGGGTAATAACTATCTTTGTTTTCCCTTTAGCAATTTTAATAGCCACAAAAGATCTTGCATCAGTGATTTCTGCATTCTTTATTCTTTTTTTGGTTTATTTCCTAATCTTCATCTGGCAGGTGTACGATGCGTATAAATTGGCCAAATACTACAACCAGTATGTTCATCAGAACGGAAAACCGCCTTGGTGATGTTATACAAACTTATATTTCAATCCAATAAAAATAAAATTGCCCAAAGGTCTCACGATGTCATCATTTAAAACTTCCAGTTATAGGTTATATCGGAATACTGGGTCAATAATATAGCCACACCCAAAATATTCTTCCCTGTCGATTAATGGGCAATTTTTTAGACAGCAAGAGGTAGTAATAAATATATACTCCAAAATTAGTAGTCAAACCATGAACTACATCACAGTGTCTGCGAAAGTCAGGAAGGAGCTCGTGGAGAGAGCGAAAAAATTGGGTATCAATGTGAGCGAAGTCATAAGAGGAGCTCTTGAAGAAGAAGTTAAAAAGAGAGAAATGGAGTGGGCAAAGACAAAGATTGAAGAAATCGCTTCAAAAGCCAAGCTTGAAAAGCCTTCAGAGCAAGTTATTAGGGAGTTTAGGGATAAAAGATGATTGTCCTTGACGCAAGCGCCGCTGTAAAGTGGTTTTTGAGAGAGAAAGAAAGCGAGGAGATGAAACTATTGCTGGAGAAGATAATTTCCAAAGAATTCGAAGTGCACGTTCCAGAGCTTTTGTTTTTGGAAGTTGCAAACGTCTTAAGATATGCCAAGCTGAGCGAAGAAGATGTCATTGAAGGCATAAAAGCTTTGATGATACTTGATTTCTCAGTTCATGGCTTTAAAGAGCTTTTTGAAGACGCTGTTGAGATTGCCTTTGAGAAAGGGCTAACGATTTACGATTCTGTCTATTTAGCATTATCCATGAAGCTTGGAGCAGTGCTTGTAACTTATGATAGCATTCTTCTAAAATTTGGAGGAAAGAAAGCGTCGGATTTGATTCGACTGTGATTTTCTCTCTAAGAAATTGGACTTTTAGCTCTTCCGCTACGTTATCAGTCCCCTTGGAATAAGATTCCTCCGCGAAGATCTGGATTAAGTCAGGATAATAGGATTTCAAACTCAGAACTGCGTAGTAAGTGTTTACAACCGCCCAACCAGATCTGCCAAGGAGTGTTATGTATGCTCTTTTTTCTCCCATAACACTATAAGCTCAATTTTAAAACTTAAATTTTTGTTCAGGTGTTCTGGTTATACAGCTTAGCGTTTCTTTCAGTTCAGAAACAAAAGCACCGCAATCTTTGCTCGAGAAACACTCAAAGGTTTTGAGTGTTATTGCAAAAGCGTTTACAGAAGTTGGAATGTTTGAGGAAGCCTTAAAGTTAGCAAAAAGGCTTATATGATAAATCAAATTGTTCATTGGCTTTATTTGAGGTTTCAATAGCGCTTGGTAAAGCTGAAAATATTCTTGATGAAGCCTTAGAAATCGCAAGAAGTATAACTGAGGAATACTGGCGTTCATGGGCTCTAATAAAGCTTGCTGAAACTTATAGAAGCTGAAAGAAAAAAAGTTTTAAAGCTTGTGCCTTGGCGAATACGAAACTATTTTCGGGTCTTCTTTCTCTTCTTTTTCTTCGGTCCCTCTAAAAATTCCAACACCTTTTCCATATACTCCGCCACAACATTGCCTTTTCTGTCATACACCAAAATAAAACAACCTGATGGAACTTTCGGTTTCAATTTATTCAACACCGACTCGACATCCTCCATTTTCACTTCAAACAATTTCACGCCTGCATCATCCAAAGGTTCCCATGTATCAACCATAACAACACTGCAATCCAATTCTTTCGGTAATAGATGCTCAAATTTCTTAATCATTTTCTCACACTCCTCACAACCATACTTTTCCTCGCATCTTACTCTTAAATTTATCCACTTTCTTTAAATCCTCTTTGTATAGCTCAGGATAATCTCTATTCAATTTAACCGCTCTCTCTACTAATTCCTTAATCTCATCATATTTTTTCAATTTTTTCAAATCATTCAACAACATAAAAAATCCGTTTTCATCCCTGTATACCTTCGCACCTAAAAACAAACCAACACTTGCCAATGTATCCGACATCGAAACATATACTTTCTCCTCATCTGTTTTCAACTCCTCTGCTTCTGCAAATCTTTCCATTACCCTCAACCATTCCATCATATACTTCGCATAATTAACCATATTTTACCACCTCACACCCCATACTCTCCACCCCACAATAGAATGTTGTATAACTTATACTTAAATTTTTCTATCAATTGAACTAAAAATTAAAATGTGATGTCTCCACTCAAAGCCGAAGAGCTTTTCATTAACATTTCATCTTCAAAAATTTAGCTTCACAATCCCTTATTCCCTTAAGCAAATCTCTTTGCTCACAACAAATAACTCTCCGTTGATCAAGCAAATAATTCTGTTCTTAGGAATCGGAACCCATCTTTCGTCGGTGAGTTTCTGAGTTGAAATCAAAATCGCTCCACCGTAGTCTTTTTCCCTTCTTAGCATGAACATGTTTCGGTGGTTGCAGAAGGCAAACAGAGCATTACCATCGGTTAGTAAATAGTTTAGGGTTCCATTGTAGCTTTCAAGTAATGTCTTGGTTGCCAACTTAACCGCTGGATAAATTCCCCTGAATCTACTTCTTCTCAGATATTCAACAATTTTGTCGATCATGAAAGAGAAAGCCATAGCGGAGTCAGTATTACTTTCAACTTTGCTCGGGTAGTTTATCGGTAGATCGCCGTTGTGGGCGAATAGCCAGTCTCTGTTGAGAAATCCAAAACGAAACGGGTGGCAGTTTTTCTCACAGACTTCACCTCTTGTTGCAAGTCTCAAGTGCGCCAATATCACATTGCTTCTCGCATTTTCTACTGCTTTTCTGAAAATCTCGCTTGAGTTCGGATCTTTTGTAGATTTTTTGACCACCGCTTTGCCATCTTCGTAGTATCCGATTCCCCATCCATGCCAGTAACGGGTATGATACCTTGCAAACAACGGAAGGCTAAAAGTCCCCCTATCTTTACTGTTACAGCTTAAAGCGAAAAGCTCACACATAACCTAAACCCCCAGACAACAAAAATTAGCTCATCCACATTTGAAGCTTTCTCCATTACCCATAACCTTCACGTTTTCAAAATTCTCAACAAACCATTCTGCATTCTCAGTGTGCACAGGAATCAGCACTTCAGGATCGATCCTCTCAATGATCCATCTCAGATCCTCTTTCGACGCATGTCCAGAAGCGTGATAGCCCTTAACGAACTCTGGCTTCAGTTTACCACCCTCGTTGATGATTTCAAAGCCAAAAATCTCGAAATTGAAGGTTTTGAGCCAGTTTTGAAGCCTTAGAAAATCAAATTCTTGTTCTTCACTGTGGGCTTCGCTGGAAGAGTAAATGTAAATGCCCCCACTGGGCTTTATGTCGAGGAGATGCTTCATATCGTAGAAGGAGAAGCAGAGAATGTAGCTTTCGGGATCTCTGTTTATCTCCACAGGATCGACATAAGCGTTCTCCCAACTCTTCATCACAACTTCAGTTTCCCATTTGTCTCTCTTTTCTTTTAGCTCTTTATAGATCCCAACTCCTTCCATTCTGCAAATGCGATCCGTTAATTCCAGGGCTTGCAGCATGTAAGCGTCTTTGGCTGTGACCACGAGTTGTCTTCCTGTTTTATCCGCTATTTCTTTGAACATCTCAAGTCTTTCGATGTTCCTCGGGGAGAAGTCGGCTATAACCAAACCCTTAGCATGCTCAACCGCTTTAAGACAGTTCTCGAAAACCTCCTTTTCCGTAACGTTGTAATCTCCCCTTCCCGCTCTCGTGCCCTCTACGATGAGAACACTTGCATTCTTCGCCTCGCTCACAAACCTCTTTGTTTCACTCTCTTTTCTACCATGGAGCCTTATGTCGCCTGTGTATGCGATCGCAATGTTGCCATAGAGAATGTAGCCCAGAGAACCGTAGACAGAATGATCGACCTCGAAAGCTTTGATCTCGAAGGAGAGATCTTTTTCTTCAAGACAGCAAATATTTCCCGCTTCAATTCCTTTCCCAGATTCCTGACCTGGGCGGTAGCATAGAAATTCTTCGAGGTCTTTATTTATTTCTCCTGTGCAAACAAGGTTTCTGCCCAAGTAAGGCTGTTTTTTGCTCTGGATAGCCATTAGAACCCTTTTGTCTTCGCAACGCTCTCTAAGTGAGTAGTAAGGGATTTCGCTACCCCCTGTTTGCTTTCCAGAATCTCTCATAGCTTTTAGAACTGCAAGTGATGCTGGAGAAGCAACGATTGGAATGCTTTCTTGAAGATAAGCGACGTTGCCAAAGTGATCAAGATGTGCATGGCTTATAAGCACTGCTTCAACATTTAACTTCGGATAGGATGAAAGATCGACGTCTGAAGGGATCAGATCGCTCCTATAAACGTTAAGCCTTGGAATCAGCCCTAAATGAAGGGGATCATGGATCCCCCTCACGTTTCTTTCCCTTAGAAACTCCTCAAAGTATTTGCTGTGCCTTGCAAAGTTCATTCCAAAGTCGAGAAAAACACCTCTGCCATTTTCTTCAACGTAGATCTTGTTTCCTCCAATCGTGTCAGCACCGTCGAAGATCGTTATTTTCATTTTCTCTCCTCCAAGTCCCGTAGACTGCTCAAATTAGAGTAAAAGGCTCTTAAATTGTTAAATGATTTCTGAACCTTTGGAACATTGTTGCTTGCGTTGGTCACGTGCCTGAGCAGAGTTTCTAGATTTCCTTCGAAGTCTTCTAAGTGCCTTCCGAGTTCATCTATGCTCCGCTGAATTCTCTCCGCACTTTTCGAGATATCCTCAGCCCTTATTTTAGCAGAAATTAAATTCAGATAAGCGGGCAGAATGGAAGGAGACGTGAGAATAACTCCCGCTTTTGAAGCTTCAACTGCAATTTCGGGAGATTCCGAGATTATTCTGTAATAAATCGCATTTGACGGAATGAACATGAATGCAAAGTCCATCGTATTTTCCTTTCCGACGTATTTCGATCTTATGCTCTCCACGTGTCTTTCCAAATCATTAAGAAACATCTTCCAAAGCTTATCCTTATCTTCAGCCTTTTCAGCTTCGCAAAATTTCCTGAAGTTCTCAAGCGGAAACTTTGAGTCGATGCAGAGAAATCTGTTTTCTTCGACAAGAACGCACGCATCCGGAATGCCGGGGCCTATATTCTCCTGAAACTTTAGTCTTTGCACTGGAAACAGATCTCTGAGCAGATTTTCAAGCTGTAGCTCACCAAACTTCGCTCTCGAGCTTTTGATCTCGAACATCGACTTCAAATCGGATGTTATGTTTTTCAGGTCGTTTGAAGCTTCTCTCAGCTTTCCCATATCTTCTTGAATTCCAAGCTCTTTAAGTGAAGTCGCAAAGGCTCCTTTGATTGCTTCGGTGTTCTTTGCAAGGGCTGAAGCAAAAAGACTCTCGAAAATGCTCGCTGAATTCTGTATCGTTCTTACTACTGAGTTTTCAACCATCTGTTGCACGCTTTTTTCGAGATTTGTCAGCCTTTTATTCAGCTCTTCCGTTTTGTCCTTGTAGCTGTAAAGCAGAAAAAGCAGTAGAAGTGTGAATGCAAAGATCAGATATTCTATCACGATCTCACCTCAACGAGAATTTTTCCAAGATCTGTTAGGACGATTCTAACATTTCTCCCGACTTTCTCTCTTTTGAGTAATCCTTGAGTTTCGAGTTTTGAAATCAAATGGCTTAGCCTCGATCTTTCGCTGAAGAAAATCCTTGAATTCCTGTCTATGCTCGGATTTAGCTTCAGGATCAGCTCATCGAGTGAATTGACGCCACTCTCAATCGTTGATAAAACTCTGAATTGCTCTTCGCTGGGAAAATCGATCGGAAGTGTTGGAATCTCGATGATCTGCTCAACTCCTATCTCCTCGAAGTTCTCATCGTATTTTGGAATTGAAGTAAATATTTTGCAATTTGCAACACAACCAGCTATGTAGCCCGCTATGGCAAGGGTGCGAAGCGAGCCCGAGGCGTTAATAACTACTTCTCTTCCCGAAGCCTTTTCAGCCCTTATGATCCTGAGAAGTTGCATCACCGCCCTTATAACGTCTCTCTTGTTTATCTCTTGTATTTCAACTTCAAAATTTATTTTAAGTTCATTTCTCAGCTCTTCTGCAACTCTCCTTACTCTCTCCTCGCCAGAAATGTCCTCTTCGCCGACAAAAAGGATGATCTTGTTTACTGTTAAATTCAATGCGTTTATTGATTCCAGAAGTCTTTCTTTGTGGTGTCCGACGAAGACAAGTTGGGTTTTCATAATACCAGATCGCAAGCTAATACTTAAATTTTTCTATCAATTGAAATAAAGTGTTATCTAACTTCTAATTTTGATCTCGTATTCCTTTATCAACTCTTCTTTCACAACTTTTCCCGTAGGCGTTAGCGGTAGACTCTCTTTTATTATTATCTCTCTTGGAACGCTATGGGGGGACATGTTATTCTTGCACCAATCTAAAAGCTCTTTTTCGGTGATTTTTCCTTTGAATTCTTCTTTCAGCTTAACAAAGGCTATTGGGACTTCTCCCTTTTGTGGATCCTTTGCTCCGATAACGCCTACGGATTCAACAGCGGGATGCTTTAGGATCAGATATTCAACGAATGAAGGCGAAACAAGCACACCAGAGACCTTAAGCATGTATTTTTTTCTTGTAATAAAGTATAGAAAACCGTCTTCATCGAACATTCCTATGTCGCCAGTCAGTAACCACCCATCTCTGAAGGACTTTGCATTTGCCTCAGGATTCCCCAAGTAACCTTCAATCACAGAAGGAGATTTTATCGCAATCTCTCCGGGCTGACCAAGAGGCATAATTTTGCCATCTTCGTCGATTATCTTGATAAACGTTTGAGGCAAAGGAATTCCACAGAAAATACCGCCGTATTTTTCCATTCTTTTTATATCCAGATCATCTGTTTGAAATCCAGCGGTTATTGTGTCGAATGTATGCGACTCAGTTAAGCCGTAGGAAGCTTCACGCAGGGTAGTTCCAGTCAATTCTTTCCATTTGTCTCTGAGTTCTTTCGTAAGTCCTTTGATGAAACTCGAGCCTGTGCATGTTCTCAATGATCTCAGGCGATATTTAGTCACTTCTGGATAGTTTAGAATGCTCCAATACATATCAAAAACCATGTAAGTGGAAGTAACTCTGTAGCGATCTATTGCCTGAAGAACCGCAACTGGATCCCATCTCGAAAGCAATACGACCGTTGAGCCTGAAATTGTTGGAGCTAAAACCCCCATATCATGACCCGCTACCCAGAATATTGGCATTACCGCAAGAGATACCTCATCTTCCGCAATCCTTCTCGCCAGTTCTTCGAAATTCACAGTCTTTTCCGCATAGTTTTCAACAAGAAGGTGAGCTGAGCTGTATGTGTATAGGCATGCCGCCTTGTAGAGTGCATTTTTATGCTTATGCACCGCAGGCTTTGGAAGCCCAGTAGTGCCACTTGTGAAGAAAATTACTGCGTGGTCTTCAAGGCTTACATTTACGTTTGGTTTGTCTTTTGGCTGATCTCTTATTAGTTCTGTCATCGTATTCTCGATTCCAGTTGGAGTTTGCATTAAAGGATGGACGTCAATTTCTGGTTTTTCTGGCAAAAACTCTCGAAAACTTGCAGGAACGATAACGCTATCAATCGACAGATGGCTTACAACTTCTTCAACAGTCGGAGCCAATAAATCCAGCGTAACTATAACCTTCGGTTTCACCTCCCTGAAGAAGAATTCCATTTCCGCTTCTTTGAGTATCGGACTCAATGATACAGCACACCCACCTGCTTTATGGGTTCCAAAAAACGCTATGTGGTATTGTGGGCAATTAGGCAATAGCATCGCTAAATTATCGCCTTTTCTAAAACCATGCGAAATCAAGAAGTTCGCAAATTTGTTTGTAAGTTCTTCCATTTCTCTATAGCTTATCCTGCGTCCGTAATAAATTATGTAATCCTTCTGTGGATTTCTTTCAGCATAAATGCGCAGATATTCAAAAAGGGGTCTTTTACCAAAGGGATAAATCGGTTCCCTTGGTAGACTTGGATGTGACCAACAATTAGCCCATTTCTCGCTTAGCATTTCAAAATAGGTCTATCATCTAACACCATGTTTTTACCTGTGTATTTAGCATTTAGTATATATAAATATTCAGTTTGGCTGAGCTCTAAACAACAGACTCAAGGGTATCGAGTACTGCGTTCTCCGTGCTGACTTTCTTGTAGAATTTGAAGAATTTTTAAGATATCTTCTGGCTTATCAGCTACAAAATCCGCATCACCAGCATAGGAGATAAAAGTTGCACCATAAGAAGCGAAAATTGTGATCATTCCGATTCTTTTACCAGCAGTAATATCTCTCCGAATGCTATCGCCAACGAGAACAGCTTCTTCAACTTTGACGCCAAGTTTTTCAAGGGCTAAGAGAATTGAATCTGGCTCAGGCTTCCGCTTTCCGCTCATGTCCGCAGAAACAATGGCATCGAAATAATTTTCCAGATTGAACTTTTTCAGCCTTGAAATTGCCTTGCCGTTCTCTGCATCGGTAACAACAGCAAGCTTAAAACCGAGCTCTTTAAGTCTTTTTAGAACTTCCTCAATTCCCGGGTAAACTCGAATTCTTTCAAGCTTGGTCTTCTCGTAAACTTCACAGCATTGCAAGAATAGCTCCTGGCTAAAGACACCATGATCTCGAAGAAAGTCTGCAATGTTTTCGTAGTGTTCGAAGCCATGTTTTCCTCTAAGAAAGTAGTTCAAAAGTTCTTCTGCAGAACCTCGCTGAGCTAATTTGACCACTTCCTCGCATGCCTTAAGCTTTGCAGGAATAAAATCCACAAGCGTGTCATCGAGATCGAAGATCACTGCTTTTATTTTCATTTCATCTCACAAAAGCTTTTTGAAGTTATAAGCTTTTTTGCCCCATTTGCTAATTTAGAAAATGGGTATCTTAGTGATCATACCTGAATTGGCGCGTCTTTAAAAACACTTAGTGTCATTAAAAAATGCATTTCCAGATTTTGGAAACTGCATGGTGTTTAAAATGCTATTAGACTTTACAGCTATGCTTGATATCCGCAATCTAAAGCAATTAAATTCTTTGCTCAATCTTAAGTTCTTAATGACTTTTCTCTGCCATTCCAAATGGTTTATTTCTGACAAGTATTACCTCCCAATTTTAGATTTCCAAAAAAGAAATTTATTACTTTTCTCTTTCAAATTACTCTTTCTTAACTTTTTCCAATTTTTTATCTATTATATTTAATTTCTTCTCAAAATTTCGCTTAAGTTCTTCATATGTTTTTTGGCTAATTTTACCGGCTTCTAGGCTCTCTTTCAAATTATTTAGGAGTTTTGAAATTTCATCTTTTTCTGCTAAAAGTTTTTGTATGATTGCGGAATCTTTTTCTGATAACTCTTTGGAGGGTTTTTGGATAGATGAATCAATGTTACTCAGAGTGCCTCCTATCAATCCGCCAGTTAACCCAAATATAGGCGTTTCGAGTAGTATTACAAAAATAGTTATACATATCAAGCTTTGTGGGAATTTACTTATGGACTCCAAGGGTGTAATTTCTATAAATGAGCTAATAAAGGATTTAAGCCAGAAAGCCATACCGATAAGTATTAAAATTCCAATCAGTCCG
Organism: Archaeoglobaceae archaeon; assembly: GCA_038734275.1. NCBI lineage: Archaea > Methanobacteriati > Methanobacteriota > Archaeoglobi > Archaeoglobales > Archaeoglobaceae > Archaeoglobaceae archaeon. Next base: position 79,462 of record JAVYOO010000002.1, read on the forward strand.
CTCAGAAAACCAGCCACAACTCCCTTTCTCATTCCACTTCTTGTAACAATTCCAGCAGTTATACCAGCAAGAACTGGACCTATAATCGGTATCCAACCCACTACAACCATCAACAGAGATCCGACAGCGATTCCAAATCTTAAACCCATTTCTACACCTCCCACGAGTTTTTGCTATTTTTATTAATTTGAATGTGTCCCTCAATAATATATATCTTGTTATTTCCTAAAATTTTATAAAATAAAAAATAATTTTATTCAACCTTTAGTTTCTCTCTCTTTGGCTCCTTTTCTTCTTCGACCATTTTTTCCAAGTTATTTACCAGAATGCCTGTGAAAGAGTGTATAGCTTTCAGGACTTCTATGTTTGCTTTCATCAGATGCTTGACTGGTTCTTCGTATTCCTTTAGAACAGTTTCAGCTCCAACCTTCAGCATCTGGAGTAGCGTTCCAACCATACCCATCACCGAATAAATTGAGGTTTGATTATTATATAATCTTTGCGAACATCTGCAATTTTAGTCTGAGAAAATTTATATTGATCATCATTTACACAAAATATGTTTCGCATAAAGCCTTTGAAACAGGCGGAAATTAGTGTCCCTCTTGGCGCGGTTGCAATGCTCGGCGATATGCGTCTGCTCGCTTCTGGACCAGTTTACGTTTGGCTGATAGAGAGTGAAGACCAAAAGATTGTTGTCGACGCTGGAGTTTCTGAACCTAAGAACGGCTTGGTGCACGGATTCCCTTGCAAAGACGGTGGTGAAAAGGGATTACGAAACGCTCTTTCAACTGTGGGACTCAGCCCTGAAGATGTCGAAACTCTGATAATCACCCATTTGCATTTTGATCACGTTGCAAATGCAAAGCTTTTCCAAAATGCAAGGATATTTGTCCAGAAAAGAGAATGGGAGTCTGCAATGAACCCGCCAATGCACTATCGGGAGATATACGAAAAGGAGCTGTTCTCTCCACTTGAAGAAATGGATCTCTGTCTCGTGAATGGTGATTTTGAGCTCATGGAGGGCATCAGACTTGTTTTACTGCCAGGGCACACAAAGGGATTGCAGGGAGTTCTTGTTGAAGCCCAGAGTGGCAGATATCTGATCTCGGGTGATCACTTCTACTCATATCTAAACGTCCATCCACCAAAAACGCCGATTGAGTTCGAAGATGAGACTGGGCAAAAAGTCTCTGTTGGCTCCAATCTCCCGTTTCATCCGCCAGGGCTTCATGTGGATCTTAGCGAGTGGTTTGAAAGCTGTTTTAAAGCACTCAGCCTTGTAAGACGGAGCAGAATTCTGCCGGGGCATGAGCCGAGCATCGAGGGTCAGGAGTTTACCTGAGGGTAATATTTATTTTCAATCCACCAATTTTTTGCATGGAGTTTGTAAGGTATAGATTCTTCAGATGGAGATATGAGGCAGAATTCGAGCATAAGTTGCTTTTAGCTTTAGCTTTCGCAGTGCTCACAGGCTTATGTGCTCAAATTCGCCTTTACTTGCCGTGGACTCCAGTTCCGATAACAATGCAAACCTTTGCAGTCTTTTTAAGTGCAATAATGCTTGGAAAGCACTGGGGCGGAATCAGTCAGACTTTATACGTTTCTCTGGGCTTCGCAGGAATTCCTTGGTTTGCAGGATTTAAAGGCGGGCTTGTGGTGCTTTCTGGAGCAACAGCTGGCTATTTATTTGGCTTCATCATTTCTGCGTTCTTCATTGGCTACTTTGTGGACAGATATATCATGGCAAGATTCTTCTTCACACTACTTCCGATCCTTCTATTTGCAAACTTTGTGATCATATATGGCTTCGGACTATTGTGGCTAAGTCTGATCTTTCCGAACGCAGGACTTTTCGAATTGCTCATGATGGGAGCCATACCCTTCATCCCGGGAGATTTAACCAAGATTCTGCTTGTCTCGGCGATAGGAAAAGCGATAATGCCAAAAGTAGCATTCAACGGAGAAGTTGATGCAGGAGAAAAATATAAGCTATTCTAAAATTTTTAAATAATCTCTTTTGCGATCTCCTTTGCATGATAGGTTATTATTAGATCTGCTCCCGCCCTTTTTATGGCAGTCAATATCTCATGGATAATGTCCTTGCTTAGCCATCCCATTTTTATTCCCGCCTTAACCATAGAATACTCTCCGCTGACGTTGTATGCAGCAAGCGGGACGTTAAAAGTCTCCTTTGCTCTTCGAATTATGTCTAAATAAGCTAAGGCGGGTTTAACCATTACGATGTCCGCCCCCTCGAGAATGTCGAGCTCGATTTCACGCATGGCTTCATCGCTATTGTGAAAATCCATCTGATAGCTTTTTCTGTCCCCAAACTTGTATCCACTCTCTGCAGCTTCTCTGAAGGGCGAGTAAAAATTCGAGGCAAATTTTGCGGAGTAGCTCATAATCAGAGTATTGCTAAATCCCTCGCTGTCTAAAGCAGATCGAATTGCACTTACCATCCCATCCATCATTCCCGAAGGTGCTACAATATCCGCTCCCGCTTTTGCGTGGCTCACAGCTACTTTTCCAAGGATTTCGAGAGTTTCATCGTTCAAAATTTCCCCATTCCTGACCAATCCGCAATGCCCATGGGCGGTGTATTCGCAAAGACAGACGTCGGTGATCACTACAGCCTTTGGAAAACTCTCCTTTATGAGCCTAACCGCTCTCTGAACAATACCATTTTCATTATAGGCTTCGCTTCCGATTTCGTCCTTTTTTTTCGGAATTCCGAAAAGAATAAAAGCTCTGAGCCCAAGATCCATGCACTCTTCAACTTCTTTAGCAACAAGCTCCAAAGGAAGGCGATAGTAGTCGGGCATCGAGCTGATTTCCTTCTTCTCTTTTGCAGTCTCGTCTACAAAAATCGGAACTATGAGATTTTCAACTCTCAGCCTTGCTTCCCAGAACAATTCCCTTAGATTTTCCTTCCGCAGTCTTCTCATCCGAACATTCGGAAACATTACCATCACCAAAAACCTTGAGAATCGCATTTATAAGCTCAAGATCTCCATTCCTTGCTGCGAGCTTTAACTTAAGCGTCGGCTCGCTCAAAAACTTTTTGATGAGTGAAATTGCAAATGCTCTAAGCATTGGCTTAACATCTTCATTTAGCCCGAGCTTCGAAAGTTTTTGGTATAGCTCCTCAACTTCCTCGTCAACGAACTTCCCTGCAAGGCTATACATCGCATCAATCGCCTTCTTGGCTTCAAGGTCTTTGAGGTAAACCCTGAACTGCTCGATCTCCTCTTCTATTATCTCTTCAGCTCTTTTAACTTCCAATTCTCTCTTCTTCATATTCTCCTCACTTATAGCTCTTAGATCGTCAATTGTAAAAAGCTCAACATTTTTTAATTCTCTAACGGATTCATCAACATCTCTCGGCAGGGCTATGTCTATTATTACGAGTTTCTTTTCTCTATCACGAATCGCATTTTCAACTGCCTGCCTCGAGATCACGATGTGCGGTGCGGAAGTTGCTGAAATAACAACATCGCATAATTTTAGGCACTCCTCCAGTTTGTCAAATCTAACCGCAATCCCTCCAATTTTTTTTGCAAGAGCTTCAGCTTTTGAAAAAGTCCTATTTGCAATTAGAATTTTTTCAACATCTTTATGAATAGCCTTTGCAACCAGCTGTCCCATCTCTCCTGCGCCTACAATTAAAACCTTTTTACCGCTTAGAGAACCAAGAACCCTTTCAGCAAGCACAACCGCTGCGGAACCGATTGAAAGAGCACCTTTCGAGATTGCGGTCTCTCTTCTGATCTTGCTTCCTACTTGTGTAGCCTTAGTAAAAACTCTTTCAAGGTTCTCGCCAACAAAATTCTTTTTTGCACATTTCAGGAAAGAATTCTTAACCTGCCCAAGAATCTCGTTCTCGCCAACGATCATCGACTCCACGCCAGCGCACACACGCATCAGGTGGCGAATACAATCTTCCCCAACGTATATCTCGGATATTTTGTCCACTCCAAGCTCCTTAGATAGCTTTGAAAGGTTTTCATAAATTGCGAAGCCGACAGCGTAGACCTCAAACCTGTTACAGGTCAAAATGTATGCAAATTCATGAAAAGGATAGGATGAAAGAATTGGCAGAAAATAATCTTCCTTAGAGACTTTTTCGATGTCCTCAACTCTTGCACGTTTGTGCGACACTGACAAACATCCGAGTTCCACGGCGACATTACCCCCTTCAGACTTTTGAACTTTTTGAAATTGGTGGAGGCTTCCGGCTAAACGAACATGACCCCCTTGAGATCCGGTATTGGCGCTGTTTTTCTCAGGACTTTCTCTATCGCTCTCGTAAAGTCAAGCATTGTCACTCGTATCCTCTCTTCTCGTATTGCAAACATTCCTGCTTCTGTGCAAATTGCTTTTATGTCCGCTCCGCTTGCCCCCTCAGTTATTCTTGACAACTCCTTAAAGTCTACGTCTTCTGCAAGTTTCATGTTTTTCGAGTGTATCTTGAAAATCTGAATTCTGCCCTCAAAATTTGGCAATGGGACTTCTATTATCCTGTCAAATCTGCCCGGACGGAGTATTGCGGGATCAAGAATATCAATTCGATTCGTTGCCCCAATTACCTTAACGTCCCCCCTTGGATCAAAACCATCAAGCTCAGCGAGCAATTGCATCATAGTTCTTTGAACTTCTCTGTCACCACTTGTGTCACTGCTTGTTCTCTTCGCTGCGATTGCATCAAGCTCATCTATGAAGATTATCGAAGGTGCTTTTTCTTTTGCCAGCTGGAATACTTCTCTCACAAGCCTTGCCCCTTCGCCGATGAACTTCTGCACGAATTCGCTACCCACGACTCTTATGAAAGTAGCTTTTGTTTGATTCGCTACCGCCTTAGCAAGCAAAGTCTTTCCAGTTCCTGGAGGGCCATAAAGTAGAACACCTTTAGGTGGTTCGATTCCAACTTCTTTGAAGAGCTCGGGCTTTAGCATCGGCAGTTCAACTGCTTCTCTGATCTCCTCAATTTGCTGATTCAGCCCCCCGATATCTGAATACGTTACTTCTGGCCTCTCTTCAACTTCAAATCCATAAACCATGGGATCCTTTGAGGAAGGAAGAATATTCACAACCGCGAGGGTTTGTTGGTTTAGTGCAACCCTCGTCCCGGGCTTAAGCTCATCAGGAGAGATGTATTGTGAAGCATAAACGACGAATTTTGGCCCGGTTGAACTTCTAACAACAACTCTTCCGTCTTCAAGAACGTCTGAGACCACTCCAACAAGTAAAGGAGGTGATCTTAAGCGTTCCAACTCGCTTCTGAGTCTTCTAACTTCTCTTTCATATCTTAATCTTTCGCTTTCAATAAATCTTTTTTCATCTTCGAGCCTTCGACATAATTCTCTAAGCTTGTAGTATTCCTCTTCAAGTTTCTTGAGCTTATCTATCAGATAGTTCAGATCTTCTGACATTCTACCAACCTCTTACCGGAAGCCTCCAAATAAATATATATCTCTTCAACTATATGAACTTATTGATCGGTGATCGTATGAATTGTGAGATTTGTGGAAGGGATTTAAAAGGGTCCGGGTTCAAAATAATTGTTGAAGGAACAGAATTGACTGTTTGTGCATCCTGCAAAAAGTATGGTAGTGAGAAAGTCTCAACCGCTACGCAAGCTGGAGCCAAAAGGGTTATTATAAAGAAAAAGAAAGTTAGCACAGATATCGAATTTAAGGATGAACTTGTCGATAACTACAGCCAGATTATAAGACAGGAAAGAGAGAAAAGAGGCTGGAGCCAAGAGCAACTTGCAAAGAAGATCCAAGAAAAAGAATCTTTGATAAAGAAAATCGAGAACGCCGAAATCACACCAGACCCAGAAGTAATTGCAAAGCTGGAAAAGTTATTTGGGATAAAATTGAGGGAGAGTATTCCTGTGGTGAAGTTGGAAAAGAAATACATGACAACTCCGACTCTTGGGGACATAGTGGTCTTGAAGAAAAAAGAGAGGTGAAATGATGGCGATGTTCAGTTTTATTTATGTAACCGCAAGCTCAAAAGAAGAGGCTGAGAGAATCGCGAAGCACTTGCTAGAAAAGAAGCTAGTTGCGTGTGTTAACATTTTCCCCGTGAAGTCTTACTTCTGGTGGGAAGGGAAAATTGAGACCGCTGAGGAATATGGAATGATTTTAAAGACAAAAAATGAGAAGTTCTCTGAGATAAGAGAAGAGATAAAGAAACTACATAGCTACACAACGCCATGTATTTGCTCTTTCCCTGTCGATAAGGGACTGAGAGAGTTTCTTGATTGGATCGACAAAACGGTCGAATGATTGGAAAAGAAGTAATTTACAGTGAAGAGAACTTTCAGATATTAAAAGAGAAAAGAAAAAAGGCAAAAGAGTTGTTGGAAATTCTGGAGGGGTTTAATCTTCATGGAATAGTTTACGGAAGCATAGCAAGGGGTGACGTGAACTCGAAAAGCGACATCGATATCTTCATACCAGAGAGGATCCCATCTTTTAAACTCGAGTTGGCTTTGCAAGGAATTGATTTTGTTGAAAAAAGGATAGTTCAGGCCACTCCAAACTACGCTATAAAGGGTGAGTTTGTTATCGATGAGCAGACCACTGTAAGTTTTCCACTTGTAAAGATGAGGGAGAGAGAGCTCGATTTTTACAGATTTGGTGGTTGTATAAATTACGAAGAACTAGTAAGAGGAATTAGAGTTCCAGGAGTGGATAAAAGGCTTTTTTTAATAATCCCTAATGAAAATGGCCATAGAGAAATTCATATAAGCGAACTTCATCCGAGTATCGTGGCCAAGACTCTCGGGGTTTCCATCGACATAGTTCTTGAGAGAATTAGGGTTTTGAGTAGAAGAAGGGAAATCGGAAGAACGGGAATTTATCTTTGTGAGAAAATTCCGCTTAATGAAAGTTTTGAGTCTGCACTGCGAGATATAATATCAAAAAATCCTGCAATTAGGAAAAGGATGGAGGATTAAAAAAGAGAAGACTGAACAGTCGCATCAATTCCCAATATCTCTACTGCAGACTTTCTAACCCTTTCAACGTATTCTTTTTTGGTATACACTCCAAATCGCCAGTTATCAATCCACGAATCTTTCAAAGCTTTTACAACTTTTGAAACGTCTTCAAGTTTTTCGATTTTTCCATCTATTTCTACTCTCACGCGGAACTCTCTTACATCCTCGATAGGCGGAATGTCCACAATGACGTATTTTCTATCAACTCCAGCATTTTCTGCTATTCTTTCTTCAATTCTTTTTTCCTTTAACTTTAAGATCTCCTTCAGATCGACGCTATCTCTTCCGACATATACAGCCCTTTTGAATAGTTTTCTGTTACGAAGAAACTCGTAAAATTCTGGATCATGGAGTCTTATCAACTCCATTGCTTCACAGTCATCAATCTCAAATAGTCTTTTTGGATCGAGTCCCGCTTCTATTACTCTTTCCATAGCTCTTTCAAACATCTTGGTTGCAATTCTACAGACGTGGTGGTAATAAACTGCAGGATACATCATGAAGCGTGAAATCAGCAAAGATTCAGCAGCCTTTATTCCTCCCTCCTCAACGATAATCCCATTTTGAAACTTAATCTTCTCTATTAGCCTCGAAATGTCAAAAATTCCGTATGCGACGCCAGTATAGTGCGAGTCTCTCACAAGATAGTCCATTCGATCCACATCGATATCTCCGCTGACGATTGAGTCAGTTTTACCGCTTACAATATCGGCAATTCTTTTTATGTTAAAACCAAGCTCTTTTATGAGATCTCGAAGCTCACCCCTTATCGAAAATTCTATGGCTTCATGTCCACAGCCGTAGGCCTTTAAAATCCCCTCGCAGCTGTGTGAAAATGGTGGGTGAGAAATATCGTGCAACAGGGCAGAAACTACAATTTCATCACTCATTTCAAGTTTTTTTGCCAAAATACGTGCCAAATGCATTGCCCCAAGGCAGTGTTCGAATCTGGTATGATTTGCCCCAGGATAAACAAGATTTGCAAATCCGAGCTGTTTTATTCGCCTTAGTCTTTGAAACTGAGGCGTGTCGATGATGGAAACCTGCCATTTTTCAAGTTTTATCAATCCGTGCACGGGATCTTGAATATATTTTTCCACGCTGAAAATTGGACAAAGGTTTAAAAAAAGCTTCCGAAAATTAGGCTGTGGATATCGGGATTAAAGGCTACATAACAAAAACTCCCCCTATGGGTGGAGAAATAAAAAAAGAGGCAGAAGACTTTTACGTAGAGGAGATTCTCGAATTGGATTTCGCTGAAGATGGGAATTTTGCAATCATAAAGGTTGAAAAGAGAAACTGGGAAACCTTGAAGTTTGTTAGATCGCTTTCAAAGAGCCTTGGAATTAGCCAGAAAAGGATATCTTTTGCCGGCACAAAGGACAAAAGAGCTTTAACTGTGCAATTTTTCTCCATTAGTGGTTTAAAAAAAGAAGAAATTGCCAAAATTACCATAAAAGATACAAAAATCGAGTTTTTGGGATATTCGAGAAGAGAAATAAAGCTTGGAGACCTTCTTGGTAATCTTTTTAAAATAAGAGTGGTTGGGACCAAAAATGGTGAAATTTTTGAAGAAACAAAAAATGAACTGGCTGAAAAAGGTATTCCGAATTTCTTTGGAGAGCAAAGATTCGGGACGCGTGGAATAACGCATGAGGTTGGAAAGCTAATCCTTCAGAAAAATTACTCCGAAGCTTTCTGGACTTTTGTGGGAAAACCCTCGGAGAGAGAAGGAGAAGAGCTTAGAAAAATTAGATCAGAACTCTGGGTTAGCAGGGATCCACTCTATGGACTGAAAGAACTTCCGAGACATTTAATTTATGAGCGAACTTTGCTTCAAAAGCTAAGAGAGGGTAAAACCGAAGAGAAGGCCTTGCTTTCGCTTCCAAAAACACTTAAAATGATGTTTGTTCATGCTTACCAGTCTTATATCTTTAACAGACTGCTTTCACAGAGAATCGAAGATTTTGGAGAACTTAAAACCGTAATGGAAAATGATTGGGCCTGCTATATAACTTATAAGACAAAAAAACCTTCATTTGTGGACTATACGAAGATTGGAGCAAATAAGAGCAGGGTTGAGTTTTTAATCAGAGAGGGATTTGCTACTCTCGCTTTGCCCCTCGTGGGTTATGATACTGAACTTGGGGGCTGGAGTAGAATTGCTCTCGAGTTTCTTGCTGAGGACAATCTTGATATCTCTAGCTTTAAGACAGATCATAAGGAATTCTCTTCGAGCGGTTCTTACAGAAGCGCGGGCTTGCCCTTATCTATTACGGAGCTAAAATTCAGCGGCGACGTCTTTGAATTTTACCTTCCAGCAGGTTGCTACGGGACGGTGTTGCTAAGAGAATTTATAAAGTCAAAATGATCTCTTGAAAATTTACCATATTCCATAAATTTCTCTACCACAATCAGGGCACTTTCCCTGCCTAATCCTCTTCTCCAAAACCTTATAAGAAAACCTCCTTATGAGAATCTTTCCGCAATTCGGGCAAAAAGTATTCTCGTATCTGTGTCCGGGGACGTTTCCAATATAAACAAAGCTTAATCCTTCTTTTCTAGCTATATTTACAGCCATCTCCAGTTTCTCTAACTCTGTTGGCTTTTCCCTAAAGAGATAAGCCGGAAAATACCTCGTGAAGTGTATCGGGACTTCGCTGTTCGCAAATTTTAAATGGTTTCCAACAACTTCCCTAATGCTCTCTTCTGAATCGCTAACATTTGTAACAAGCAAATTGACAATCTCAACATGAATTCCGAGCTTCAAGGCCTCTCTAACGATTCGCCAGACGTTTTTAACGCTTACAGAAAGAAACTTTTTGTAAACACCTTCATTGCCCTTAACGTCAACTTTAATAGCATCCAATCCTGCTTTTTTCAACTCTCTCAAAGCCAGAGTGCTCATGTAGCCATTTGAGACAAGTGATGTGAGTAAACCGTTTTCTTTGGACAATCTGAAAACATCGAGTAGAAATTCGAAAAGTAAAGTCGGCTCGTTTAAGCTCCCGCAGACGCTCAAGTCTCCACTCTCCAAGGCTTTTTTTACGACATATTCTGCAGTGAGTTCGAAACCAGAAGGTAGTGTTCTAGAAATCCTCCAGTTCTGGCACCAGGGGCAGTCGAGGTTGCAGGAAAAAGTTGAAAAGGTCATGCTCGTGCTTCCAGGCTTGAAGTGGAAAAATGGCTTTATCTCAATCGGTCTGCTTTCGAGGGCACTCAATTTGCCATAAGTTAGAGTAAATAGTCTCCCTTTAGTGTTTATCCTTACTTTGCAAAAACCTGATTCACCCTCTTTGATCTTGCAAAATCTATGGCAGAGCTGACAAATCACAAAATCCTTGCAAGCTCTAAATAACCTTGCCTCCCTCATCGATAAAAATATAATCCCTTATGGAAAAATATTTCTGTGAAAGTCAAGGATGCGCCAAAAACAGCTACTTCGGTTATCGTTAGATCGACTGCAACCGCAAGAGTGTCGCAATCTAAGAACCCCATGCTTGAGCTCATGCGTAGGATTTTCAGAAAGGAAGAAGTTGCAATGAAAGCCATTAAATTTTTGAACCTTGTAGAAGAACGGCAGAAAGCTGGAAAACCTTTGAGAGTTGAAGAATGGGATAAAATTCTTGAAGAACTCAAAATGGCTCGCTCATCATTTTATTCTATGAGAAACAAGCTTCTCGGAGCAGGTATGCTTTCAATCCGAGATGGAGAATATTCTCTTTCTGGGGCTTTCAGTAAGGATCTCGTGGATATGGCAAGGTGGTGGTGGGTTGCTGTGCTAGGCTATGATCCTGAAAGTCTTTAGCCTTGGTTTTGTTCTTTCATTTTCTTTATTCTTCGCTCGATTTCTTCAAGAAGTACAATGTCACCGGAAGCAAGCGTTTTAGCTTCTTCAAGCTTATTAATATCTTTTGCTTCCTCTCCCCATTCCATTAAAAGCCTTACAAGTCTCCTTTCTATTTCTGGCTGCCCTTTGAGTGCCGAATAGATCTCATAAGCTTTTGAGTAGTTTCCTATACTTTCGTATATTTCTGCCATTGCTATCCTTGCAGACGGGATATCCTTGATTTTCAAAGCCTCTTCTATCTTTTTCAAACCTGTTTCCGGATCGCTTGCAGAGATCGATTTTCCCCAATCAAGTAAAATGTATGCCTTTACTGTAAGCACTTCTTCGGAAGCTGGGAGTATATTCACTATTCTGATGGCTCTTGCAAAATCCTTTGACTCCGAGACTTCTAGTGCGTGAAAAAGAAGCTTTTTGATATAGTTGTTAAATCCAAACTCCTTAAAAGATGTTACAAGCTTTGCAGCCGTCTCGAATTTACCAAGAGAGAGCCTACTTTCAATCGCTTCTTTCAAAAGCGAAAAAACACTCTGAATAGCCCGTCTTTCCTTCATTTTGGCGAGATAGTCAATTCCTGTAAGAAAAATGTTTAAACCTTTTTCTTCGTCTTCTTTTTCAAGATATCTCGAAATTTTTTCTGCAAGCTTTGTCGTGAACAAAAGTGCAAAATAGTTATCTTTAATTAGAACAAGATATTTCTCAGCCTTTTCAGGTTCTTCAAAAACCTTTTTTAAAACTTGCACAACATTGGGATCCTTTGAGATCGTTCTCAAAATTTTTTGGTCATCTTCGTCCAAAAATTTGCTCAAACTTTGAGTTAGCTCATCCATGCTGCTTTGATAAATCTTAAAAATAAAAAGCTTTTGTTAGGGTGGTATAAATTCCGGAGGTCGAACCGCTTTTAGTTTAATCGCATTCTGTTTGCATCCAACAACGCAAACCCCGCAACCAAAGCATTTTTCTGATATCACCTTTGCCTTGAATTTCTTGCTCCCTTCTGGTTTGTATAACTCTATGGCATCGAAATGGCATCTTTCGATACAAGTCTGGCAACCAGTGCATTTTTCGACATCTACAAAAGCTTCATACCTGCTCTTCTCAATTATATCGAGCATTCCCCTCTCAGCGAATTTTGCAGAGAGGAAGAACTCACAGCAATCGCCACAGCAGTTGCAGTTAACTGTCACTCTGCTATCTACCATTTTTGATGTGTTTGCCCAAGTATGAACAAGTCCATCTCTCTCGATCTCATCTACCAATTTGAAAGCTTCCTCAATCGAAATCTGCTTTCCAGAACCCCTTTCGATCACGTATTCAGCCCCCCTACCAACCTGAATGCAATGCCAAGTGCTTTCATCGGTATACTTGCAACCCTCTCCAATGAGCATCGTGACGTTTCTGCATGAACATGGCACCACTGCAATTTTGTTCTGAGCCTTCAAAAGCTCCTTTATGTTCTCGTGCGGAAGAACATCTGGGAGATCTTTTATTGCATGGTAAGCTGGCACTACACGCCAAACTTTAACTCCTAAAAACGATAAAACCTGTCCAAGGGTTTTATAACCCTCTTCGTTCATGAAATCGCTCCAAAGCTCTGCAAATTTTACGTCTTTAACTTTTTGACTTGCAAGCGTTGCATCGTGGAGTTGAATCAGATCTCTTGCAAATTTGAAGTATTCTCTGTTTTTGAAATCTCTTGGGAAAACAACTCCTTTTACGAAGAGATCTTCAAGTATTTCCTTTACTCTCTTCTTATCCATTCCAAGCTTCTTTGCAACTTCATCTATGCTCCCGGGCAAAGCCGAAGCTACTTTTGCACTTTCTTCATCCATTAAATACTCAAGTATTTTCTTAAGCCTCTCGGAGTTTGGAAAACCGAGATTTTGCATTAATGTTTCGTAGCTCATGAGATACGGGGAATGGGAAAATATTTAAGAGTTTGTGTCTTTTCCCGACTATTTTTATTATGCTTCCAGATTTAATTTCCGAAGACAGAAAAAGATTTTGGATATCTTTATAAATTGAAACTCTCAAGAAAAGACATGTTGCTTGAACACGAAGCCAAAGAAATCCTCGAAAAGTATGGAATAAGAACCGCAAGATGTATTTTTGTTGATAGCGAAGAAGGTGCTGTTAGAGCTGCGAAAAGTATTGGATTCCCAGTTGCCATGAAGGTAGCTTCGAGAAAGATCGTGCATAAGAGTGACGTTAATGGTGTCAGACTGAATGTGTCTTCTGAAGAAGAAGTGAGGAGAATTTTTAACGAACTCATTAAAATTGAGGGGGCAGAAGGTGTTAATGTTCAACCAATGCTCCCTCCCGGAATAGAAGTAATAGTTGGTGTTGCGGAAAATGAACAATTTGGAAGCATAGCGATGTTTGGCATTGGCGGGGTTTTCGTTGAAGCTCTCAGAGATGTCTCATTCAGAATTTTGCCCATAACAAGAAGGGATGCGGAAGAGATGGTTAGAGAAATAAAGGGTTATAAAGTTCTGCAGGGGTATAGGGGTAAAAAAGTGGACGTTTCCGCCATCGTTGAAGTGCTTTTGAAGCTCAACGAGATAGTTGAGAAAGAGAACGTAGTAGAGATGGATCTAAATCCGATTTTTGTTTACGAAAAGGGCTATGCAGTAGCAGATGCGAGAATGGTTGTTGGCAAAAGAAAAAGACTTGACTATCAAGCGGGAGATTTGAGCTTATTCTTCAATCCAAAAAGCGTGGCGGTCGTTGGCGCTTCCGCAACCATAGGAAAATTTGGATACAACATCGTCTGGAATCTCAAACAGCACGGATTTAAAGGAAAGATATATCCAGTGAATCCAAAGTATGACTACGTCCTTGAATATAAATGCTATCCAAGCGTTGCTGATGTTCCTGATCAGATAGATCTTGCCATTATAGCGGTTCCTGCTAAATTCGTGCCCGAAATTCTAAGTCAATGTGCAAAAAAGGGCGTTAAGGGAGTAGTAATAGTTAGTTCCGGTTTCAGTGAAGAAGGAGAAGAAGGGGCAAAGATAGAGAAGGAAGTTCTTAAGATTGCAAAGCAAAACGGAATAAGGATCTTCGGACCAAACACGACTGGCATTCTGAATACCGAAAACGGTTTAATAACTTCCTTTGCTCTATTGCCTTATATAAGAAGGGGCAATATTGGCATTATTGCCCAAACGGGATTATTTTTGGGATTGTTGATGGAAATAGTAACCACAAATCATCCAAGCCTCGGTTTCAGCAAGATCGTTGGCTTGGGGAATAAAATCGACGTCGAGGACTATGAAGTTCTAAACTTTTTGATCAGGGATCCAGATACTAAGGTTATAGGCATCTATGTAGAAGGTTTCAGAAATGGAAGAGCCTTCTACGACGCTGTAAAGAATTCTGAAAAACCCGTAGTAGTTTTTAAGACTGGCAGAAGCGAATACGGTAAAAAAGCTGCTTTAAGCCACACTGCAGCGCTTGCAGTGGATGATCAGGTTTTCGATGCATTTTGCAAGCAGGCAAACGTTGTCAGGGTTTTCAGCTTCGAAGAGATGTTTCAGGTATCAAAAGCCTTCTCGCTTCAACCCCTTCCAAAAGGAGACAGAGTTGCCATAGTCCATTACACTGGCTCTGGCTGTGTTCAGGGTGCTGATGCTACTTACTTTGCAGGATTGAAGCTTGCTGAGTTCGAAAATGAAACGATAAGAAAGATAGAGTCAGTAAACCCGAGCTGGCATAGAGTAAACAATCCTGTAGACATATGGCCTGCTGTTGGCGAAGTTGGAACTCAGAAGGCTTACGAATGTGCAGTCGACGCCTTGATGAGCGATAAAAACGTTGACTCTGTCGTCGTTGCTTTTTGGAGCAGTCAATCGCTTGGTGAAGTGTATCAGCCAGACTACAGAAAGTTAAAGAGCTTTGGAAAGCCGATATACTTCGTGGTTGAAGGCTCAAAAGAGGGCGTCTTTGAGATCAAAAACAAACTTGAACTGAACGGATTCCCAGTTTATCCAGATGTGATAACTGCAATAAATGTTTTAGGAAAAGTAACAGAGTATTCCAGAAGGAAAGGTTCAAGAGATCGTTGAAGCCTAAAAAGCTTATCAAGATTTTTTAAACTTCGAGCAAAATTTTGCGAAAACGATTCAATTATGCAAAGAGTTTAGTCATAAAGTAGCTTGAAGATTCCAGAAGAAAGTCATGAGCGATTTGATTAGCCTAATCCATTAATGGAGTTAGAAAAAGCACGATAGAGATAGTTTGTATTTGGAAGAAAGTAAGCCGCCGGCGGGATTGAATCGAAAGGTTTAAAGCCGTAAGACTTTTAAACCCCTTCACAAGTTCAATGTAGAGTATCAGCGAGAGCTTGATAGAATAAGTAATAGTAGTTTCAGTAGCGAAGAGAAGGATCTCATATTACGTTTTGCAACTGATCTCAGAATCGAGGGCATTAAGATTCCGAGAATAATTCGCTATCTAAGCACTCTCAGAAGAATTCGAAGCTGGAAGGACAAGCCATTCAAGGAATGGAACAAAGAAGATCTTAAAGAAATTGTTTTGAAAATTGAGAGCATGAATTACAGCGTTCAGACGATAAACGAGTTCGGAAAGGGAATAAGGAAGTTCTTCAAGTGGCTGAATGGCAAGAACTGGGAAGGGCTTGAGATTGTAAAAGGAGACAGAAAAGACGAAAGAAAGCCAAACGTTCTGACTGAGGAGATCTTCAGGATGATTGAAGCTGCAGCAAATAAAAGGGACAGAGCTATAATAGCGGTTGGCTATGAAGCTGGGCTTAGAATCGGAGAGCTTTCTTCGCTCAGCTGGAAGAACGTAGTCTTCACGGACTGGGGAGTTAAGCTTAAAGTGAGCGGTAAGACTGGCGAGAGATTTATTCCAGTGGTGATGTCAGCTGGCTATCTGCGAGAATGGCTGCTTGAGCATCCGAGCTACAATCCAAAAACTGGAGAAATCGATCCAGAGAGCCTTGTATTCGTCAGGATCAACGGGAAAGATGCAGGAAAGCCTATGACTTATCAGATGTTTGCAAAGATAATAAAGAAAGCGGCAAAGAAAGCTGAAATAAACAAAAGAGTTTATCCGCACATTCTTAGGCATTCGATGGCAACTGTTTTGGCAAATCATCTCACTGAGCAGCAGCTCAGCCATTACTTTGGCTGGGTTCAGGGAAGCAGTATGCCTGCAGTTTATGTGCATCTCTCAGGCAGAGACATAGAGGATGCAATAAAGAAGATCTAAGGCATTGAAGTTGAGAAAGGCAAAGATGATAGGTTTAAGCCAGTTAAATGTCCACGCTGCGGAGAAATAAATGTCCCGAATGCGAGATTCTGCTTCAAATGCGGGCTGATACTCGATGAAAAGGAAAGGCTGAAGGCTCAGCTCGAAGAGAGCAAGGCAATGCCAGAGCTGATGACAAAGATTCTTGAAAATCTCACACTGCGGGAGAGATTTAAGGTTGCAATGGAGCTTGTTGAAGCTCTCGATGGGAATCCGAAGGCAATGGAGAGGCTTTCGAAGATAATTGAAGAGCTGATGAGCGTCTGATTCTGATTCTTTTCGCTTTTAATTTGCCGAAAAACAGTGAAAGCTTTATATACTTTTAGTGTGTAAGTATATATAAAAGTATAAATAAAATAACCTAATATATTATTTCATGGTATCGAGAATTGAGAGGGTGAGATCTGAAAGGCTTGAGATAGAGTTGCTGAAGAGAATGATCCTTTTTGGCTCGCCCGCAGCTAAGGCTGCGGCATTAACGATCTTCGATGAAAAGACTGGTCATAGGCTGATCAGAAGGCTGAAGGAGGTTCTAAATGAAGAGAACGGGGCTATTCATCCGTAGATTTCTGCTTAAATACGGCGAGGCATACGTGCACGAGATGTGGAAAGCTTACTGTCGCCACTGCAAGGATTATGGCTACAGCTCGCCAAGCAGACAGAGCTTTGGCAACTACGTATGGATGCTGAAAAAGCTCGGGCTTATCCGATTTCTTAGATCTGAAGTAGGGCAGAAGGGTGCAATGAGACACTATTACGCTTTGAATCGCAAAAGGATTTATGATGCAGCTTGGAGAGATCCAGTCAAGGCTTTGGGGTTCAGGAGCAGAGCGGGAAAGAAGGCAAGAAAACGGTAAGAAATTTTTATGATTGTTTTAATAGAGCCGATAAGGAGGCAAAAGTGAGCTGAAAAGAAGCCTTTAGATCATATTTAGTCATTTTTTGTAATGCATAGGGAGAACTGTTTTATAACTATAATAAATTTTATAAAGTTCGAGTATTTATTAATTTCATGCATAAACTCATAGATAAGAAAAGACCTTGGTGGTCAGAAACTTGCAGCGAGGACTGTGGAGAGGATATCTGTATGTCTGCAAATGCTGCTATAAACAGAGAAAAGCGTTTAGAACTTCATCCTTCAAGACCTCTGAAGATTGCCCTGAACAAGGGACTGATTAATGGTAAAGTTTTGGACTTTGGTTGTGGATATGGAGTAGATGTTGAGTATCTCAGAGAAATTGGCTATGAAGCTTTTGGTTATGATCGCTGCAGACTAAGATTCGGTAAATACGCAGACAGAAGCGTTCTGAAAGATGATTTTTACGATACAGTTACAAACTTCTACGTCCTTAACACAGTTTATCCAGAAACCAGAATCGAAGTGCTTAATGAAATTAGGAGAGTTCTGAAGAAAAATGGAACAGTTCTTGTTGCTGTCAGAGACGTGAGTGAGGATAAAATCATAAAGGGTATACCCTATCTTGATGGCGTTGTAACCAAGAAAAAGACTTTTCAGAAGACTTTTGATAGAGAAGAGCTCGAGAAACTGCTCGAACTCTTCTTCTCAGACGTGGAGTTAATAAGCATCTTTCCTCTTATGATGTCTGCCAAAAAGCCATGAAGGTATATTTGCGCATTAGATTTTTAGATATAGTTCATTTTTCTTTCTTCTTTATTTGGTTTGTTTTTCTGACAACATGTCCTTAAAGCAAGTTACGATTGGAGAACCCTAATCGACGTTTCAGACTATGTATAACCAAAAACCTCTTTTATGCATCACTCGACGGATTAGGCGTCCAGAATAGGCGAAATATGATTGAAGAGAAAGATATATAAAATAAGTTGATAAATTAAAAATGTGGGGTGACAGGTAAAGATGCGAATGGGGAAGTTTATCAAGACGGCGATAGGAGTCTTCAACTCTTACTGGTGATCTTCAAGTTTGCACTACTTGTTATGACAGACATAATATTTCGGTAAAACAACGAAAATCAAAAAACATAAATTTAAGACTGTATAAAAAAATTTATGGGGTTACAATATACTTCTCTTAAAGGGGCGATCCAACAAAGAAAGATAGTCTTCGATGATGAGCTGGTTGCAATTGCCTCAGATCCTTTTGCAGATATTAATGAGGCTATATTCGAGGTGGAATTCTCCAATTTCTTGAATGGCACTGCACATCGAATCTATTTGGATCCCCGTGAGTATTTCAGGAGAACACACTTTACGGAAGATATGAAAAATATTATTAAAAAAGTTCTATCAAGAGTTGCTTCCATATCTGACGAATCCTATGCAATAATTCTTGATACCACTTTTGGTGGAGGTAAAACCCACACACTGCTTGCGATTTACCATCTGTTCAAGAATAAGGACGTGGCAATAAACTATCAGGAGGTAAAGGGGATTTTAAAGGATTTACAACTTTCTGTAATACCAGAAGCGGAAATAGTTGCGATTGATGGTCACAACATCGATCCGAAAGAAAATATTTGGAATGTTATCGGAAATAAGCTTGGTGATGCAAATTTATCCTCCCGAACTACTCCGCCTACCGCAATAGAGGTAGAAAATGCGATTAGAAGAGTTGGAAAGCCTGTTATCTTCCTGATAGATGAGCTTGTGGTGTATATATCTAAGATAGCTGGAGATGAGGCACGAATAAGCCAGAACAAAGCATTTATCCACTCATTGTTTGTTGCACTTGATGCAACGAGAACCTCAATAGTGGTTTTAACAATTCCAGAGAGCGAAGCTTACAAGAAAAATACGGAAATAATCAAAAGTGTGGTAGAAATAGCTGAACGAGGAGCAACTAAAATCGCTCCAATTGCAAAAGAGGACGTCATTAGAGTTCTGAAAAAGAGATTCATAAAAGAGATCGACGAAAACTTTGCAAAGGAAGCCACAAAAGAACTAAGAAGTTTTTACATCACGAAATTGGGATTAACTGAAACCTTCAGTGAAAAAAGGCTGACTGAATGTTATCCATTCAATCCTGAATTAATAGAAGAAATCTTTTTTGGGAGGATAGGGCTATACGAGGGTTTTCAGCGAACAAGAGGAATTTTGAAGATAATGGCGAGAGTAATAGTAAATCTCCTCAGGCATGTTGATGAGCTTCCAGAAAGCACTTATTTCATCTCTGTGGGAGAAGTAGATCTTTCCGATCCACAAATAATGAGAAAGCTAACTGATAAAATATTTGGAGACAAACTTGATCAGGTTGTTCAGACAGACATAGCCACTGCAGAAGGAACTGCCCATACACAGATAAAAGATGGAAAAAAGAGATTCGGAAACTATACAAGGATCGCAATCGCAGTTTATCTGTATTCTTTGATTCCAGAGGAGCCAAAAAAGGGAGCAAATAGCAAGTTAATAGCAAAAGCTTTGGGGGGATAAAACTCTCGATCCGAGCACGATTGATAGCTATCTTGAAAAGCTATACGATGAGGTTGCAACCCATATATTCAGAGCTGAAGGAACTGACAGATATTACTTTAAAACGGAAGAAAATCCAAGGGCGATTGTCAGAAATACCGCAAACGATGTCAAAGATGAGGAAGTTAAACTGCATCTGCAGAAGCAGTTTATAGCCAGAATAATACCATCCACGGAAACGATTGCGGTAAACATCTTTGAAAATGAGATAAAAAAGGATAACACGACTCCTCATAAACTCAACATTTTCGTTATAGACTACGAAGATGTCTTAAGGCGATATAAGGCTCTAAAATCTTCAAAGGAATTTGAAAGTGCTGCGAGCGATGTTGTAGCAAAGGAAATCTACAGAAGAATTTTCTCCGAGCTCGTTTCGACTACGACACCCAACAGAAATACGATTACACTCCTATTCCCCGATGTTGAGCTTATTTTACCTTTTGTTAGGGTTATGAAGGAACTGATTGCGTGTGAAAAGCTGAAAAAAGAGAGAGCAAAGGATAAAACGTTTTTGAAGGAACTTGGAGAGATCCAAAGCAAGATCTATTCGAAATCAGCCCAGATGCTTATAAATTTGTATTCACAGGTAGGGTTCGTATACAAGAATGATCAAACAGTTAAAAGGCTAACGCCAGTTACCTACGATGAAAGAGCAAAATACACAGAAAGGATATTCGAAGACCTCAAGAAGTTTGGAAAGGTTCTCGATTCTGTCAGCATTGACTACGTGCACGGTATTATCGGTTCAAGAGATCACATAAAATTCTCGGAGTTTATAAACGTTGTAGCAAGTTCCACAGGATACCTATTTGTCCCCTTGAAGAATTTGAAAGATAGCATAACAGAGCTTGTAAAAAATGGAGAGATTGCTATTTACAAAGGAGATATCTGCGAGCCTGAAGACGTCGATCTGGAAAAGAGTGAGGAAATAATCAAAAACCTGAAGATTGGGGTTTCAGCTGAGCTCAGGGATTCAGATTATCTGGTTAAAAAGAATTTTGCAGAACAATTGCTTGAAGTTGCAAAGAGAAAGAAAGCGGATAAAGTCGTTGAAAGAATTTTGGAAGTTATGGGAAATAAGAAATACGTTGATTTGTCTTTCATTGAAAGTGAACTTCCAGATATGAGCAAAAAGGACATCGTAGATGCCATAAGCAGATCTCAAAAACTCGAATTTTTTGGAGGTGAAACTTCACTCATCGAGAAAATCGAAGCTGGGGAGAAGCTCAGCCAAGAAGAAGCGGAAAAAGTTCTATCAGCTTTTGGCAAAGGAGATTACGTCTTCAGAAAAGATTTTGCAGAAGAAATCAAGAGTAAATTGGAGATAAAGAAACCTCCTCCAATTCTTCCGCCCAGAGAAGAGACCTTAAAAATTGATGAGTTTTTAGCAAAATTCGAAGATTTGAAAGGAAAAAGAGTAAAAATGGTGAAAATAAGTGGGAAGGGATCAAATTCGCTCAAAGAAGATTCTCTCAGCGTATCGGGAGCCGTTTCGTATCTGGGTTTAAGGGGAAAAATGAAGGTGAATGTGAAGGGAAATGTTGTTTTTGAATGCGATTGTGGGCTTGAAAAGATCGGAGTTTTGAGCGAGATTCTAAAAAAGATCAGTGATCTGGATTCAAAGCTGGATTACAGCTTACAGCTCGAAATCGATGCGGAGATAACGGAAGACTTCAGAACTGTTCTGGATGAGCTAAAGAACACTAAATCCGATAAAGTTCTGAAGGTGGGATGATGCTTGCGATAAAGAACACGATCTACGAGCTAATTGAAACCCCTAAGTTCATTACCATGTATGAGTGCTATTTGAACAGAGAGAAAAGCTACAGAATCAAAATTGCCTCTGCTTCATCTTGGAGAAAAGATGCAGTTAAAAAACTGATGAAAGAACTAAAGGTTGCGAATAAAACCGATGAAGTCGATACCGCAATGAGAATCTATGTTGCGATTAAGGTTCTGAACTCGATGAAAAAGGCAGAATTGAGATACAGGCTTATAGATGTAATTGTCAATCTCCCAGCTGAGGAGGTTTTCTTTTGGGCGTGGAAGGTTACTGCAACAAAAAACGGAGTTCAGGCTTTTAAGGTTCTCTACGATCTTGCGTAGGTGGTTTTATGAGGCTGATGATCGAGGAGTTCATACCTGTTGAAGAAGTGAGCAAGGAGGCAAAGAAGGAAAAGCTTGGAAACGCCAAACCACCAACAAGCGAGCTCCACTACTGGTGGGCAAGAAAGCCACTAATTACTGCAAGAACTGCGGTGTTTGGAGCTTTAATTTCCAAGGAAAATATGCCCGAAAGTTATAAAGATGATTTAAAGAACAGTCTGCTTCAGATCCTTGGAATTCCTAAGAACATCGAGAAAGGAGAGAGAGCACATAAAAAGGATCCCCCAGCGGATTTTTTGAGGAATGGAATAATAAAAACATGGGGGGAAGTTCCAGTAGTTCTCGATCCCTTTGCTGGAGGAGGATCTATACCTTTCGAAGCGCTCAGACTTGGATGTGATGTCGTTGCGGTGGACTACAACCCTGTGGCATATCTGATTCTGAAGGCAACGCTTGAGTATCCGAAAAAATATGGTATGAGGCTTTATTACGATGTAAAGAAATATGCAGAGCAGATTTTTAGAGAGCTGAAAGAGGAGCTTGGCAGATTCTATCCAAAGCACGATGGAAGAGATGTTGCTTCATACATATGGGCTTGGGTCGTGAAATGCCCGCGCTGCGGATTTGAGACCCCGCTCGTTGGAAAATGGGAGCTTGCAAGAAAAAGTAAGAAGATGCTTTATCTAAGCTATAAAATTGAGGGAGAAGATTTAAAGCTGGAAATTAAAGAAGGTGAAGCACCCGAAGGAAATGCCTCGGAAGGAAATGGTATTTGCCTGAAATGTGAGGCTCCAATATCTAATGAAGTTATTGTTAAGGAGATAAGAGAAAAGGAAAAGGAGAGAATGCTTGCAGTAGTCCTTCTTGGTGAAAAAAGAAGCGGAAAGCTATACGATCTACCAAATGAAGAAGATCTGAGGGGTTTCGAGGAAGCAAAGAAGGAACTTAAGAACAACTGGTTCAGGCTATACAGACAGGGTTTAATTCCAGATATTGAACTACCGAACGATAATAGAAGGCTTTCAAACAAAAATTACATTCCAAAGTGGTATCAGCAATTCAATCCAAGGCAGTTGCTTCTGGTAGCAAAGTTTGCGGAAAAAGCGAAGAAAATCGTTGATGAAATAGCGGAAAAGGACGAAGAGTATGCAAAGGCGGTTGGAGTTTATCTATCCACGATCCTTGCAAAGCACATTGATTACAACAGTAGGGGAACGAACTGGCATTCATCATATGAAGTAATTTCCCATACGTTCACAAACAGGGGAATAGCGATGATGTGGGATCACGCAGAAGTTAATCCATTTGTAAAATCTTCAGGAACTCTTGTGGGAATGATAAACGATGTTCTCGATGCGCTGAAGTATTCGATAGAAAAGCTGTCATCAACCAACGGAAGGGTTGAAATAATAAATGAATCCTCTGCGTCATGGAAACCTCAGAGAAAATTCAAGGTAATAGTAACTGATCCACCGTATTACGATGATATTCCCTACGGGGAAGTGAGCGAATTCTTTTACGTGTGGCATAGGCGAATTTTGGGAGATCTGTTCGAAAAGGAGTCGAGATATTTCAAAAATGAAAAGATAGAGACGACAGAAGAGCTGGATGTTGGCGGGGATAGAGATAAGGATTTCTTTAACAATCTATTCATCAAAACCATGCAAAACATCCATGATCTGCTCGATGATGATGGAATCCTCGTTCTTTTCTTTGCACACAAAAGTCCTGAAGCATGGTATTTTGTTCTCGAAGCCTTAAGAAATGCGGGATTCAAAATAACCGCTACATTTCCGATTCATACTGAGAGCACGGAAAACCCGATTGCGAGAGGGAAAAAGGCGATATATCACAGCCTAATAATTTCCGCAAGAAAAAGAAAAGAGGATAAAGTCGGGATAATAGAAGAAATCTTGCCAGATATCGAGCAAAAGATTTACCAGAGGGCAGAAGAGCTTGAGAAATACGGAATAAGGGGTTCAGATCTTCTCGTGGCATCTATGGGGGTTGCGCTTGAGGTTTTAACGTCCTATTCAGAGATAAAGAGCTACTCTGGAAAGATAACCGCAAAGAATGCGATTGAGATAGCGCAAACGATGATGGCAAAATACATTACAAGAAAAACAATTGGGGAGGAAGCAGATTCCGTGACAACTTTCTACGTTTACTCCCGTCTAAACGGGATGGATACTATGGATTACGATACCGCAAATCAGTTCATTAAGAGCCTTGGGCTGAATGAAGAAGATCTTGAAATGAGAAAAATAATAGAAGTCGGAAAAGAGAGGGGTAGAAAATCGGTAATCCTTCAGGACTACTACAGGGGAGATTCAGACATAGAGATCGCTGGCTACGATACGATAACTGGCAGTAGCCTGATAGACTGGGTTCATAAAGCTTTAAGGGCTTACACGATTCAGGGCATGAAGGGCTTCGATAAAGTGATAAGCGAGTCTCCTTACTCGAGAGGGGCGATAATAGGTGTTTTAAAAGCACTTGCAAAGATCAGAGAAGATCCAGAAAGACAGAACGATAGAGAGGCGGTTAAAGCTTCTGAGATTCTTGAACATCTAAGATCTCTCGATTCAAGTCTTGAGAAATGGGGGATAAAATGACCTTCTGGATCTTTAGCTCTAACTCGCTTGAAAGCATCAAAGAAAGGTGAGAATTATGTCCTTCTCCCTTTTCAGAGTAGCGACAGATTCCTACTACATCTTCACAAAATACCATTATGATCCAATTAGCGTTCTTGCCTCCTCTAAGATAAATTTGCTTCCCTATCAGCTTGAAGATTTTCTTAACTTACTCGATCTGGCGGATAGCGGTATTCCTGTAAGAGTTCTGATTGCATATGAAACCGGACTGGGTAAAACGATTCTTGCAGGTCTTTTCATCAAAGAGATGATTCTAAGAAATCCAAACACGAGAGTTCTCATTTTAACTCCACCAAACGTTCAGTATCAGTGGCAAGAAGAGTTGAAAAACAAATTCGGCTTAGAATTTCCAATTTTCAGAGAGGTTGACAGAGAAGGAAAGGATCCACTCAGCGAAAATTGGCTTATAGCCTCAATGGATACATTAAAAGGCGAGAAATGGCTGAGAAAAGTTTCAGATTACAAATGGGACATCGTAATCGCTGATGAACTACACAGAGCAACCATAAAGAATAGACGGGCTCAACTTATTCAGGTCGTGAGAGATAGAACAAGACACTTGCTCGCTCTTACAGCCACTCCTCATGACGGTAAAGAAGAACAGTTCATTTTTAGGCTTAGCCTGATAAATCAGAATGTAGATGAACAAAATTGGGAAGAATTCCTCAAAAAATACACGTTTAGAAGAAGAAAAAAGGAAGTTCTTGATCTTGAGGGTAGGAAAATCTTTCCACAGAAAACTTTTACGAGCACGGTGGAGATAGAGCCCGATGAGGATGAAAAGGAGTTTTACAGGGAAGTTGAAGAATACATAAGAAACTACTACAGACTTGCTGATCAGGAAAACGATAGATCCATTGGACTTGTGGCAACAATCGTTGGAAGAGCAGTCTCTTCGAGTATCTGGGCAGGAGTCAAGGTTCTTGAAAACAGGTATTGGAGACTATTCGAGGGTTTTGCTCAGCAGCTTGAGAATGCCGAAGAAATTCTGAGCGAACTTCTCGAGGCTGAAGAAGAGGGTGATGATAAAAAGCTTGAAGAGATTAGAATGAAAATAATCCAGAGCGTTTCAGCAAATAAAGAGCTTGTTGAGAAGGAAAAAGAAATACTGGAAAAACTCATCGAAAGAGGTAGAAAGCTGATTGAAAAAGGAGAAGACAGAAAAACTGAGATGCTAATAAAATTGGTCGATGAGCATCTGAAGAGAGGAGATAAAATCGTTCTCTTCACTCAATTCCTTGCAACTCTCTTCCATCTTGAAGAGGTTCTTGGTAGAATTTACGGAAAAGACAAGATTTCGATTGTTCATGGTGGAATGACCCCTGAGGAAAAGAAGTTTGAAATTGCGAGATTCTGGAACGATGCAAAAATAATCATCGGAACCGATGCTCTTGGCGAGAGTCTTAATTTACAGGCTGGAAACGTGGTAATAAATTACGAAATTCCATGGAATCCTGTGGTTTACATTCAGAGAGTCGGTAGAGTTTACAGATACGGACAAAAGAAGGACATTTACGTTCTAAGCATGCTACCCGTTTTCAAAATCGAGAGAAGGGTTTTGGAGGTTGTTATAAGGAAGGTCGAAACAATCGAAAAGGAGTTCGACATTGGAAGTGTCGAAATAATTGGAATGATAATTTCGGAGAAAGACGTTGAGAACGAGATCTGGAGAGCATACGTGGAGGATAGAATCGAAGCAGCTGGAGAAGATTTAGTCAGAAAGTTTGATGCAGGAATGAATCTCATCCAGAAGATCAGATTGGTTCTGGAAAAAGCTGAAGCAGCTAAGAGGCATGTAAGAGCTGAAAAAATCCTTGAAGGGAAAAATATTGCTGAAATAATAACCGAAGATGATCTCAGAAAATACCTCTATCATTTTAAGGAAGCAGGCTTTGGAGACGGAAAGTTCCTTGATGAATTCACGTTTTTCGAGATAAAAAATGGTGCTATTGAACCAGTAAAAATACTGCTCGAGAATAAAGCTAAACCAACAAAAGCTAAGATTCTCGATTTGAAGGAGACCAACTTCATCAGTGAAAAAGAATTGAAACTTGATAACCCAGCGATACTGAAAGCCCTTTACATAGGAATGTGTCAACGGGGATTCGCAATTTTTGCGGGAGACGAAGAAGGTTACGGAGAAGTCAGAATTCTGAAGCTGTTTGACTTCTACGAAGAACCGTTTTATGAGGTTCCAGTTGTTGTTTTCAATGGATATGCCAAGCCTTTCAGCTTCCTTAGAGCACTCGAACCGATATTAGTTTCTCCTGAAGTGGAAAAGGAGATTTTAAAACAAATTTCTTACAAAGTTAGTAGGTTTAATGAAGCTTTTATAGATAGCAGTTATATCGAAGAACTCAAAGAAGAACAGAGGTTGTTCCTAAAGGAAAGGATGAACAGGTTGATAGATGGATTGAATATAGAGATAGAGTATCATCGGAGACATTTATCCGAAGAATTCGCTAAAAAGAAAATAGAAGAGCTTGAAGAGAGAAAGAGAGAAGAATTCAAAAGGATTTTGAGAATAAATGAGAAAATTTCAGAACCCGTAGCCACATTCTACGTTATTCGGGCTGAAAAGTTAAGGGAGATCTTAGAGGAGGTAGCTGAGAAAATTAATAAAAAGGAAGTATTCGAGGAAGTTGCAAGAACTGTTGAACATTTTGATCCAGAACTCTGGAGAAAGAAAAGAGAAGTAGAACTTGCAGGAATGAGGCTTGTGATGAAATACGAGAAACAAAATGGAAGAGAACCGATTGACGTTTCTGCTGAAGGCAGAGGATATGACATAGAGAGTTATGATCCAAAAAGCAAAGAAAAAAGGAGAATCGAGGTTAAATCTTTCAAAGAATTGCCAGAAAAGATCACTTTCTCGGAGAACGAATATAAGGCAGCAAAGTTCTATGGAGATAGCTATTACCTCTACATAGTAAAGCGTGCTTTTGAATCTGAGGAGAAAGAGAATTATTCAGATATTGAAGTTATCCAAAATCCTGTCAGCAAACTCAAGTTTGAAATAGAATGGAGACCATACTATACCTGCGACTATCGGAAAACTAGTGGTGAGGTTTAAATCTGATATCTATCCATGGAAACGTTATCGGGCTTATTTATCCAAACCCTAAGCATGAGATCTTTTCCTTCTTGAACGACCTGCACAGCCGAAATCCTTTTTATGTTACAGATCTCTCTGTCTAACTCGATCAGAATATACCTCACGAAGGAGCCCTCAATGATCTCGTCCTTCTCGTATTTCAGCGCAGCCAATCTAAGGGGAATCTTATGATCTGGTTCTCTCTCAATTTTGCAGTTTTTAAGACCGATCGCAGATAGCAGTTTTCCCTCAAGGCTTTTGGTGTCCACCAAAGGACTCTCTGCCTTTCTACCCTGTTTTTTCTCTTCATGAGATTGAGAAATCACCATTTTGAATTACCATAGTTGAATGGTAATTTTTATAAATTCAGATCTAATTACTAATATGACCAAAGTAACTGGAGTAACTTTTCCAATTCCAAAGCTTTCATCTAATTTTTTGCAATAGGTAAGATATCTTACATTCAATCCTGCCAGAGAGCTGCATTACAGAATTATCTTCTTCTGATAGATTTTGATAGAGTTGCATGAACTTGCAGAAGAGTATCGATAAGAATTCGTCTTATGATCTCTGCTGAAATCGCTTAATAATTGTAAGATATCTTACCTTTGAAATTATAAAAAATTTAAAACATCGAAAGATTTTTATATTTCGTGGGTAAAAGCTGTAATGTTGAAACTGGGAATGATAGTAACTCTAAACAGGAAAAGCTCGGTTTTAAACCTTTATAAATTAGCCGCCGGCGGGGTTTGAACCCGCGACCTGGTGATTACGAGTCACCCGCTCTTCCAGCTGAGCCACGGCGGCAGTATTATGATCCTGTAGGCTTTCATTTTTTAAGCTTTCCGCAACAAGTTTTTATGATTTTGGAAGGGTTTATATACTCAACATAGCACTCAATTCATGGCTAGATTCCCTGAAGCTGAAGCAAGGCTCTTTAATGTAAAGATATGCATGAGGTGCAATGCAAGGAATCCGATAAAGGCAGAGACGTGCAGAAAGTGCGGATATAGAGGCCTAAGACCAAAGTCAAAAGAGAGGAAAGGCAAGTAGTTATTCACGTGGGAAATATCTTATTTCTACTCCAGCTTCTTTGAGCAGTCTGAGTCCATTTTTATCTGCATATTCTTTACCATAGACGACGCACTTTATTCCGGCATTTATTATAATTTTTGCACATGTTATACACGGGCAATGGGTTGAGTAAAGAGTTGCATTATCAACGCTTATACCAAACTTCGCTGCCTGTAATATCGCATTCTGTTCCGCATGCACTCCTCTGCAAAGTTCTTGTCTTTCTCCGCTCGGAACACCAAGCTTGTCACGCATGCATCCAACTTCATCGCAGTGAGGTAAATTTGAGGGGGCACCATTATATCCAGTTGCGAGTATTCGCTTATCCTTTACAATCACTGCTCCTACTTTCTGCCTTAAGCAAGTTGAGCGTTTTGCAATCACTTTTGCAATCTCCATAAAATACTCGTCGAGACTTGGTCGCATGCTAAACACCCAAAAATTCTTTAGCGTTCTCAAAACAAACCTTTTTTGCTTCTTTCCCCAATAATTTCGCTGTGTCCGCTACGGTTGTCACCAAGTTATGACCAAAGCCTGCATCGCTGTTGATTATACATTTATCTGTCTCAATCTCATGCAAAATCCTTACAGCGTCTTCAGGAGTTAACTTTCCAAATTGAACTGTAAGACCGATCCAAAAACCGCTTTTTGCAACAATATCTAGATTTTCGTAGTTTATGTGGTCGATCAAAGCGAGTTCTTCCGGAAAATTCAGCTTTTTTAAAATTTCTAAAGTTTTCTCTGTTAAGATTTCTTTATTTTTGCTTGGTGTGTGGATTACACACGGAATATCCTTTGCAATTGCTATCTTCAGCTGTTTTTTTAGGACTTCCTGTTCAACCTCGTTTCCAGTTTCAAGCCCTATCTCACCAAAGGCCATCCATTCGTTTGCTTCAAGGTGTTCGATCACTGTCATATAGTCCGGGGGAATACATCTCGGATGAATTCCCACAGCATGGAACATCTGTAAACCTACCAAGGAGCAACGAAAATTTTCGAACTCTTCAAGCCGTCTGAACTCATCTATGAGCGTTTGAGGAAAAAGTGGTTTTATTGGGTAAAAACAGAGACTACAAATATGCGAAACCCCGCTCTCTTTCATTTTTTTCAGTTCCGAAAGTCCAAGCCCCTCGCTATGAACATGGGGGTCGAAGAACATGAATTTTAACTACCTCTAAGTAAGATAAATCAATCGGTTTTAGATGACATTGATCGTAAAAAGATTTAAAATCATGATGAGAATTTAAAACATGGGTGCAGAGATCGGAGATCTACTTGAGAAGGAAGAAGTGGATCTCAGTTATTTTTCTGGTAGAAAGATAGCGATTGATGCTTTTAATACTCTCTACCAGTTTATTTCAACAATAAGACAGCCTGATGGGACCCCACTTAAAGATTCACAAGGCAGAATTACTTCTCATCTTTCGGGAATTCTCTACAGGGTAACAAACATGGTTGAAATCGGAATAAGACCTATTTTCGTATTTGACGGTGAACCACCCGATTTTAAAAAGGCTGAAATAGAAGAAAGAAAGAAAAGAAGAGCTGAAGCCGAGGAGAAGTGGGTTGTGGCAGTTCAGAGTGGGGAAGAATATGCAAAGAAATACGCTCAAGCTTCTGCAAGAGTTGACGAATTCATAGTTGAAAGTTCCAAGAAGCTTCTGAGCTATATGGGGATTCCCTTTATTCAGGCGCCAAGCGAGGGTGAAGCTCAGGCCGCACATATGGTAAAAAAGGGGGACGCCGATTTCGTTGGTAGTCAGGATTACGATTCACTACTCTTTGGAAGTCCAAAGTTGGCAAGAAATCTTGCAATAACTGGGAAAAGGAAGTTGCCGGGAAAGAACATCTATGTTGATGTCAATCCTGAGATTATATCCCTTGAAGAGAATTTAAAAAAGCTTGGAATAACGAGAGAACAGCTCGTGGACATAGCAATCCTCTGTGGGACTGACTATAATGAGGGGATCAGGGGGGTTGGAGCCAAGAAAGCTTACAATTTGATAAAAACATACAGAGACGTATTTAAAGCTTTAAAATCTCTAAACGCTGAGATTGAAAATCTGGAAGCTATTAGAGACTTCTTTCTCAATCCCAAAGTTACTGACGATTACAGAATAGAATTCAAGGAGCCCAATAAAGAAAAAGTCATTGAAATGCTCTGCGAAGAGCACGATTTTAGCAATGAGAGAGTTGAAAAAGCTCTCGAAAAGCTCAAAATAAAGCCGGCACAATTCACATTGGAAAGGTGGTTCTGATGCACGAAAGAGATTTGGATTATAAAGTGGCAATAATAACGGTTTCAACCTCGAGATTTAACAGATATGGTGCGCTAAGAGGAGTGGCAAATATACCAGAAGACGATGAGTCAGGAGTGCAAATTTTTAATGCTTTTAGGGATAAAGTAATGGATTACCTTCTTGTCTCTGATGATATAATGCAGATCAGGTCAGCGGTTTTTGATGTTTTGAAGATTGCAGACGTATGCATAATCACGGGCGGAACGGGACTTAATCCAAGAGATCTGACGATTGAAGCTCTTGAAAATCTTTTCGATAAGAAAATCGAAGGTTTTGGGGAGATCTTCAGGATGCAAAGCTTTAAGGAAGTCGGTTATTCCGCTATACTTTCAAGAGCTACAGCAGGTATCATCAACGGAAAAGTTGTTTTCTGTCTGCCTGGCTCAAAAAAAGCGGTTCTGCTTGGTTTAGAAATAATCAAAGCTTCTTTGAAGCACATTCTGAGTCATGCTAAGGGTCTGGCTTAGAAAAAATCCCCTTCTTTTTAATCAACCTTCTGCTACCGCAAAAAGGGCAGTATAGATTAGGAATATGCAATGGAGCGGAATAGCTTGTTGTTCTTTTCACATCTAAGTCAAATTCTGAACCACATCTTGCACAGTAAATGTTTTCTATTTTGGTCATAAGAAAAAATTAAGTTTAAGCTTTAAATCTTTTCTCAAACACCGCTGTTACAAAGAATACAGCAAAGGACACAATGAGAACCCAGATGCTAATCGGAACTCCAAGTGTTGCTTTTGTGTAAAACATGGCTATTGCTGTGGAGAATCCAGCGATTAGAGTAAGGCTTGCAGAGAGCCTACCACCAATTCCGAAATGGAAAACTCCCAAAATAAGTGGAAGCTGACAAAGAAGGATCGTAGAGCTCATAACTGCCAAATCAACGATGTAAGCTGGTTTGTGGACTGCAAAGATTGCAATTGCTGAGGTTATTACAACAACAAACAGCCTCCCCGCCAACACGCTTCTATTCTTGAGCAAATCTCTCGAGAACATCGAAGAAAGTGTGAGAACAATGGAATTTGCGGTTGTGATCGCTGCTGCGAATATGCTCATGCCAATTGCAACAGCAAGCCACTCTGGGATCATGTTTAGAAAGGTAGGGGTAACAAGATCTCTGTTTACAACTTTTGGAAAGCTTCCGTATTCAGTCAGCAACCTAAGTTGAAGTCCGAGCAGTGTCACGAGAATTGTATAGACTAAGCCGAAGAAACCGAAAAGCACAACCATTCTTCTAAGGCTTTTTTCGTCCTTAGGAATAAAGATTCTCTGAAAAACCTGTGGATTCGTCAATGCAAAGAAGAACCATGGAAGAGTGTAGGAAACAAATGTGATCGGAGTCCAAAAGGTATTTGGAACGTATAAAAGTTCTCCAAGCTTTGAAAAATCGGAATTTGCTGGAACCATGGAAGAAGCATAGAATACCGCCAGAATCGCCATAGAAAGCATGAAAAGCCCAAAGACCGCATCAGTCCATGCAACGCTCCTTAGTCCTCCAAGAAGAGCCCAAAGAGCGATTATGACTGCCGAAAGCATTACTCCAGCTTCAAAGCTCATGGAATTACCAAGCAAAAAAGAAATGCCAACGAATTGAATTGAAGTGTATGGAATTAAAGCTATTGCAACCACAACAGCCATGATTTTTGCAGTAGTCTCGCCATATTTGCTCGCAATAAGGTCTCCTGGAGTTACTAAGCCTTTTTCTTTTCCCAATTTCCAGATCTTTGGAGCATAGTATGAGAGAAGCAAAAGGGTGCCCACAAGGTAGAATAACTCAAACCCAAGAGCCCCAACTCCAGATAGATAAGTTAAGCCGACAAGACCGACCATCATGAATGCTGAATAGGTTGTTGCTGCATAGGTTAACGCAGATACAATACCGCTGACATTTCTGCCAGCTATGTAGTAATCTTCGTCTGTCGATACTTTCCTTTTTGCGAGAATCGCTATCAACGTGCCGATTATCAAATAGCTAAGCAGAGCGTAAACCATTAGCATATTACCACCTCGAAAATGCTATGTATGCCAAGTAAACTGCTGAAACTATGCTCCAATATAGATAAGTGGTCAGATCTAAGCTTTTTATTGCCACAAATGGAATGCACATCACTAAAACCACGATCAAACCCTCTAAAGCCTTCATCGAACGATCGTTCGATGTTCTGTATAAAAGTTTATCGGTTTGATTTATTAAAATTAAAGTAGTTGGTTATCTTGAATTGTGTGCGACACCAATTAGATCGGAGATCTTGCAGTCATTTGCTCTTAAAAATGCTATTAAGCTTTCTTTTATGCTATAGAAGACTCTTTTGCTGTAATAAACCGCTGAGCCGATCTGAACAGCCTTTGCACCCGCCATTATGAATTCCAGAGCATCTTCAAAATTCGTGATTCCGCCACAGCCTATTATGGGGATTTCAAGAACTTTGTAAAGATCATATACGGACTTCAACGCTATTGGCTTTATTGCGGGTCCGCTAACGCCTCCAGTTACATTGCTTAAAACGGGTTTTTTAGAGATTATGTCTATCTTCATTCCCGGAATCGTGTTTGAAATAGCAATCGCATCCACTCCGGCATTTTCAAGCTCTTTTGCGAGCTTAACATAATCGTGCATCACAGAAATTTTTGCAATAACAGGTTTTTTCGTCGCTTTTTTCATTGCCTTGACGATTTCGCAAGAAAGCTCAATATCTTTTCCAATTTCTATTCCCGCTCCCTTAACATGGGGACAGCTCAAATTGAGCTCGAAAGCGTCTGCAATTTCAAAAATATCAGCCAATTTTGAAAAATCCTCTGGACTTTTTCCGTAAAGGCTTACAATTAAAGGACAGGCTTTATTAAAACTCTTAAGTTCTTCCGCAAAGATTTCCGCTGGAGGGGAAGCTAAGCCAACTGCGTTTAGCAAACCACACTTCCAGTTTATGACCGTCGGATTCTTGTAGCCTTCTCTGCCCTCAATGCTCACGGATTTCGTCACAACCGCTCCGGCATCCTCAGCAATCTCATTTAGAGAAGAAGCATAACTTCCAAGAACTCCACTTGCTAGAATTAGCGGATTTTTTAGCTTCATACCCAAGAGCTCAATTTCGAGCATATTTCAAAGAAGATCAGAAAGTTATAAGTTTGTCGATTGAGAACGAAAGATTAATATAACTCTCCATACTTGTAGCGGAAAAACGAAAAGGAGGGATAAGAATGGCAGAGAATTCGGTGTTTGTTGGAAACAAACCGGTTATGAATTATGTGCTTGCAGTATTGACGCAGTTCAACAGCGGTGCGTCAGAAGTTTCCATAAAAGCTCGTGGTAGGGCTATAAGCAGAGCAGTCGATGTGGCAGAGATCGTCAGAAAGCGCTTCTTGCCCGATGTCGATGTAAAGGATATAAAGATCTCAACCGAGCAGGTTAGCAGTGAGCAGGGGACTGCAAACGTCTCCGCAATTGAGATTACTCTTTACAGAAAGTAAATTTTTATTTTATTTTAATGATTTTTGAAATTATCGCTTTTGGGCATCCGAATATAACTGCGAGACATAAAACCACTTTTGAAATAACAAAGGACGAGGAGATCTCGAAGAGAGCGGACTGCGTTATTGGTGTTAGAGCAAGCAAAAGCATTTCTGAAATTCCGGAAGAGGCAAAAAAGCTTATAAGAGCGGGAACAAAGGTTGAAATTGAGATCTCTTTGCCGGACTATGGAATTAAGGATCATGCGGTTGGCTTCGGCGATCAAAGGCTTAGTTTTACTCATACAAAGGACATCGTCATTAGAAAGAGCAAATTTGTTTGTGGAAGAACTTTGCTGATCTCAGCAAATAAATCAGCTTTTGAGCTAAGCAGAGAACTTGTAGAGCTTTTAAAGGATAAAAAAACAGAGTTACTTATTCTTTTTAAGATTGAAGGCTAAATACGTTAGCGCTGAAGCAATAAGCCCGGGAACTACTGGATAGGTGAAGAACTTCGGATAGAAGTAGATCTGCCAGACTATGCAAACCGCAACCGCAACGATCATTGAAGCAACAACCGCCTTCGAATTTACACTCTTTGAGTAAAGCAATGCAAGAAGCGGAATTAGGAATGCAGAAGTAATCACAGAGA
Source organism: Archaeoglobaceae archaeon (assembly GCA_038734275.1). Classification (NCBI taxonomy): domain Archaea; kingdom Methanobacteriati; phylum Methanobacteriota; class Archaeoglobi; order Archaeoglobales; family Archaeoglobaceae; species Archaeoglobaceae archaeon. The sequence continues at coordinate 114,372 of JAVYOO010000002.1, forward strand.
AGCTAACTCCAACGATTCCGACGATTATATCGGGAGGATTAACTGCAAATGCAACCGGAATTAAAGCAAATATAACCACAGAAAGCCTAGTTAGCTTTAAAGCAGTAGAGTCAGAAATCTTCCTGAAATTCTGAAGCAGATCTCTGACAAGAGCGGTGGCGGAGACATGCACGAGCGAGTTTATTGTAGACATTGCTGCAGCTATTATTGCGGTTAGAAGCAAGGCGTTAACTCCAACAGGGAGCATTTTCATTGCTATGTATGGCACAACTCTGTCAACGTCTTTCAAAAACGTCGGAATTTGATCTTTGGGAATTAAAAGCCAGCCAAAGGGACCGATGCTGAAGACGCAGATCGCAAATATGCCAATGATTATTGGAGTCAGGATCATTCCATAGCCAATTACCCTTTGATCCCTCGCAGCAATGAATCTAACGACAAGCTGTGGGCTCGAAAGCTGGGCTATGCTTATTGCAAATGTAAGGCTTAGCACAAATGGCACAACCATTCCCGCATTCACAACTGGCGGTGGACCGAGCTTTCCAAATTCGAATAGCTCAGGCTTGACTTCTGAAAGTTTTTGCAGCGCTTCAAAGCCACCGCAAACATAAAGCACAGAAATGAAGAGCACAATGGCACCAAAGAACATTATGACTCCTTGAATTATGTCTGTTGTAACAACCGCCCTGAAACCGCCGATCGCGGTGTAGAGAGTAACGATCACCGCAGTTATGATAAGTGCGTCGACGTAGCTTATTGAAAGCATCGTCTGTAGCAGATTTCCCGCTCCCTTATAGATCGAGACCATGTAGAATTCGAAGAAGAAGAGTATTATGAGAGCACAGATAACCTGAGCAGTCTTTCCAAAAGATTTTCCAAAAAGCTCAGGAATCGTCATTACTCCATGCTGATCCGCGAGCCTCTTCATTGGTGGTGCTATGATAAGCCATGCAAGGATCGCAAATAGGATATGGAAGAAGATCAGAAATGCAGACCACTGAAAGCCCAGCAGGAAGCCAGTCCCACCACCGCCAAGAAACGCAGCGGTGCTGAAGTATGTGGCAAAGAATGAAAAGCTTACCGCAAGAGCTCCAAGTTTCTTGCCAGCGATGTAGAAATCTGGCAAATTCTTTGTTCTGCGATACTCATAGAAACCAATCGCTACCATCAAAACCAAGTATGCTACAAAAACTTCGAGGATCATAGCATTCTCCTCGCTCTGCGAACCGCAATTATTATCCCAACAAGTATTAGAAATACAGATGCTCCATAAACCGTTTCGATTATCATAATCTCACCAACCTCCTCGCCTTTCCTTCAAATCTTTCGAGAGTTCCTTTGCTAAGAACAACAAGTTCGGGATTTATTCCAATAAACTCCCTGAAGTCTTTACTCAATTTCGGTAAAACGGAATTCTCACCTTCAAGAAGAATTCTAATTTCAGAGCCTACTTCGATTTTATACTGTGTAATTCCGTAGCTTGCAAGAATTCTCTCAACATCGCTTGGATAAAACTTTGCTCCGCTATGTATGATCATGTCATCTGTGCGACCTTTAATTCTCTTGAGCGTGATATGCTCAATTCCGCACTCGCAACGCTCAATAGCTACGATCTCCGAAACCTCGCCACTTCTGTATCTAATGAGGGGCATCGCTTCTCTGTTTATTGCCGTGTAAACTATTTCGCCTTCTTCACCTTCGCCCAGCGTTTCACCAGTTTTCGGATCAACCACTTCGACAATGTAGTTGTCCTCCCACATGTGCAGACCTTTGCGAAGTGGACACTCGAAGCCAACCGTGCCAACACCGCCCATCTCTGTAAGTCCGGGGATGTCATAAGTTCTTGCTTCAAAAAGCTCTTCAATTCTTTTTCTAAGCTCTTCACTCCAAGGTTCCGCTCCAAGGAGCATTTTCTCAACGGGTAAATCTGAAGGCTTGTAGCCAAGCTCTTCAGCGACTTCTGCAATTCTTAGCGGATAGCTTGCTGTTGCACAAAGCACCGTGGTGCCAAAGTCGAGCATGAAGCGAATCTGGTTCCTTGTATTTCCCGCTCCAATAGGGATTACAAAGGCGTTGATTGCATCTGCAGCAAAGTGAAATCCAAAGCCCCCGTTCCAAAGCCCAAACGCGGGAGTGATCTGAATGACATCCTTAGAACTAATGCCCGCTATTTGAAAAGCCCTTAAAACCATTTCCTTCCATTGCTCAACGTCTTTTCTTGTGTATGGCACTATAACTGGTTGTCCAGTGGTTCCACCGCTCATCTGAATTCGAACTATTTTCTCCTTTGGCACACAGCTCATTTTCAGCGGATAAGCGTTGCGAAGATCCTGCTTTGTCGTGAAAGGAAGCTTTGAAATCGTCTCTGGAGTGATTTTATCGAGATCAATCTCTGAAAATTGCCTCCTGTAAAATTCGCAGTTCTCGTAGACGTATTTAAGCGTATACTTTAGCCTTTTTCGTTTGATTTCTTCGATTTCCTGTCTTTTCATGTAGACTCCATCACTCACGTAGAAAAAGTATATGCTCAATATTTAAGCTTTTACCTTCTTGAAGGGATTATGCTTAAGCGTAGCAAAAACTCTGCAGTTTCCATTGGTAACCTAGCAAGTCTTTTTCAGCACGAGAATCGAATAGGACGTATTTATCTCTCACAATTATTTATTTTGACTTTTGCTATCAAGCGTAAATCTTATATGGTTCATGAGTATGAGATAATTGGTGAGAGAATGGCAAACATACCTGCGGAGCTTTCCGCTCTGCCTTTGGAAAGTCTTATAGGGAAGCCGTTAGAGGCTGCTGTAAGAGCGCAGGCTTATGCTGCGATGACGACTGCGAGATTTGTGCAAGAAGTTGGATTAGACGAGGATGGAAACGTTAAAAACATCACCTTTAAATTCAAAAGGAAAACTGTGGACCCTGAGAAATTGAAAGAAGGATTAGGCAAGGAAATTGTGGAAGAAGATGCTACAATTGAAGCACCTTTGCTTACGATTCTACCAGTGCCCTTCATAAGGATCAAAGACATGACAATCCACTTCAAATTCATAATAAAAACTACGGATGTGGACAAAACTCAGCACGATTTCTCTTCTTCGATTACTGCAAAGGCAGGTTGGGGATGGGGAAGCGTTAAATTGACAGCGAGCTACGGCTACAAGAGAGAAACAAGGTCGCAGGTTGACAGAAGTGCGGAACTTGAAATTACAGTCAATGCAGTGCAGGATGAAATGCCCGAAGGTCTAAGGACTGTTCTGAGCATTCTGAAAGAGGCAATGGTTCCAGCAACTAAGTGATCCCATGCCAGAAACACCGCTATATCTTGAACAGATCATATCTGCACCACTAACAGCGATCATTCAAGCCCAGAAGGAGTCTGCCATCGCTACCCTTCAATTTTTACTCTCTCAGATGGAGGAAAGGGAGGAGGCAGGCAAAAGAAAAAAGGTTCCTGTAACGCTTGAGTTTAGCTACACGCAAACAGTTCAGAATCCTGATACAGGACAAATTGAGGCTATTCCACTGAAGATGAGCATACCTGTAGTCACTCTTGTGCCAATTCCATTCATAAGCATCGAAGAAGCAGAACTTGATTTCAAGGCAAAAATCGTTGCAACGAAGTTTAAGGAGGAGAAAGAAATAAAACTACCAGCTTTATTTAAAGAAAAATTACCTCTACCCACCTTATATGCTGTATACGGTAGCAAAGCAAATTCTGATCTTACAGGAGAACTGAATATAAAAATAAAGGCAAAAAGAATAGATGTTCCAGAGGGTATGGCAAAAATGCTTACAGCATTGAGCAACTCAATACCGGTGACCAAAGATGAGGGAAAGTAGAGAAATAGCAAAGATCGATCCAACGAAGTTTCCGACAGACAAGCCAACTCCTGTGGAGAAGCCTGTAGCTGGGGAAAAGAAACTAACTCTCGGAGATCTAACAAACAACATAGCCTTAGCGGTTCTCAAATCAAAAGTGATCGTTGACGCTGAGAGTGCAAAGGTAAAAAGAGAAGTTTATGATAGAGACGAGATCCTTAAAAACATACCCTTGACGACATTCGAGATCTCAGACGTCGAGATAGAGCTGAAATTCCTTGTTGGTGGCGTGGAAAAGGAAGACGTGGTGATTAACGTTGAGCCTGAACAGCTTACGAGGGCACAGAATGCGGTTTCGAGCATTAAGTTTAAGCTAGCAAGCAAAAAGCTTTCAGAGTTCCTCATAGAAGGAAAAGAGAGATTAATAAAGTAGTTTTTTGGAATTCTGGGAGTGAAAGTTGTGGAACAGCTCGTTGAAATTAAAAAATATGAAATATTAAAATTTTTTAGGGAATCTCCAACTCCTTTAACTTTTCCTTCGTTGGCATTCCATTAACCCAGCCACGGAGTTTGTAGTATTCCTGCTTCATTTCTTCAAATTTCTGCGGATCCACGACCTGACCTTTAGCAACACCGTCTGGCAAAGCTTCGGTGAGCAAACGCTTCGGCAAAGCATCATCCTTTGCATCAAAGCCAAACTTATTCATTATGAGCCTTTCGAGATTGTAAATGCGCTCTCCAATTTTCATTAAACCGCTCTCGCTAATTTCCCAACCAGTCACAGCTGAGAGAAGTTTTGCGTAGTCTCCCGCTCCGAGAGCGAAAGTTGAGAACAGACAATTCACAGTAGAATTTACAACAGACGTGAAATCCTGGAAGATCTTAACCCACTCCGCCTTTCCTTCATATTTAAGCGGGTCGAGCTTTGTCGGGAAGCCCGTGATCTCTGGAGCAATTGTATAGCCCGTTACATGACAACCGCCACGATTTGCTGTGGCGTAGTTCAATCCAATCCCCTTTATTGCTCTCGGATCATAAGCAGGCATTTCCATTCCCTTGACGCTCATAGAAAGCTCTGGAGCTCCAAATAGCTCTGCAAGTCTTTTGCTTCCCAAAGCCAAGTATTTGCCGAAGCCCGCTTTGTATGCGGTTCTCCAGACTGCGTCAACCAAAGCTGAAGCGTTGCCAAAGGACAAGTCCATTCCCTGCAAGTCCTCTGGCTTTACGTAGCCCTTCTCGTAAAGCTCCATGGCGCATGCGATCGTTGAACCCATCGTGATTGTGTCCAAGCCAAGTTCGTCGCATAGGTGGTTTGCTTTGATAACCGCTTCGAGCTGCATAACTGCGGTGTCGTTGCCGAGAGCCCAGATGCTCTCGTATTCAGGTCCTTCTGTATTCAAGATCTTGAAGAACCCCTCTTTGACTTCAGTAGCTCTTCCACAGCCAATGCTACAGCCCCAGCACGCAATTCTTTTTCTGAGAAATTCCTTTGCAAGTCTTTCACCGCTTATTTCGTCAGCTTTTTCATTGTAAGCTTTCTGCCAGTTCTTAAACGGCAAACCACCGGCGTTGTTGATCACGTTTACAAGCACAGCTGTGCCATATTTTGGCAATCCTGTGCTGGTTATCGGGTTTGCCTTAAGCTTTTCTAAAGCTTCCTTGGAAGCTTGCTTGAATTCTTCAGCTTTTACAGGCTCTGGTTTCTTTTTTCCAGAAACAACTATAGCTTTTAGCTTCTTTGAACCCATGACCGCTCCTACTCCAGTTCTGCCAGCTGCTCTGTGTTCGTCGTTCATTATTGAAGCAAAGTAGACAAGGTTCTCGCCAGCTGGTCCAATGCAGGCTACACTGCCATCATTAGCGAGGGCTTTTGTTGTGTCGAAAACGTTAAGCCCCCATAACTTCTTTGCAGACTTGATTTCAGCTCCATCTTCGTTTACATCAAGATAAACTGGCTCCTCACTTTTTCCTTCAATAACAATTGCATCATATCCAGCGAATTTAATGAACGGCCCGAACTTTCCACCGCTGTTTGCAGAAGCAACACTTCCAGTAAGCGGACTCCTCAAAGCCATCACGTGATATCTTCCAGACTCAGGAAATCCTACAACGCCTGTCGCTGGACCTGTAGCAAAAATGAGCACATTTTCTTCTCCAAAGGCATCGATGTCTCTTGCGGAAATTCCGAGTTTTTCGTATTCCATTAGATAATCGTAAAGAAGCCTTAAAGCATATCCTTTCCCGCCGAGATATTTCTTTGCTATCTCCATGTCTGTCTTCGTTTCCTTAACGCTGTTCTCGCTCAAATTCACCTTCAAAATTTTTCCCATGTATCCCATAAAATCACCAAATCTTCATAGGAATTCCAAGATTATATCACTTTCGTTCGTGAATAAACAGAATTTGAAAATGTTTATCTATACGAAATCAAACAGTTTTCATGTTCGCAGTTCCAAGAATTGAATATGGCGAAAAGGCTCTTGAAAGCCTAAAGAATGACAATTTCGGCAGAGTGCTCGTTTTTACAGACAAAAATCTTAGAAAGCTTGGTTATCTCGAATACCTGATTCCAAATTTAAATGCGGAAAAAATAGAGGTCTTTGATGAGATCGAAGGTGAGCCAGATGTTCGTTTAGCGTTAAAATGCTCTGAATTTGCAAGGAATTTTGATCCTGAAGTTATAATAGCCCTTGGTGGTGGTAGCGTTATAGATCTTGCCAAATTTGCAAGAGTTGGGATGGAAGTTAATGTTGAGCCAAAGGAAGTTAAGGTTAAGCTAAATCTCAGAGCTTTAGGATTTAAGAAGAAGGCTAAGCTAATAACGGTGCCAACCACAAGCGGTAGTGGTGCGGACGCAACTCTGGCGGTGATGCTGAAAGAGGGCAATTCGAAGATCTCCGCAATACACTTCGATTTAATTCCAGACATGACGATTCTCGATTATAGACTTGTAGAAAAGATGCCGAAAAGGCTTGTTGCAAGCACTGGCATAGATGCTTTGGCTCATGCAATCGAGGCTTATCTAACAAAGCTTCACAATGAATTGTCGGACTTATTTGCCCTAAGGGCGACTGAGCTAATTCTAAGCAATCTGGAAAAGTCTTACGATGGAGATCTAAAGGCAAGGGCTATAATGCATCTCTCAGCAACAATGGCTGGAATTGCGATCAACAATTCCCAGCTTGGCGCTGTTCACGCTTTAGCCCATGCTTTCGGAACCGCTTTCAGCGTGGATCACAGCCTAAGCATTGCGTTATTCCTTCCAAAGGTGCTGGAAGCCTATATTCCCGAGCAAAGACTTGAAGAGCTATCGAACAGACTTGGATTCAGAAGCTCGGCGGAATTTGTCAAAAGGATTGAGGAACTGATTGAAAACTTATCTTTGCCTTTAAAAGCTTCGGAGCTCGTAAAAGAAGATCTGCCTTCGAAACTCGAACCGCTTGTGGATTCAGCGATGAAAGATCTTAGCTTTAGATTTGCTCCGAAGGCTTTAAGCAAAGAACAAGTATTTGGCATCTTCAAGCATACTTTTTAAATTTTTATAAAATTTGCAAATTCTGAAAATTCAGAAAATTTTAAGAACTGAGAAAAAACTAAAACTGTGAGCTGTAGAATTTGCAAACTCGAAGCAGTGGTGAGTATCGACAATCGAGGACAAATTTTGCTCCCGAAAGAGCTCCGTGAGAGAGCAGAGCTTAAAGCGGGAGATAAGCTTGCAATTCTTTCTGCATGTGACGAAAATGGAAAAGTTTGCTGTCTGATCTTTATGCGGGCGGAAGTTATAGAGAATCTCGCTGTTGAAAGGCTCTCTCCAACGCTAAAAGCAGTATTTGGAGGTGATTAAATGCAAAAAAGAGAGCTTAGTTTAATCGAGAAATATCTAACAATTTGGATCTTCTTAGCCATAATCTTTGGTGTGGCTTTGGGCTACGTTTACCCAGAGATCTCGATAATACTCTCAGCCATGAGCATCGACACAACTTCGATACCAATAGCGATCGGTTTGATTTTGATGATGTATCCACCGCTTGCTAAAGTAAAATACGAAGAAATGGGCAAAGTATTTAGGAATTTAAAGCTTCTCAGCTTTTCTCTGACTCAGAACTGGATTGTTGGACCAATTGTGATGTTCCTTCTTGCCATAGCTTTGCTTCGCGATTTGCCAGAGTTCATGATGGGTGTGATTCTCGTTGGCTTGGCAAGATGCATTGCAATGGTTATAGTGTGGAACGAGCTTGCCGAAGGAGACAGAGAGCTTGCTGTAGGCTTGGTTGCTTTCAACGCATTATTCCAGATCCTTTTCTATGCGGTCTACATCTACATCTTCATAACCTTGGCTTTGACCAAGTTAGGGCTTGCTGAAGGTGTAAACGCTGAAGTCAGCATTGTTGATGCTGCAAAAACCGTTTTCATTTACCTTGGCATTCCCTTCATCGCTGGAATTATAACGAGGTTCACGAGTTTCAGATTAAAGGGCAAGGAATGGTTTGAAAATGTTTTGGCGCCGAAGATCAGTCCTATAACACCAATTGCCTTGCTTTTCACTATCGTTGTTATGTTCTCGCTCAAAGGAGAATACATCGTCGAACTGCCTTACAATGTTTTGAGGGTTGCGATTCCCTTAGCGCTTTACTTCCTGATCATGTGGTTTGCAACTTTCTTCATAGCCTACAAGCTCGGCGTTGATTACCCCAAGACGACTGCGGTTTCATTCACAGCTGCAAGCAACGACTTCGAGCTGGCAATAGCGGTTGCAATTGCGATCTGGGGGATAAACAGTGATCAGGCTTTTGCAACTGTAATTGGACCGCTGATAGAAGTTCCAGTGCTGATAAGCCTCGTCAACGTTGCCCTGAAGTTCAGGGAGAAGTTCTATGGCATCAAAACATAATTTTTACTCTGCATTGAACCATTCATAATCCAGCTTCCATTTGTGATAGTTGTAATCCAAGAAGTGCAGAACTCCGCTTGCAATTGTGGAAAGGAACAGATAGACGAAATCTTGAAATAGAAAAATCAAAAATATCCAAGGAAAAAGCAAAAGAAATATGTGAGTAATTTTAGCTTTTTCGTAGTTTTCTTCTAAATTTTCGGGCTTTTCAGGGTTTAAAAGCATTTTAAATGCCAATGCGGTTAGAAAACTGCAGGCAAATGAAACTTCGCTGGCATTTTTCCCTCTTTTTGTCTCTAAAACCAAGTTTTTAAAATCGTGTGGATAGCATTTTGTCTCCTTTGCAATCTTTACTGCTTTGAGGTCGACTGAGAATTCAAAGCTTTCTCTTTCCTCATGCGCAGATTCTGAACGGTAGCTGAAGATCCAGAGTTTTTCTGTAGGATCAACTGCGTAATCTTGCAGGTAATGAATCGCCCTTCCAAGAGGTTCGTAGAAACTCTCTCCTCTCATATACTGTTTTCTCGCCCTTTTTAAGTGCTCCAGAGCGTAATCAATAGCCATTACATCGTGATGCGGAACTCTTCTTCTGTAAACTCTCCTTCTTCCAGAAGCCCAGTAGTAATCAGGATCTTTGTCTGGCAGAATGCTTGCTTGAGCTATCTCCCTGCAGTTTTTAAGCATGAAGTGTCTGCAAATCTCGGATGTAATCCTAATATGGTCTTTCCATTTCACATAGAGAGTGGAGAAGGTAAGATATCTCGTTTACTGTGTGGTGTAAAGATAACTTTTTTAATCGTGTTAACTATAAAACCTAAAAGCCCCGTGGGGTAGTGGTCAATCCTGCCGGCCTTTGGAGCCGGTGACGCCGGTTCGAATCCGGCCGGGGCTATCTTTTATGGTCTGGTTAATTTTAATTAATTGTTGTTGCTAATAAAGAGAGCTTAAGAGCCATACATTCCAATTTTTAAAACTATTTTTCATTAAATTAAACCTTAGATCAAAAACTATTTAAACATGAGATATTCCCAGAGTTATGATGTATCGAATTGTTAAGAAAGAAGATCTAGCTCCGACTATTAAAAAATTTGATATCCATGCACCATTGATAGCAAAAAAGGCAAAACCGGGCCAGTTTGTTATGATCAGAATCGATGAAAAAGGTGAAAGGATTCCGCTAACAATCGTTGACGCTTCCCCTGAAAGGGGAACGATTACAATTGCAGCTCTCGAAGTTGGAAAAACAACAAAGAAGCTGAATTCTATGAAAGAAGGCGATTATATCGCAAACGTTGCTGGTCCACTTGGAAATCCAGCTGAAATTGCCTATTATGGCACCGTTGCATGTGTAGGCGGTGGAGTGGGGATTGCATGCATATATCCTGAAGTGAAGGCATTCAAAAAGGCGGGAAACTATGTAATCTCGATACTTGGAGCAAGAACTAAAGAAATGCTGATCCTGAAGAATGAAATAAAAGAGTGGAGCGATGAGCTTTACGTTGCAACAGATGACGGCTCCGAAGGCTTCCATGGCTTCGTTCATTTGTTACTCAAAAAGCTGATCGAGGAGGGAAAGCGGTTCGATCTCGTGGTTGCAGTTGGTCCTGTGCCGATGATGAAAGCTGTAGCTGAGACCACAAAGCCCTATGGCATTAAGACGATCGTTAGCCTTAATCCGATAATGGTAGACGGCACTGGGATGTGCGGATGCTGTAGAGTTGAAGTTGGAGGCAAAACGAAGTTCGCCTGCGTTGACGGTCCAGAATTCGACGCTCATGAGGTTGACTTTGACCTGCTGATGGCAAGAAACAGGAGATTCGTTGAAGAAGAACGCTTGGCTTTAAAGAAGTTCGAAGAAAGCTGTGCGTGTGGAAGGTGATTGAAATGGCAAAAGTAAGAGAAACAAAGGTTCCGATGCCTGAGCAACCGCCTGAGGAGAGAATAAAGAACTTCAAAGAGGTTCCGCTTGGCTACACTCCAGAGATGGCAATGGAGGAAGCAAAGAGGTGTCTACAGTGCAAGCCAAGGAAGGGAAAGGAATTTCCGCCTTGTGTTGAAGGCTGTCCGGTGAATGTTAACATTCCAGAATTCATAAAGGCTATTAAGGAAGGAAGATTTGATGACGCGATAAAGATCATCAAGGACAAGAACAGCCTACCCGCAATAACGGGTAGAGTCTGTCCTTACGAGAATCAGTGCGAAGGAAACTGCACTCTCGGCAAAAAGCATGAACCTGTTGGCATAGGAAGACTTGAAAGATTTGCAGCAGATTACGAAAGAGCTAAAGGTTTTACAATTCCTGAAAAACCAAAGCCAAATGGCAAAAAAGTTGCCATAATTGGTTCAGGACCAGCAGGGCTTACTGCTGCGGCGGATCTTGCAAAGAAGGGTTACGATGTGACAGTATTTGAGGCGTTGCATGAGCCCGGTGGAGTTCTTGTTTACGGCATTCCTGAATTCAGGCTACCGAAAGAGATCGTGAGATACGAGGTTGAATACATAAAAGCCTTGGGCGTCAAGATTCTTACAGATGTTGTTGTGGGGAAAACGATCACCTTAGAGGAACTGCTGAACGAATACGATGCTGTTTTCATAGGCACAGGCGCTGGATTGCCGAATTTCATGAACATTCCCGGAGAGAATCTCAATGGAATTTACTCTGCAAATGAGTTTCTTACAAGGCTAAATCTGATGAAAGCTTATGATTTCCCCAACTACGATACCCCGATAAAGGTTGGCAACAGAGTTGCAGTTATTGGTGGAGGAAATGTTGCGATGGATTGTGCAAGATGGGCTCGAAGACTTGGCAAGGAGGTCTATATCGTTTATCGCAGAACCGAAGCGGAGATGCCCGCAAGAAAAGAAGAGATCGAGCGTGCAAAAGAAGAGGGTGTGAAGTTCCTACTCCTGACGGCTCCGATAAGATATATCGGCGACGAAAAAGGGTGGGTAAAGCAGATGGAATGTATAAAGTTTGAACTCGGAGAGCCTGATGCTTCAGGAAGAAGAAGACCTGTGCCAATAAAGGGTTCGGAGTTTATAATGGACATTGACACAGTTGTGGTTGCAATCGGACAAAGTCCGAATCCATTGGTTCCGCAGACAACTCCAAAGCTTAAGACGACGAAGTGGGGGACAATAGAAGTGGATGAAGAGCTAAGAACTTCAGTTGAAAGAGTCTGGGCGGGTGGAGACATTGTAAGAGGAGACTCAACAGTTATTCTCGCAATGGGTGATGGAAGAAAGGCTTCGCTTTCGATCGACAAATACCTCAGCAGTCCAGATAGAAAATGGGAGTTCAAGGGTAAAGCAGAGCTAAAGGATAAAAGTTAACCCTCAAGCTCCTTTATTAGTTTTTTAATCTTTTCTTCGAGTTCTTTGAATGCTTTCTCGTAGGCCTGATCTCCTTTACCAACAGGATCTTCGATCTGCCATCTGAGAACTCTTTTGCTGGGCAAAATCAAACAACTCTCATCGCACACAGCAACGATCAGATCGTATTCGTCAAGCTTGACTTCTTCAATGCTTCTTGGCTTTTCCTTAGCTTTCAATCCGTTCTTCTCAAGAATTTGCCTGACCTTGCTATCTATCTTCTCGGCTTTCTGCAATCCCGCACTTTCCGCTTTCCACTTTTTGGCTAAGCTGTTAAATATTGCTTCAGCCATTACACTTCTTGCGGTGTTTTTAACGCATACAAAAAGAACTTTCATTTGATCCACGTCCATTTACCTTCTTGAACGTAAACAAGCCTTGTTGCAATCTTACATAGCAAATCGCCTATTCTCTCCACGTGTCTTACTGCAAGAACCTCTTCAACACACCTAAAGTTCTTTTCAATGTCTTCAAGAAGTTGGATGTATAGATCGTCCACTTTATCGTCGAGGCTGATCATTCTGTCCTTCAGGTTTTCTATATTGCTGAAGCCTTCCTTAACGACGTCAAACATCTCAAGAAGTGGCTTTTCTGCTTCAAATATTTTCTCCCTTAGCTCGCACTCATAAAGCGAGATCTCCTGTGCAAGATCCACAATCCTCTCATAGGCTGAGGAGATCCTGATCATTCCGAGGGCAAATCTCATGTCCTTAGCCATTGGTTGAAAACGAATTATGAAGTGCGAGCACTCATCATGAATCCTTGCCTCAAGCTCATCGCTTCTTTCTTCTAATGCAGAGATCTCTCTTACAAGAGTCCTGTCGTTTTTATGCGACTTAAAGCAAAGCTCCACCGCTTTTTTGGCTAACTCATGCAAAACCAAGACTTCCTCACTTATACGCCTGATCTCATTTTCTATTAGCTTCATCCTATCCTCCCCGTCACGTATTTTTCAGTAAGTTCATTTTTCGGCTTTTCAAAGATCTCGTTAACGTCTCCAACTTCCACAACTTTTCCCAAATACAGAAAGGCAACCTGATCCGCTATTCTTGCAGCCTGAGCGGGAGAGTGCGTTACAATCACTATTGTGTATTCCTTCTTCAGCTCTTGGATCAGATCCTCGATCTTACTCGCAGCGATCGGATCAAGGTTTGCGGTTGGCTCGTCCATTAGCAAAACTTTTGGCTTCAATGCTAAAGCTCTTGCTATGCAAAGTCTCTGCATCTGACCACCACTCAGCTGATTTGCCTTATTTTTAAGTCGATCCTTCACTTCATCCCATAGCACTGCCTTTTTCAAAGCCCATTCCACAATATCGTTAACTTCCTTTCCCTTGGCAATTCTGTTGCATTTAACCGCAAAGGCAATGTTGTCATAGATGCTCATGTGCGGAAACGGATTTGGATGCTGAAACACCATCCCGACTTCCCTTCTAAGCCTTGTTAGATCCATTTTAAAAATGCTCTGTCCAAAAAGCTTGATCTCGCCACGAATTTTGACGTTGTCATTGAGCTCGATCAGCCTATTAATTGCCTTTAGCAAAGTCGACTTTCCACAGCCTGAAGGACCCATTATTGCGAAGCAAATTCTTTCGGGTATGCTCAGATCAACTCCCTTAAGCACTTCAAGGTTCCCATAACTAATCTTAAGCCCTTCTATCTCCACAGCGTTCACGTTCTCACCATGCTAAGCCTTATTGGTAAAAATACCGCTAAAAAGAAGAGCATTAAAACGAGTGCAGCTCCCCATGCGATCTCGTGGTAGTTGGCATAGGGTTGCTGAACCAAGTAATAGATCCAGAGTGGTATGGCTCCAACTGGCTCAAGAACTCCGCCTGTGCTTCTCCATGCATTGCCAGCGGTGAAGATCAGTGGAGCTGTTTCCCCTGAGACCTTTGCCATTCCAATGAGCAACCCTGTGATCACACCCTTCTTTGCAATCTTTAGCGTTATGGAGAAAACAACCCTAACTTTTCTCAATCCCAATGCGTAAGCCCCCTCTTTATACTGCGCTGGCACACTCCGCATAGCTTGCTCAGTATAAGTTGCAACATAGGGGAGCATGACGATCATGAGAGCAAATGCTCCCGCCAAGGCTGAAAAACTGCCTATTGGCATTACTAAGATCGCCATCACAAAAAGCCCGACAAGGATCGTTGGAAACTCGAGCATGATCAGCAAAAGGGATCTTGTAGCCCTGCTGAGAGCATTGTTCGGATATTCCGCAACGAAGATCCCCGCAAGAACCGCCAATGGGATTCCCATTAGCGAAGCAAGAAAGACCATCATAAATGTGCCGTAGATTGCGGGAAAAATACCCCCTCCCTCTCTATTCGGTGCAGGAAGAGTTTCTGTTAGGAACGCGAGTCCGTATTTCAGTAGCACAGGGATTCCATTTGCGAAAACGCTGAAGAGTATATGGAAGAGCGGGAGAATTACCAAAAAGGCTGAAAGTATTAGATATATAACAAAAACTTTGTTTTTCAGTTCTCTAAGCATATCCCCACCTCTTCAAAACAATTAGCCCCGCTATGTTAACTATCAGCCCGATCGTAAATAAAGCAAGCCCCGCAGAGAAAAGAGCGGAAGGCATGAGTTTGTAAGCGAAAGCATTGCCAAATTGATTTGCTATTAGCGAAGAGATCGTGTATCCGGGAGCGAAAAGGCTCGCATCGATGTTGAATGCATTTCCGATCACAAGGCTCACCGCTACCGTTTCTCCAACCGCTCTTCCAAATGCCAAAAGCGTTCCCGCAATGATTGCGGGCTTTATGTAGTTCAAAAGAACTTTCGTCGCTTCAAACCTTGTTAAGCCAAGTGAATAAACCGCTTCTCTGTAAATGTTGGGGATCGCCATATAGGCTTCTCTTATTAGCGAAGTTGCGAATGGTGTGACCATTATTGCAAGCAATACCCCAGCGGAAAGATAACTGAAACCTGTCGGATTGTAGTATGAAAAAAGTGGAATAAATGAGAAATGTCCATGGAGAAACTTCATGATCTCTGCCAAAGTCGGAACGAGAACGAAGACCCCCCATATGCCATACAAGATCGTTGGAAGTCCCGCCATTATGTCTGTCGGGATTATGAGCAATTCTTTAAGCCGTCTTGGCATAAGATCCGCTACAAAAACTGCAAGACCAATCGAGATTGGCAGAGAGATCGTTATTGCAATTGTTGAAATGTAAATTGTGCCATAGATCGCAGAGAGTATTCCGTAAAACTCTTCTTCAGCAACCTCGCTCGCTTTCCAGATGTTTGTTGTGTAGATCGCAACCCCTTCGTGTTGAAAGATTGGAATTGAATTTAAGGTGAAAACAAGGAGCATGAGAATGATTATACCGAAAACTAAACCAACTACGGGCAACAAAAAAATTTTGAATTGATCCATTACTCACCTCTTATACTCTCGACCGCTTTAAGCCCAAGCTCGGCAATTTCCTTTGGCAGAGGAGCATAGCCCTCTATTATGTGCTTCTGCCCTTCCGTGAGAACCCATTTCCAGAAGCTCTTGATCGCCTGAGCTTCATTCTGCGGATAGCTTTGCCATAGTAGAACGTGGCTGAATGAAACTATCGGATACGAATTTTTGCCTCTTGCATTCAGGAATTGCTTGGGATCCTCCTTATACCCTTCCTTTGGATCTGGAACATAAGCTGAGCTTGCAGAAATTGCGGAGCTTATTGTTTCTGCATTTGCCTTTACAAAGTTACCTTCCGCGTTCTTAAGACTAATCATTTTGAAGTTCTCATGCAATGCGTAGGCAAGCTCCACGTAAGCAATGCTATTCGAAATCTGCTTGAACATCGCTGAAACCCCCTCATTACCCTTTCCACCAAAACCTCTGCCAATCTTGTCAACAGGCCATTCAACAAGCTTGCCCGCTCCAACCTTTTCTTTGAAGTCTTTGCTTACAAGTGAGAGATAAGTTGTAAACACTTCGGTAGTTCCGCTTGAATCGCTTCTGTGAATCACTATGATCTTCTCGTGAGGCAAGTTTGCATTAGGATTCAAGGCTTTTATTGCCTGATCATCCCAGAACTCTATTTCGCCCATGAAGATCTTTGCAAGCGTTTCACCATCGAGCTTTAGCTCATCCACTGGTAGATTGTAAACTACAACAACCGCACCTACAATGAATGGAAACTGCAACGGTTCGCCAAGCTTTTTGAACTCGATCCATTCTGACTCCTTTGCAGGCGGATCTGTGCAGGCAAAATGAACAAGCTTCGACTTGAAGTCATTTATGCCCGCTCCGGAGCCTTTGCTTGCATACTCAACGATCACGTTTTTATTAACCTTGCTGAACTCGTAGATCCAGTTCTCGATCTGTGGTGCGGGAAAGCTTGCTCCACTGCCGTAGATCTTTATCTGCTCCTTTGCTACATCTTGCTCTGAAACACAACCGAGCAAAAATACTGCAAACAAAATTCCTGAAACTGCTATCCATTTCTTCATTCCGATCACATGAGAATATACACTTTGCAATTTATATTTTTTATCCATATATTTTAAGTAAGGTATATATGGGTATATAGCAAAAGTATTTTAAAGATCCAACCACTTAGCTCATGGAACCGAGAAAGATCTTCAAAAGTGGAAAAGGAAGCTATATTCTTACCTTGCCAAAAGACTGGGTTCTGAAGAATGGCTTAAAAGACGGAGACTACCTTTATCTGGATTACTCGGGTGAAAAGATCATTATTTTGCCAAAAGAAACGGGTAAGAAGACAGTTTTTTTGGATCTAAACGATCTAAGCTTTGATAGAGTCCTTAGGAGGATCGTTGCCCACTACCTCGCGAACTACGACGTCGTAAGGGTTAAGGTGAACACTGAAGAGCAAAGAAGGGCTTTAGCGTTTGCTTCGGATCTTTTGATTGGCATGGAAGTCATGGAAGACACTGGAGACGAGATGGAGCTAATGGCACATCTTGATCCCTCAAAGATCAATCTGAACGAGATGGTGGAAAGGATCAGCAAAGTCGCTCTAAGCATGCTTTCAGACTTTATTAAGCTCTCTTCGGAAAAATTTGACAGAAAAATTGCAAGCTCGATCGCATTCAGAGAAGGTGAGGTGGATCGACTTTATCTGCTGATCTTGAGGCTTGCGGGTGATCAGAGATTTTTCAGATCATTTGTCAGGCATGTCGAAAGGATCTCAGATCACGTTGAAAACATGACTGAAGCTATGCTTAAGCTTGGAAAATGTTACAAAGAATTTTCTGCTCTTAAAGAGGTTTACGAAGTTCTCAAGCAGTCATTGATGGCTTTTATGAAGATTGAAATCGAGATGGCAGAAGAAGTTCTCGATAAAATAGCAGATCTGAAGAAAGAGTTTGCAAAACTGCAGGAAGAACTGCTGAAATACCCAAAAGAGGAAATGATCTATCTTAAGACGATCTTCGACAGCACGATCAGAATTCTCGCCTACTCTTCAGACATTGCTGAGGCAACGATAGATCGAAGCATTGCGGAAGCCTATCTCCAGACAAAGAGGATCGAGTAGTCGGAAGAGATCTTGATCTCGTTCGCCTTTCCAATTAGGATCTTTTCATTTCCGCAAATGTTCTCAAGCAACGCAACTCTTCTGGTTCCAAAAATGCTTGGATCAAATTTTTTGTCCGCAAGAATGAGCAGATTTCTCTTTTCGATCAGCTCGAGCTCTTTCTCAGCATTTCTCGCATGAGCGTCGATCACGATTGCGTTGCACAAGTCCTCGCCAAGCCTTGCAAGAGCCATCTGAACGCTCGAAATACCGGGCTCAATGTTGCCTTTAAGCTTTGTTCCAAGCCCAGCAACCATAGGATCGCCAGTGGAGAGAACTACAACCTTTTTCTGCTTTGCTAAGCTTTCTATTTCCCCATAGATCCTTTCATCAAACTTATTAAGCTCGTGAAATTCGCCTGAAATGAATTTCGAGGCAAGTTGAAGAGCCCTTTTGCTCCCAAAAACAACCTCAGCCTGACTTATAAGCTTAGAAGCTCTTTCCGTGATCTGTCCTTCACAAATTCCAACCCCAACAATGTTCAGCAAATTACCACCTCAATAACATTTCCCAACTTCTTTGCAGAATTCAAAACCTCCATTTGCTCAGAAGAACCAAAAACGTGCTTCAGCAATCCGGGCTTTCCAACAATTATTATTTCGCCGGAATGAGCTGAAATGACTTCCTTCAAATGGACTCCAAATACGAATGGCTGAAATTCTGGAAATTTCTCCTTTGCGATCTTCCAGCTCTCTCTGCCAGTTGTTATTGCGATCTTTTCATACCTCTTTGCGATCTCAATCTTCGTCCTCAGAAGCTCCTCGCACCATGGCTCAACAAAGCCAGTGGTGCCAAGAATTGCAATTCCATTCAGCTTCTCACTCTTCTGCTTATAATCCGCTTCCACCAGAACTCCACCCTTAAAATCGAAAAGCTCGCAGGCTCTCTTATAATTCATAAGCATTTGCCCCATCGCGGATCTGCTCACAACATAATCACCATTCTTTGCAATTCCAGAGCCAAATTTTATTCCGAACTCTTCAATAAGCCTTGCTTTAAAGGCAACTCCGTTAGTAACGTCAAAAGCGTGATCTCCAGAGAATTTCACAGCAGTAGCAAAGCCTTTCTTGGCTATCACTGGCACTTCAACATCGATCCCCACAGGGGTTTTTACCTTCACTTTCTCCAGATCCTCGTAAAGTGAGGCTATTGAGGCAACTATTGAAGCACTGGCGGTCGTTCCAGTTGTGATCCCACGCCTTAGCCAGCCGTTCGGAGTCAAAATATAGAGACCACTCCTGATCCTCTTCTCCACTCCTCTTCTAAGCCACTCTTTCGGATACTCGTAGAGCTCAATCGGATCTCGCATGCTCGATCAGGCAGTTGAGAATTGCTGTGCAGACTCCACTGCCACCTTTGGTTCCGACTGTTGTGATTGATGGCAGATCGAGTTTTCTGATCATCTCCTTCGACTCACTTGCTCCCACAAAGCCCACAGGAGTTGCAACGACAAATGCGGGCTTGTGCTCTTCAGCGATCTCGCACAGTGCCATTGCAGAGCTTGGGGCATTTCCGATCCCTACGATCGCCCCTTCTATCTCCTTTGCCAAATTCAGAATTCCTTCAGCGGTTCTTGTTCTTTCACTGCCTTTTGCAAAGCTTACAGCAGAAATTGCTTCAGCTCTAAGCCCCGCTTTTACCATTTCGACGTCGACTATGATCTTTGCCCCTTCTCGCAAAGCCTTAACAGCTTCATCAGGATCTCCCTTGAAGACTATTAGATCTTTGTAGCTTAAGTCCCCAGTCGCCATCACCGCCCTTCTGACGATCTCTTCCTTCAGCGTATCTCCCGGAATAAAATTCCTGAGAATTTCTGCACTCTGCTCCGCAATTTCTATAGCCTTCTTTGTCTTGGCTCCAACTTCGTATTTCATGCTGTAGCCTCTTGGTGTGAGCATTCTCTTGTCTGTTGCCACGGTTTCTGAGCTTGAAATGATCAGAATTGTGCTCATGTCAACTTCTTCCGTGTTAAGCTCGCTCAAATTCTTTATTTTGACTTCTTCGCCCTCTCTGTATGCATTTCTTACAATCGCAACCTTAACGTTTCCTCGCTCAGAAAATACAATTTCAAGGGCTTTTTTCAGATTATCCGCCCTTTTAAGGCTTGAAGGATTGTAGATCGCTATGGGGACATCGCTTCTGAGCATAACCCTCAGTTTGTGTTCAATCTTCCCCCAGTCCACGAGCTGATCGCTCAGGCTTAATACCGCATGATCTCCGCTAACCGCACAGCCCAAAAGAGAGTTTGCAGCATTTAAAGCGGTAATACCCGGGATGATCTCGTAATCGATCTCGATCGAATTCGTTGCTATGAACTCTTCAACAAGCGAAGCTATCCCGTAGATGCAAGGATCTCCACCACTTACCAAGCAGACCTTTTTATCCTTAGCAAGCTCAATCGCCTTTTTAACCCTGTCAAGCTCTTTTCTCATTGCACTCTCTATGATCTCACCTTTAACGAGATCTTTAATGAGTTCAATGTATCTTCTATGTCCAATTACCACGTCAGCATTTTTAAGAGCTTCATAAGCCTTCAGAGTTAGCAGTTCCTTGCTTCCCGGACCTATTCCAACAACGTAAAGCTTACCTTGCGACTGCAATCGTAACACCTCCAAAAACCTTCTTTGGCAAAATTAACTCCTTATTTTTTGAGTAGTAAAGTGCACAGGCTTCCGCAACATTTTTGAGCCCGATCTTTACCGCAGAAGTCTCTCTAACATTCATAGAATTTATAGTTTCTTCAGAAACAAATCCTGCTGGGAGCCCAAGGTATTCAACCGCTTTTCTGAATTCTGAATCCTTTTTCTTGATCATGGCGGTTGCAACGATCTTAACATCCTTTAATGAAATTTTCAGAAGGTTAATTGCTTCATTTATCGCTTCAACTATCTCCTGAGAGCTTGAATTTTTTCTAAAGCCAACTCCTATGCTATAACCTTCCTCAAATTCCGCAGAAGTAGTGATCACCGCTTTCATTCCAAGCAATTCAAGTCTTTTTGCAACCTCATTTGCCCCTTCATGCCCTCCAAGAAGTGGGATCGCATAGCTGAGACTGGGATCAAGAACAACGATGGCAGGATCTTCAAATTTACTCTTGAGCTTACCGCAGAGTTTTCTAACAACAACTCCCGCGGGAGCTCTGAAAATGAGGACATCGTATTTTCCGAAATCGATCTCGTCATTCCAGAGCAATAGATCAGCCTTAAGAAGATCTGCGACCTTCTTCATTCTTTCAAGATCTTTTTCAAAGCAAATTACCGCTATGAGTATAATCTCGACCTCCTCACACGCTTTAAAGCCTTTCCAACCACTATTACTGCCATTCTATTGATGTCCTTTGCCTTTTCAGCTATATCTGAAAGCGTCCCCTCTATAACCTTTTCACCTTCTTGGGAAACTCTGTAAGCTACCACAGCGGGTTCATCGCCCCTGATCTTTAGCAATCTCTGTGCAAGCTCCCCGATCTTTCCTGAGCTTAGCAAAAACACAAGCGTTGAGTTCGTTTCAGCAAGTTTCTCGATCTCATCTCTTTCGAGTGTTTTTCCAGCACTCCTCGTTATGATCACCGTCGGCGTGTCTGCGGTGGCAAGTTCAGCTTTCAGCTTTGCAGAGACTGCGAAAACACTGCTCACTCCCGGCACAACCTCGCACTCAATTCCTCTTTTTTCAAGCTCTTCGATCTGCTCAACTATTGCTCCATAAATGCTCGGGTCTCCGCTTTGCACTCTTACAACTTTCTTGTTCTCTTTAACGAATTTCTCAATCGTAGCAACGATCTCTTCAAGTTTCATTCCGTGGCTGTTGATCTTGAGTGCCTTGAATTCTGAAAGACTGCTCTCCGGGATTATTGAGCCGGGGTAGATTATAACGTCCGCCTCCTTGAGCAATTTGTAGCCCCTAATAGTAAGCAACTCTGGGTCACCGGGGCCAAAGCCTACAAAGTAAACCTTCACCTTTTCACCCCAAGTATAAGCGAGAAGTAATCCGCTTCATTCGGAATTTCCTTGCTGATCCTTTGTCCTTCCATATATAGTCTTTCAACGAATTTTAGCTCCGTAAATCCCATAGCCCTGAGCTTTTCCGCAATTTCGCCACTTCTCTTAGCTTTCATAACCGCAATCACTTCTTCCTCAAAGTTTGTCGTTATTAGCAAAGACTTCTTTACAAAAGTCCTTGTCATTGCGAGAGCAGAAAAAACGACACTAACCCCTGGCACAATCTCGATCTCAGCACTGGGATCGAGCTTTAAAACTTCCTCAGCAAGCTCTGAAAAGGTTGAGTAAAGCACCGCATCGCCTATACAGCAGAAGGCTATTTTTTCTTTCTTGATCCTTTCAACAAGCTCCTCTGCCAGTTTTCTTGCAACTTCCTGCCCCTTTCCCATCGGAAATTCAACAATTCTTGGCTCTCTGAACCGCCTAACAAGCTTTTCCGCATTTTCCCCGGGAACGATCACTTCATTCGCTTCTTTGAGCACTCTGATCGCCTTCAGTGTCAGCAATTCCGGATCCCCTGGCCCAAGGCTCACTCCGTAGAGCATGCGACCACCATGAATACTGGATTTAGGGGTTTAAAAGCAGTTCCGCCCGCAAGCTCATAACTTCTCCAGACGTTTAAAGCGATCATTTCGCAATTCCATCCTAAGCTCTTCATTTTCCCTAAAGCTTTTAAAGCCACTTCAATCCTCGCTGCGTTCACTGCAATCTTCTTGGCTTTCTTGCAGGCGATTTCAAGCATCTCTTCAAGCCTCTTTGTTCCGCCAAAGAAAACGAGATCGTAGTCGTATTTGCTCAAAAAATCTAAACCATCCATGCAAATAACTTCGCAGTTCAGTCCAGAAAGCCTTTTTTTCGCCTCTTCAAGCACTTTTTCGTCAAGATCTACTGCGTAGACTTTTTTAACAAATGGTGCGAAGAATTCCGCAACGCTTCCACTTCCACAGCCCACATCCACAAATATTTGGTCTTTGCTTGGCTTGAGCTTTGCAAAAAGAACTCCGATCGCTTCAAGCTTCGTTACCTTCATTTTGTTTCCCCTAAAAGTTCCTTCAATTTCTCAAGACTTCCATTTTCAAAGTTAACGACTACGCAATGACCTTCAGAGGCTTTCAAAATTGCCTCCAAGAGCTTTTTTATTTTCTCCATGTTTGGAGCATTTCCGTTCAAATTCACAACAAAATTTGAGCCAATTTTTTCATTTTCGGAAATGATTAATTTTCCAAAGCCAAAAGTTCTTATTCCGATCTTTCTTGCAAGCTCAAAGTTTAGGCTTTCGCCCTCGTAAACGATCCGACCATCTTCGAGGTAGTAAAAACGATCTCCAACTCTTTTTGCGAGATCGAAGTCATGTGTTGCAATGATAATGCCCTTTCCCGCATTTCTAAGCTTTTCAATTAGCTCTATCATGGCATCAAAACCGAGCTGATCCAAGCCTGCGGTTGGTTCATCGAGAATTACGAACTCTGGATCCATCGCTATTGCGTCAGCAATCGAAAGTCTTTTCTTTTCTCCACCGCTAAGCTGACTGCAGAGCCTCTTCTCATAGCCCTCGAGCCCGACAAGCTTTAAAGCCTCTTCAACCTTCTCAAGTGCTATTCCCACGTTTGCTGGTCCAAAGGCTACTTCCTGCCATACTGTCGGAGCAATAATCTGCTCGTCTGGATTTTGAAAAACGATCGAAACTCTCTTTCTGAGCTCCAAAAGGCTTTTTTTATTGTATTCAATTCTTGAACCGTCTATTCTGACTTCTCCTTTTTTTGGCTTGAGCAGTCCATTCAGGTGCAGAAGAAGGGTTGTTTTCCCCGCTCCATTTTTGCCCATTAAAACCGTTACTTCTCCCCGCTTTGCTCTGAAGTTTACACCTTTCAGAACCTCTCTGTCCGCGTAAGAGAACCAGAGATCGATCGTTTCGATCATATGAGCAACCCCATAGCCATTAGGCTAAGCAGAATGACTGCAAAAACAGAGCCCTTGCTTTTAAATTTTTGCATAGGGAAAACGCCAGCATCGCATCTTGCTTCTTTCGCCCTCTCAAATTTCTCAACTTTTTCAAAAGATCTAAGGAATAGCATGTAGCTGAGCATCGAAGTGGTTTTTATTGATCTTCTGATCCCAAAAAAGCCAAGTCGTGCTTCAGCTGAAATTCTAAGGCTCTCGATCTCTTCCAGCAATACTTGGATCGCTCTGTAGCTGAGGAGCATTAGCTCTCTAACGAATCCCTTCAGCCTGATCGCCGAAATGAACTCTGGGAGGGTTGTTGTTAAAATGAGGTAGCTGAATGCTGATAAAGCTGAGAAAGATCTCAGCATTACGTTCAAAGCAGTTTCAACGCTTTTATCTGTGATTTTTAGAAAATAAAAGCTCGCAACTTCTTTTCCATCGATTGTGAATAAAATCACGAGAATTCCAAGAAAAATAAAGCCGAATGGGATTTTTATAATCTTAAAAAAATATTTTGATGCGTGAATTGAAAGAGCTGAAAATAATACGAGAGCTATGAGCTGGGTATGAAAGTCAAGAAGGATCAGCGGTAGCGATAGCAGAACTAACCACACCTTGATTGGGCCATCGATCAACTTCCTGGAGTTTACCTGAACACTTTCAAGACTCTCGCTCATGTCTTCCGAGGAAGTAGCCAACGAGAAAACCGCCTATTCCAGCTTGAATGCTGAAAAGCAGTGTTTCGATCTCCCCAGCAGGCTCAAATAGGGGTGAGAACCACGGCTCGTAATCTGGGTTGATCTCCTTGATCTTCTCTTCCGCAACCTCGTCTGTCCCTCGCCATTCCTGAGCGGAAGCGGTTAAGATCAGAATAAGAAAGATTGGAAAAATTAGTCTTTGGAGCTTCAAGCGGTGCTCACCTCCGGAGTATAGGTCTTAATGCTTTTGAGGAGCGTTAAAGCGACAAAAGCTTCGATCACTGCAATTGGAACTTGAGTTATTGCGAAGATCCCGAGGAATTTGATTGCTGAAGCAAGCACTCCTTCAATTCCCGGAGTAGCGGGATAAGCAAGGGCGAGCTGGAATGAAGTCATAACGTAAGTCATGAGATCTGCAACCGCTGCAGCTGAAAAGAAGGCAACCGAAAGGCTAAACTTCTTTAGAGCCTTGTATACTAAAAAGCCAAAAATTGGTCCGAAGATGCCCATTGAAAATGTGTTTGCCCCGAGCGTTGTTATCCCGCCGTGTGCAAGGAGTAAAGCCTGATAGAGCAGTGCAATTGAGGAAAGGAATGCGGTAATAGAAGGTCCGAAGAGCACAACCGCGACGCCAGTTCCAGTCGGATGAGAGCAACTTCCAGTGACTGAGGGCAATTTAAGGGCGGATAGGACAAATATGAAACCCAATGAGACCGCAAGCAATGACTTCGATTTTGGATCCCTTTCGATTTCCTTTTTCACTTTCCAAGCACCATAAACTACAAACGGAATTGCCAAAGCAAACCAGAAAGCACTCCACTCAACCGGGAGGAAACCTTCCATTATGTGCATCAAATTCACCTGACATTTAGTAAAATACGTTTGTATAAAAATTTTTTGGTTCGTTGTAAGATAAATTTGCCTTTCATATATTCAATCGAGCTCAAAACCGATCAAAACACTCCCTCCACCCCCTTTCCAGTTCATAATCTTCTTTATGTAAAGATCTGAGGGAGTTGAGGGGCTTCCGACTACAACTCTTTTTGCATGAGGAACTTTGTTCAGCCATGAGAGCTCTAAGGGCGGAATTACAAGGGTCGCAATTCTAAGATCCGTGATTCCAAGCTTAGCAATTTTTTCAGAATAAAGGACGAATATGTCCCCAATAACCCTATTACCTTCGCTTTTTAATTTTTCAAGCTCTTCTTTGTCTCTGATCTCCTCTCCAATCACTTCCCCTTTGTATACAAACCTAACAGTGCCTTTGATCGGCCATTCAAATTCGTCATTGGTTATACCTGCAAGCACAAAGGTTCTCAACAACGCTTCCCGAACTCCCTGATTAATGCCAGGCATCAAACCCATGAGCGAAGCCTTTTCTGCCTGTTCTTCTATTCTAAGAATCTCTTTTCTTTCAGACTCCGTAAGGAGCTTGAGATCTTCAACGCCCTTTAGAGACTTCAGAAAATCCATTACCTCAGCCATTTTTGTTTTCATGCTTTCACCTCACTTTGAATAACCTTTGCCTTGCTAAAATCGAGAATCTTCTCAGGACATGCGGAAACGCACCTTCTGCAGGCGGTTCCAAGGCAAAGACTCGAGCTTATCAAGATCTTGCCATCTTTGACTGAAATTATAGCATTTTCAGGGCAGTTTCTTACACACTTTCTGCATTCCTTACAGCCCTCAACCTCGATCTCGATTAAGGTTCCAATGTCTGGCACGACTTCAAGTCCAAGCTTGCCGAGATCCGCAATGTCCCTTGGAACAACTTTAAATACTTCTGGAGCTTTAGCCTGAGCGGTGATCTTCTGTTTTATTCCATAGGCATTCAGAAACTTGTTATAGTCCTCAAGGCTCATTCCCTCTGTCCAATATGAAAGCTCAAGCGTGTATGCATTCTGGAAGATCTCTGAAGTTGCAAACATTACGTGCTGAGCCCTTAGCTCGTTAGCAAAGCTTTGCAAGTAGTCAAGATATTCAGGATTCCTTATTATATCCGCTGCTAAAGCCAAAGAAGTGTTTCCAACCTGATAGATCTTCTCTGCGGAAGGCGGAATTTCTCCAACGATCCTTGACTTAATCGGATCCACGTAGAAGCCAGAAGCTCCCGCCATGAACATCGTCTTGATTTCGGAGAACTGTATTCCCGCTTCTTCAGCAAGCGTTAGAAATCCCGCTCTGAAAGCCCCTAATGCTTTGCCCGCTTCTTCAAGATCTTTTTCGGTCAAATAAACCCCATCTTGAAAATGCAGTTTTCTATCTGGAGTCAATATTTTTGGTGGCTTTATAAGGCCCTTTGATAAGCCAACCGCAATTCCAGCGATGACTCCAGTTCCAGTAATCCCCTTCGCTTTCCCATGCATTTTGCCCCTTTCGAGTAATTTACCACTCCCTATGTCAACAATGTCTCCCGCTTCGCTGAACATTTCTCCGCTAAGCACGTAATTCCTCCAGCCAGAGATCTCGAATTTTAGATCCGAGATCGCTCCGGGAGATGCGAGCATTCCCTTTTCTATGTGCTGTCCTTCGATCGCAGGTCCAGCGGCACAGCTTCCAGTCAGTATGGCATCTCCGACTTTTAGGGCTATTTCCGCATTTGTTCCATAATCCGAGACCATAGCAACTTCTTTTTCAAGGAATCCAGACTTTACCATCATTGCAATTGCGTCAGCACCAAGTTCATGCTTTATACTTGGCGGAACAAAAAGATCTACTTCTGCAGAAACGTTCTGAAGCCCCACTGAGCCTGTTTTTATGACAACTGCATCTCTCTTCGGAGGCTTTACCCCTCTGAGCTCAAGTGCCTTTTCTCCAGCGAATGCCAGATCTCTAATCTCTATTCCCTGAAATAGGGAAAGCTGGGTTGGATTACCGCTAACCGCAATTCTTTCAACTTCTCTTAAGTCTATTCTGAGCTTTTTCAGCAGTTTATCTACCGCATCTATGACTATAGAGTGTGCCAGCTCAAGCCCATATTCTATAGCAAAAGTAAGATGATCCATTACGTTGATCCCGGGCAGTGGGTGATGGAGGGTGATTGCAGTCGAGATCACGCTTCCATTTTCCAGATTAATTGCCTGAGCCCTGAACCCGCTTGTTCCAAGATCGATCGCAACGCCAATCATTCGCTATCAGCCCCGTGCTCGTGCTCTATGAATTCAAAATTAAAACCAAGATCTTCTGCCAGCTTCATGAGCTCTTCTTCGAATATTCTTCTAATTTGCTCTGTAGAGAGCTCCTTATCGATTAAAAGGACATTTAGCTTAGACTGAACAAACCAACCCACAAGTTCTCCATCGACGCTTACAGACTCGTCTTTACCAGTAACACCAAACTTTAGTGCTCCATCTGCAGAAATGAGCATCTTGTAGTGCTGAATTTTTCCCGCTCTGACTTTTATTCTATCGAACATTTCAACTCCCAGCCTTTTTAACTCAACACCCGCAACAGGCTTTTTGAACTTTATTAGAACTTTGGCAGAATACCATGAAGCCCCAGACTCAGCAGTAGAATCTAAAAATTCTTCTATTTTGCCTTCAATCCGTAAAGGAAGCTCCAAAAGTTTTACAAGACTATCAAAACCTTCACCGGTCTTTGCTGACGTGAATACGATCTCAGAATTCGGACTGATCTGTTTAATGAGCTCAACCAGAAGATTTAGTTCCGCTTTAGAGCTGACTGTGTCTACTTTATTAACCGCAATGATCTCCGCTTCCCTGAGCTGTCTTTCCAAGAATTCTCTTGAGTCGCTGTAAAGCTTTACAAACCTTTTAGCATCTGCAACACCTATAACGAGTGCATCCATGCCAACTTTCCGCATGGTTTTCCTTATGAGAGACGGAAATGCTATCCCCGTTGGCTCTATCAAAACAAAATCGGGATTAATTGAAGAAAGCACATCAGAAATGGTTGATTCCAAGTCCCTGTGAAGAGTGCAACATATACATCCTTCTGTAATCTCGTAGGAATTCATTCCAAGCTTTTTCAGAAAATCGCCATCAACTCCAATCTCGCCAATCTCATTTACAATTATTACAGCTTTCTTGCCTAAATTTTCTGCAAAGTATTTTCCAAGCCTTAAAATAAGACTTGTTTTTCCGCTCCCCAAAAATCCGCTCATTATAATGGCTCTTTGCATTCAAACACCTAATAAATTTAAATTAAAGGTTGCCATATAATTATACCCAAAGCTTACGAATTTCAAAGTTGCTAAACCTAAGAGTCCAAGGTCGGCATATATGGCAAAAGACATGCCATTTTACCTCTTCAATAAAAAATTAAAAAATTATGCGGGAGCAATTTCGTGCCATTTAGCACGAAGTTCTTCCCAAGAAATGCCTTTCTTTGCAGCCTCAGCGAACTTTGGCGCCTGATGAGCCTTCTTTGCAATCACTCCAAGTTCAAATGTGTTCACGAAGTCCTCGTTAACCGCTCCACCACCGCAGATGAATGGAATCTTTATTCCCTTTTCAATGAGCTTCTTTGCAATCTTTGGAAATGCAGTCATTGTTGTTGTCATCAAAGCGGTTCCGGTGACCATTACTGGTTTGTGCTTCTCAACAGCCTTAACTACTTCATCAACTGGCACATCTCTGCCCAAATCAATAACTTCCCAGCCATCCGCTACCAAGAATACCTTTGCGAGGTTCTTGCCGAGATCGTGTATGTCTCCTTCTGCGACATGCATTACAACTTTGCCCTTCTTCTCAACTTTCCCCGCTCCAACTTTCTGCTCAATGAACTGCACCGCAGCGCTCATGGCATCTGCGGAGAGCATAACCTGTGGCAAATAGTAGATCCCATCGTCGTAGAGCTTTGAAACCGCATGCATTCCCGGAGCTAAGCCCTTGTCTACGATTTCTTTTGGCGAGAACTTTTCGAGAGCTTTCTTTGTTTCTTCAAGGGCAGTCTTTGCATCGCCTTTAAATACTGCATAAGCAATTGTCTTCCACGGCTCATCCTTTGGCATTATATCCTTTACGAGTTCTTCAGGCTTCAAGCCGAGCTTCTTCTCCTCTTCAAGCACGTTATACCTAACAAAGATCTTGTCAAAGTCTATCGCTTCTTCCTTTACGGATGGTTTCAATCCCGCAATTATTCCCTCAACCATCGCCCAACCAATTTCACGACCTTCCATCTAAAACACCTCCAAACTTTTACCTTTCATAAATCATCTTACCCAACGCTTCTCCAATCCCAAATCCTATAGCTTTTGCCATTTCGGGAGTAAGAGCCTCTGCAACCGCCAATTTCCTCCTTGGCTGATTCCATGCTTCTGCAGCCTGAACCATTGCAACAACGTTTTGAATCGGTGTTATTGGTGGTAAACCACAGCCCGGAGCTAAAACATCGACACCGCTTTGCAGAGCTTTGAGCGACTCAGCCTTTACCGCTTCGGAAGTGCCAAAAGGCAAAGTTTTGCTTGCGGATACATTGCCAACAAGGGCTACGTCGTCTCCAACAATTCTTCTCGCTTTTGCAACGTCCACCGCTTCTTCAATGCTAAGCCCATTGAATCCACATTCAGCCATATCGCTTAGGATCTTGGAAACGTCTCCACAGATGTGTAGCACTGTGATTCCGCCTACATTTTCAGCCAATTCAGCAAGTTTTGGTTTTACAAGTGTCTTGAACATCGCGGGATCGATCAGATTTGGCGAAGCGGTTGGATCTGCAATCGTCACAATATCCGCTCCCGCTTTAAGCATGTATTTTGCATACATCGTGACCGCTTCAGTCGTAACTTCCATGAGAGTGTTAACTTTCTCCGTTGCTGTCAGACACCAGGAAACAAGCTGCTCTGTTCCAGCCAAGTGACCCGCAAGGGTAAATGGTCCCTCCATGCCCACAATTATAGGTAGCTGGTCTCCGACGGTGCTTCTTAAGATCTTTAAAGCATCTCTGACTACTGGAACTCTTCCCCTTTCAAGGAAGTCATCCGGAATTTCTGCTTTCTCGGGCTTCGCGAGATGTTCCTTTACGGAAGGCGTCCTTTCTTGAGTTGCAAAATCGATTTTACAGCCAAGAGCTTCCGCTATAACTGTAAGGCAGAACGGAACCCTTACCGCTTCAAGCTTTGCCAACTCCCATAAAGCGGAGCCGAGTTTTGCCATCTTCTCTGCATTTTTATGCGCCTCAGGGAAATAAGCGTTAACAGCAGCCATTGCATCCACTATGCCAAGCTGGGTAACGCATGACGCTGGAACCCTGTCAGGCACACCGCCTGTCAGTGCTGTGATCACTCTCTTCTTTGGTCCCATACTCTTCACCTCAAAAAATTAGAGAGCCCTCTTTACCATCCATAGTTCTTTGGATTGAAGTATGGGACGTTTGCGTATTCCTTAAGGCAGTCATCTATGAACTTATCCGCATCATCTGGCAAAGCCTTAAGTGTTTCCATTGCCTTGTTGAGTGTTTCAAGTTCCCAGCGTGAAAGCTTGAGCTTCTTTGCCTCAGCAGCCTCCAAGATTATGTTGCCCGCCTCAATCGCAGCATACTTCGCTCTCAAGTAAGGATCTTTGCCATACTGCGTTATGACTTTTCCAATTCTGTATGCATTCGGATAGGACAATATTAGCCCCTGAGGATCTCTATACATGTCAGAATACGTTAGCAAGTCTCTAAGGATCTTTTCCTGTTTTGCCTGCAACGCGGTGTTCGAAAGAGCTGCAGCGTTGCCTGTAACCGCAGTCCAGACTTCGGCGGTGCTACCACCGAATTCCTGATGATACTCCACAGACTCATTCGAGTAAACGTCTCCGATTGCCCTGTTCAGATTGCCCATCACGTCGATATGGGCACAGGCGCAAATGCTCGTGCATTCAATACAGACTGGAACTCCAGTGATTGCCTTAATGATCGGGTTCTCATAGCCACAGTCCTTCAGCGGACCTCTTGCTCCCGCTTCAACTGCCACAAGGCTTCTTGCTCCAGCAATAGCTCTTGCAAGGGCAGCCATTGTGTGCGAGACTTCCCTATCCATTAACCCGCCCGCCAAGAACATCACGGTGTTCGCACCACTGCAGTTCGTATCTCCCGCGGGAATCGTGCCATATTTATTTGCAATCTTAACGATCTGTGGCCAAGTCCAAGCCATGTCCTCGCTTCCACAAACTCCAATTCCGAATAGAATTCCTTTTATGTCTCCTCTTGCAACAGCGTAGTCAACAACTTCTTTACCGCCGAGTGTTTCAATGGCAAGATCACCAACACCTGCTGCAGCGGCCTGCTCAAAGGACTCGAACATTCTCTTAGTAAGATCGCTCTCTCTTAAACCTCCCTCAGCTTCCGCTTTTCTTATGTCTCCAATAGTATGTCTGATTGTTACACCAATTCCATACTCACTATGGTATTTCTCCGCAAGTTCCACTTGTGCATGTGCGGTTTCGTAAGCGTAGTTTGGATTATAGGTCTGCTGGAACACGTGTTCCTGCTCGATCATTATGTAATTGAACCCAAGCTGTAGGCATAGCTTTAGGATCTCTTCTGTGAATTCCTTGTGATGCTTTACAAATGTCTCAAGATCTTTTTCGCTCCCGGGCTTTGGAGCCACTTTAATCTCTGGCACAACAAAGCCCGCACCAATCGGAACGCCGAAGCGCTCGTATACTGGATACACCGCTTTGCCAAACACTATGTCGTCGGGGTTTTTGTAAGCCATCGACGTATATCTTCTAACAACCATTTCTCAACACCTCCTTTTTATCCATATTAAGCTCATTTTGTAGAATATAAAATTTTTTATCAAAAAAATCTGATTTCAGTTAGGAAAATTTGAATTTCAAAAAATTTTTACTAATATATTAAACATATATTGACGAGAAATAACTATCAAAATTAATAATAACTCAATAAAAAATCTACATAATAAATAGTTTGGATATTAGCTAATCTTTAAAGGTTATCGTTTACTCATCGTTATTTCTACAATTGTCCCACCATCTTTAGCTTCCAACTTCTTAGATTGAATCGCATGAGCTATGCATACCGCTACGGGAATATAGCAGGTTTTCTCATCGGTAATCTTTGAAAGGCTGTATATTTGATCGCAGTCTTCCAGCTCTCGGAGGGGTCTGTTTTCGATCCCTGCGAGGTATTTATTTACATCAGGACACGGGATTTCAATTTTTATCTTCACCTTCTTTGCTGGAGTCGACTCTGCGGTTATCGTGGCAAAATAACCACATATCGGAAGTTCCAGTTCAAGCTTTGTTGCTTCTCCTTTCGAAAGATTGAACTTCGTTGTTGTGCTCAAAGCAACTGATTCCGCGATGAGTCCCGCTTCAAGCCAGATCGCATTCATTACTGCTGTGGGAATTGGGCAAAAAGGTTTGACTCCAAAACTCTTCGCAATTAACCAGATATTGTAAATGCTTAACTCATAAATCTGCTTTGTGTCCCATTTCATTTCCTCAATCTTTTTAGCAAAAAGCTGAATTTTTGGGCAGGGAGAAATAATTTTCACCTTGTAAAAGTTATCATCTCTGAATGTCTCTACAACGCTTTCAACATTTTTGTCACATAAATTCTCGATGACTTTAATTTGAGATACCATACACTACATATAAAAAGGTATTTTTAAGTTTTTTGCTCGATGGAATTACAAATGAAAAACCTAAAAAAGTTGGGATTACAATTTTTGGAACCTTTTCAGAGACTCCTTAATGCATCTGAGCTGTGCCTCTTTATTTTCTCTAATGCTCTCTTCAAAGCTCAGATACCAGCTTCTCTCCAGAATAGCCTTCGCCTCTGCAATCGTGTATGCGGGCACCGAGAGCAGTTTCTGAGTGTATTCTCTTATTCCAACCTCAAGATCTTGATAAATCTCATTAACTAATCCGATTGTTTTACCTTCTTCTGCAGTGATCTGACGTCTTGTAAAAACCATTTCTCTGGCAATTCCATCGCCTACAAGCCTTGGTAGTATTTGCAATGCTCCCATGTCAGGAATTATTCCAAATTCTGGCTCTCTCAAGTAGAAAATTGTCCCGGGAGTCGCTATGCGAATGTCCGCAGTCAAAGCCAACTGCATTCCCCCACCAATTGCATAACGCTGAACCGCGGCGATTACTGGGATTTTCAGCATTCTGAGATCGTATATAAGCTTTTGAACGTTATCGATAAGCATTCTTAGCTCTTCATCACTCAATCCACCTTTCTGCGTCAGATTGATCAGCAAATCGCGATCCAGTCCAGCACAGAAGGTATCTCCTTCTCCTGATAAAATTAAAATCTTTGCAGAAGAGTTTTTTACAGCATCCACCGCTTCTCTAAGCTCACTCAAAACTTGTTCATTGAGAGCATTCTTTTTCTCAGGTCGATTAAGGCTGATTCTTGCCACTTCTCCGTCAAAAGTCAGCTTTACTTTTTCCATACCGAATTTAAAATGCCAAGTATTTAAACTTAGCTTTTTGGGTTTTTCTTAAAACGAAAATCGAAACAAAAGTATTTATTTCTCTCTTCTAAACTATATTTTAGGCTATGAAGATGGAAAATGATTTTGAAGAAAAGTTGGAAGAGCAGAAAAAGAGGAGAAAAAGCATAAAGAGCGAAGTTGAAAAAGGCGTTCAAAAATTGGAGGATCAGGAAGGAGTCTCCACTTTAGGGACATTTAAATCTGACAGAGAGATTGGGGTATATATGAGAAAAAAGGAGAGAGAAAGAAAGAGCTGACAAATTTTTGGATTTTATTATTAAGTCATAATTATTGAAGTTTCAACTCCTCCTCATGAGATCATTATCCGAATTTCAATCACAAATTGAAAGCTATGTTTGAAAAATCTCAATACCTTGCTTTGAGTCTCAAAAGTTTATTTTGGCTCTTGAAATTGTTTCCTTCTCTTCAGCTGTAGAAATGGGGATCATTCAAGCTGAGAATCCTGAACAATTTGAATACTTCTCTCTAGTTTCTGAATATCTAATGCCAAGAAAGACAAAAACTGCTCCCCGAAGTTTCAGCCGAATATGTGGATAAAATCTACATGCAAGAGAAGTGTTGAGTTATTGGCGTCAAAATTTTTGGAATTGATTATAGATTGTTAATCTTTTTCTCAACCTTTTTGGATAAACATTGTGTCAATCAATTAAATTATTTTCGAAATGTTTAAATAACGCTTATTTAATAACAAATTTATGGATTTAAGTAACAAAAAAACTAAAGTGCGGTGCATATATTTAGCATCTATTAAACTAAGAGTCTTTATTCGTGTTAATATCGTGAGGAAGTATGGCTCTGAAAGTTAAGGATCCGGAGATTGCATGCCCAAATATTGAACTCGATTCGCTGAACCTTAGCCTGAATGGGAGTGGAATCTTTGCCCCTCTCAGCCCAAACGGTTGCGGAAAATCAACGCTTTTGAAGTGCATAAACAAGATCCTTAAGCCCTTCGGTGGAGTTGTGCTTTTGGATGGGAAGGAAATTCTAAAGATGGAGGAAAAGGAAGTTTCAAAGCTCTTTGGCTACGTTCCGCAGGATCATAAACCGCCTTTTCCATACAAAGTTATAGATTTTGTCTTGCTTGGCAGAACGCCTCATATTGGCTTGTTTTCAACACCAAGCAAAAGAGACTACGAGATTGCAATGGAATCGCTTAGAATTGTGGGAATTGAAAGCTTTGCAGATCGAGCATATACGGAGCTTAGCGGTGGAGAAAGGCAACTTGTTTTAATTGCAAGAGCTTTAGCAAGTGAGGCAAAGATTTTGCTTCTCGATGAGCCAACAGCTCATTTGGACTTCAAGAACACGCATAGAGTCCTTGAAACGATCCGAAGACTTGTGAAAGAAAGAAATTTGTCCGCAATAATAACACTTCATGATCCAAACTTAGCCCAGAAATACGGAGACAGGATTGCATTGGTTCACAATCGAAAGATCGAGTGCATAGGTTTTCCTGAGGAGATCATAACAGAAGAGCTGATAAGAAGGGTTTATGGGGTTGAAGTTGAATTGCTAAGCGCTAATGGTTTTAGATTTGTCGTTCCGAAGGTGGTAAAATGAGGATCGCTTTTATAATTGGCTACAATTCCATAGCGATTCCAACGCTAAGAGAAGTTCTTGAGGAAGAATCGGTAAAGCACAAATTCGAATTTATCGTTACAACTCAGGCTGATTGCCTTAAGCATCTCGAAGAGATTAAAAAAGCAAACGCAATCTTTGTTT
This sequence comes from Archaeoglobaceae archaeon, assembly GCA_038734275.1. Taxonomy (NCBI): domain Archaea; kingdom Methanobacteriati; phylum Methanobacteriota; class Archaeoglobi; order Archaeoglobales; family Archaeoglobaceae; species Archaeoglobaceae archaeon. The sequence goes on from JAVYOO010000002.1 coordinate 149,797, forward strand.
ACTCCAGAGAAATTCCCGCAGAATTTGAAAAAGTTCTCCAAGACAAACTCGTCTTTTCAGTCCATTCTGAAATCCCTTCGAAATGTCCAGCTGATGCTCTGCTTAAAGTTCGAGAATTCTGGATAAACGGTGGCAGAGAGAACTTCAGAGGGCTAATAAATCTAATTTTAAGATGCCTCGGACTCAGTGTGGAAGTTCCAGAGGTTATGCGAATTCCATGGCATGGAATTTACCATCCCACGCTTGGTTTATTTGAAAGCGTGGAAGATTACCTTGGAGTGTATTCAAGCTCCCCTTTGGTTGGGGTTCTTTTCTACAGGGAGCACTTGCTTTACAAAGCAGTAGAATACGTTGAAAAGCTCATAAAAGCGATTGAAGCTCAGGGGCTTGGAGTAATAGCGGTTTTTGCAAGGAAATATCAGGATGAGCAGATAGAAATTCCAAGTGTCGAGGAAAGTATAAAGAAGTTCTTTTTCGAAAAAGAGAAGTGTTTAGTTGAAGCGATCGTGAATCTAACGTCATTTTCGCTCACAAAAGACATAGGGTTGTTAAAGAATTTGAATGTGCCAATAATAAATCCAATAACCTCTTTCTATCAGAGCGTTGAAGAATGGGAAAATTCCAACTCAATAGACTACCTCAGCCAAGTTTACAACGTCATTTTGCCTGAGCTCGATGGTTTGATTGAACCAATTGTCTACGTTTTCTCTGAACTTGAGGAAGATGGATCGAGGAAATACGTTGCTTTTGATCCTCATGCGGAATTCATCGCTAAAAGAGTTAAGAAATGGGTTGAAATTAGGAAAAAGAGACCTGAAGAGAGAAGGATTGCGATCGTTCTTATAAATCCACCATGCCATAGCGTTGAGGCAAACATAGGGGTTGGTCTTGGCTTAGACGTGCCAGAAAGCGTTGTTAGATTGCTCAAAAAGCTAAAAGAGAATGGCTACACAGTTGAAAATGTTCCTGAGAATGGAAAAGAGCTCATAAAGATTTTCTTGGAAAGAAAAGCGATAAGCGAGTTCAGATGGACAAGCGTTGAGGAAATTGTAGCAAAAGGCGGAGCAATTGATTTCGTTGATTACGAAACCTACTCTGCCTGGCTAAATGAACTGCCTGAGGAGGCTAAGACTAAACTTCTGAAGGACTGGGGAGATCCAAAGGATGTTCTTGAGAAGAAAGTGAAGAAGGAGTTCGTGGGGATGGTTTATGAAGGTAAATTCGTGATTCCGGGGCTTAAGTTTGGAAATGTAGTCGTCTTGACTCAGCCAAAGTTTGGTTGTGCGGGAAGTGCTTGCGATGGAAGCGTTTGCAGAATTCTGCATGAGCCAACAATAGCTCCGCCGCATCAATGGCTTGCGGTATATAGATGGCTAACAAGGGTTTTCAGAGCGGATCTGCTAATCCACTTCGGAACCCATGGCTATCTCGAATTCCGTCCGGGCAAAGGAGTTGGTTTATCGCCAGCATGCTGGCCTGAGATCAGCGTTGACGATGTTCCGCATGTCTATGTTTATGCGGTCTCAAATCCAATGGAGGGGATGATTGCAAAGCGGAGGAGCTATGCAACAATAATAGACCACCTTTATCCGCCCATGGAGCTTGCTGAGATCTTTGAAGATCTCGAAAACCTCATTGCACAATACAAGAATGCAGAGAATTTAGGAGAAGTTTCGAGAGCTGAGAAAATCTATGAAGAAATAATTGAAAAAGCTGAAAAGGCAAACATAAGATTTCGCAAAGATCGGGCATTAGAGGATATCCATCACTACCTGAGCGCAGTTAGAGAGACGCAAATTGAATCCGGACTGCATATCTTCGGCAATTTAAGAGAGGAAAAGCTTGCAGATTACATTGCAACAACGATGGCATTCGACACCCACGAGTGTGCTTCGATCAGGAGAGCTCTTGCGGAAGCTCTCGGCTTTAATTACGAGGAGCTTAAACAAAATCCGAGCAAGCTTAACTCTTTGGGAATCACGAATTCTCAAACCCTCAGCCTTTTGCATAGGCTTGCTGTTAACACGATCAGAAGATTGCTGGAAATGAACGTTGAAGAAGTTGAGCCAGACTTGGTTGAAAAAATTCTCAACGAGGAGGTGTTAAAACTTGCTCGAATTGAAAAGTTGTTTTAAGCTTAAAATCGATGATAAGGTCTTAGGGGCTTTTAGACGGGCTTTGGAGATAGCAAAAAGGATGAAGGCTTTAAAGGAATACGAAAACTTCTTTTTAGCTCTTTCTGGAAACTACGTGGAACCCGGTGCATCAGGTTCTTTAACGAGAGGAAAGATCGAGATTTTGCCTACCGGAAGAAACTTCTATGGCGTTGACCCAACTGCGTTGCCAACAAGAGCAGCATGGGAAATAGGCGTGAAGACTGCGGAAAAATTGCTTGCACATTACTTAGAAAAGCATGGAAAATGGCCTGAAAGCGTTGGACACTGGCTTATGAGCATCGATGGCTATAAGGCTGATGGAGAACAACTGGCACAAATTCTTTACCTTCTCGGCGTTCGACCAGTCTGGATCAACAACGCTGTAAAGGAAATTGAAGTAATTCCGCTTGAAGAACTTAAAAGGCCGAGAATTGACGTTTGCGTCAGAATCACTGGAATCGTCAGAGACACTCTGCCAAATTACGCTGATCTTATTCAAAAAGCGGTTGCAAAGATCATCGCCTTAGATGAGCCGTTGGAGATGAACTTCGTAAGAAAACACTATTTTGAGCAATTGGAGAAGCTTTCAAAGCTTGGAATAAGCGAAGAATTTGCAAAATGCAGAGTTTGGGGGTGCAAGCCCGGAGCTTACGGAGCAGGAGTTAATTATGCGGTTGAAGCTTCCGCATGGAAAAGCGATGAAGATCTTGCAAAAGTTTGGATTCACTGGAGTGCCTATGCTTACGGCGATAAATTCAGGGGTGAATTCTCTCCTGAAGCTTTGATCTTGAATTTAAAAAACGTTGAAGTTATTACAAGGAATCAGATAAGCGATGAGCATGATTTATTGAACTGCTGTTGCCATTTCTCCTATCAGGGCGGTTTCTACAATGCAGTAAAAGAAATTAAAGGAAAAGAGCCCGAGATCGTTGTAGTTGACACCAGAGAGATAACTAATGCTGAGATCAGAGAGATGAAGGATGAGATCGAAAGGATCGTTAGGGCAAAACTTCTAAATGATCGCTGGATTGAGGAGATGAAAAAGCATGGCTACAGGGGGGCTAACGAGTTTTCTAAGAAAATTCTTCACCTCTATGGATGGTCTGCGACGACAAAGCTTGTCGAAGACTGGGTTTTTGATGAGATCGCTGAAAATTATGTGCTGAACGAGGAGATGAAAAAATTCTTCGTTGAAAACAACGTCTATGCTTTAGAAGAGATCGCAAGAAGGCTTGTGGAGGCGAAAGAAAGGGGACTCTGGAAAGCGAGCGAAGAAAGGTTAAGAAGGATCAGAGAAATTTATGCTGAGATCGAGGGAATTCTTGAAGAAGATCTCGTTGGTGACGTTCAGGGTGGAGAAATTAGATTCTTGAATTCTGAAGACGTTGAAGGCTGGAAGCAGAATTTTAAGGAATTGGAAAAGGCTTTTGAGGTGATAAAATGAAAATTGCACATGCAAAACTGAATCCAATACTGCTTAAGCTCGATCAAGAGGTTTCCAAGATTTCTTCAGTTGGTGACATGAGCAGAGTTAACGAGTCTGCGATTCTGGGAGATCCGGCTTTTAGCAATGTTGAGGCTGTGAAGAGAAAAGCGGTGGAGTTATGAAAATACTGCTTGTTTCGACGATCGTTAACAGAAGCTTGAAGACTGCAATAAGTTCGGTAAAAGATCTATGCAGTGTTGAGCTGATCTATTCATATGATCTCTGGAAATATGATAGAGAGGAGCTTCAGAATTTAGTGAATAAATCCGATCTGATTTTGCTCGACGTTCGCGGCGATCCTGCGATTTTGAAGGAGATTGACTTCAAAGACAAGGATGTGATTGTTTTAATAGGTGGTAGCACTTTAATGTCAAAAGCAAAGCTTGGAAAGTTCAGAATGCCTGCAAAGGTAGCTTCAGAGATCACGAATCCCGAAAGCATAAAGAAGAGAATTGAGATGATGCAGAAAAGCATTGAAATGCTCGGTAAAATTTTACCCTTCGGAGTTCTTAAAGATGCAAGAGATTATATAAAAACTTTACGATACTGGTCGAACGCTGGCTTTGAAAATTACAGAAATATGTTTCTCCATCTCTGCAAAGTTAAGGGAATGCAAGTTGAAGTTAAAGAGCCTGAAGAGTTTCCTGAATATGGCTTTTACCATCCAGATTGCGGATTTAGCTACACTCCAAAAATAAATCCCGAAAAACCTACAGTCGGGATACTTTTCTACGGAGGGATGCACTTTGAGAGCTGTATAAAAACTCTTGAGATGCTCACGGAAAAATTCAAAGATCTTAACGTAATTCCAGTGTTCAGCGAGGGGATTCTGAATCTAAAAGCCTTTGAAAAGCTCTACGAAGTTGGCAAAGTTGATGCAATAATAAGCTTGCTCTGGTTCAGACTAAACGGTGGACCAATCGGTGGAGATCCAGCCAAGACGATTGAAATGCTGAAAAAAGAAAAATCAAAGCTATTCACTCCCGCCCTCATGTTCAATCAGAAGATAGATGACTGGCAAGAGCATGAGAGGGGTCTAAATCCAGTGAATTTGCTCGCAAGTGTTACTTTGCCCGAGATGGATGGTGCAGTCGAGCCTATTCCGGTTTGTGGTGTGCGAAATGATGAAGTGGTTCCAATAGAAGATCGAGTTGAGAGATTTGCAGAGAGGGTGAGGAATTGGGTTTTGCTGAGCAGAAAACAGAACTCAGAAAAGAGAGTTGCGATAGTGATCTACAACTACCCACCCGGAGAGGAAAATCTTGGAAAGGCAGCATATCTGGACACTTTCAAAAGCCTGGAGGTGATCTTGAAGGAACTCAGAAAAAGAGGCTATAGCGTTCAGGAGGTGGATATAGAGAAGCTACTTCTTGCAAAGAATCTCTTTAACCCAAATGCTCTTCCTGAGAAGATGATAGATTGCCCGAGGTTGGCAATCGAGGATTACATCTCCTTCTTTAGCACTCTTGAAGAAGACGTGAAAAGAGAAATCATAGAGACCTTTGGAGAACCGCCTAGCGACATAATGGTCGATGAGAGCGGAATTTTAATACCTGCAGTAATTTTGGGAAATATTGCAATCGTTGTTCAGCCTGCAAGGAAAAAGCTGTTCAGCGAAGAAGATGTTTACTCTGCAATCCATGATAAAACAAAACCACCTCACCACCAGTATCTTGCAACCTATTTCTGGATTCAAAAGGTCTTTAAAGCAGACGCAGTGATCCACCTTGGAACCCATGGCACAGCGGAACTCATGAAGGGTAAAGAAGTGGGCTTGAGTTCGAAATGCTATCCAGATCTACTCATTAGTTCAATTCCAAGCATATATGTTTATCACGTTGTCAACACTTCTGAGGCTACGATAGCAAAGAGAAGGCTTTACTCAACGCTGATAAGCTATAACTCCCCGCCATACACTTTTTCTGGGCTTTATGAAGACTACTTGAAGCTTGAAGACCTAATTGAGGAATACAGACAAGAAAAAGCTCGTGGAGGAGCTGAAATAATTAAAACAAAGATAATTGATTTGGCTAAAAAGCTCAATTTGGGAGAGGACATCGATAAGCTTGAGCTGAAACTCTATGAATTCAAGAGGTCCATAATTCCGAAGGGTCTGCACGTCATTGGCGAAAGATACGGTGAGAAAGAGCTGAAAGATTTCATGCTAGCAGTCTCTTTGAGAAAGATAACCAAAATTCTCGCTGATAAAAAAGGATGGAGTCTTGAAAATCTGAGCAAAAGAAAATTGCTTGAAGAAGAAGCTGAGAGAATCGTTGAGAGATTCTTGTCTGGGGAGAAAATCAATAAAGATTTCGAGGAAGTCCTAAAAGAGAGCTTTGAGACGGCAAAGAAGTTTGTAGACAATTCTCTGGAAATCGAGAACCTTTTTGAAGCTCTTGATGGAAAATACGTTGAGCCTTCAGTGGGTGGAGATGTTATAAGAAATCCCGAAGCTTTGCCGACTGGAAGAAACATCTATGCGTTCGATCCGCTTAAAGTGCCAACTGAGGGAGCAGTTGATAGAGGTAAGAAGATCGCTGAGAAGACGCTGAAGAGGTTTTACGAAAGCAACGGAAGATACCCTGAGACTGTTGCGGTTGTTTTATGGGGCTTTGAGACCGCAAAAACTTACGGCGAGACTGTTGCACAGATCTTTGAATACTTGGGAGTCGAAGTAATTCATAAAACACCCTGGGAAAAGGAATTGAGGATAAGAAGTCTTGAAGAGCTTAAAAGACCAAGAATCGACGTTGTGGTTACAATTTGTGGATTCTTCAGAGAGATGTTTCCAAACGTTATAGATTTGCTCGACAAAGCCTTCAAAATTGTTTCCGAACTTGAAGAAAGTGAGGAGATGAACTTTGTTAAAAAGCATAGCAAGAAAATCGGAAATTACAGAATCTTTGGGCCGAGAGCGACTGAATATGGAACAAGAATGCTTCAGCTTGTCGAAGATAGCGCTTGGAATTCGGAAGATCAGCTTGTGGAAGCTTATTTAAGCTCGATGTGCTTTGCATATGGCAGAAATTTCCATAGTATTGAAGCAAGGGAAGAATTCAAGGAATTGCTTAAAACGGTTGAGCTCGTCTCACAAGTTAGAAGTAGTAACGATTACGAAATAACAGATCTGGACCACTACTACGAGTTCTTTGGTGGAATTGCGAAGAGCGTAGAAATTCTAAAAGGTCAAAAGCCTGAAATGCTTATTGCAGATTCCACGACTGAGATTTTGAAAGTTGAAAGTATAGGTGATGCTATAGAAAAAGGAAGCGTAACGAGAACTCTAAATCCGTTGTGGATTGAGGAAATGCTCAAACACAGGTTTTTGGGAGTGCAGAAGATCGCAGATAGGGTTGAAAATCTGCTCGGCTTTTCCGCAACGACTGGTGTTGCTAACTGGATCTGGGATCGAGTTGCCGAAAGATTCGTGCTCGACGAGAATATGTTTAACAGGCTAAAGGAATTGAATGTTTACGCAACCAAGGAGATCGTTGAAAAGCTTCTCGAGGCGGAAAGGAGAGGTTACTGGAAAGCGAGTGATGAAGCTAAAAGTAAACTGGTTGAGAAGTTTATGGAGCTGGATGGAATTCTTGAGGAGGTGGTAAAATGATCTTTTTCCCATTTTCAGCAATAGTTGGGCAAGATAAGGCTAAGCTTGCCTTAATTTGCAACGCGATCGATCCGACGATTGGCGGAGTTTTGCTCAGTGGCGATAAGGGCACGGGAAAGTCGACGATGGTCAGGGCTTTTTCGCAGGTTTTGCCTGAGATCGAGGTTGTTGAAGGCTGTTCTTTCAACTGCAATCCACACAACATTGCAGAGATGTGCGATGCCTGTAGGGAGAGAGCTGAAAGAGGTGAGTTGAGCGTTGCGAGGAGAAAGATGAGGGTTATCGACCTTCCACTGAGCGTAACCCTCGACAGACTTGTTGGGACGATCGAAATCAGCAAGGCTTTAAAAGAGGGTATAAGAGCTTTGCAACCCGGAATTCTGGCTGAAGCTAACAGAAACATCCTTTACATAGACGAAGTAAATCTGCTTGAAGACTACATCGCAGATGTTTTACTGGATTCAGCAGCGATGGGCTGGAACTTCGTTGAAAGAGAGGGAATTTCTTTGAAGCATCCGAGCAAGTTCATACTCGTTGGTTCAATGAACCCAGAAGAGGGAGAACTAAGACCACAGCTTTTGGACAGATTCGGAATGTTCGTGGCAATAGAAGCTTCGCAGAACGCTGAAGAAAGAATCGAGATCGTTAAAAGGGTCACAGAATTTCAGAAGGATCCACAGGGTTTTTACGAGAAATACAGAAAGCAAGACGAAAAGCTGAGAGCTTCGATTGTTAAGGCGAAGGAAATTCTTGGCGAGGTTGAGATCGAAGAAGAGCTTTTGAAACTTCTCGTTGAAACGATCATACAGCTTGGCATAAAAACGCATAGAGCGGAGATAGCGACTGTTAAAGCAGCAAAGGCAATCGCAGCTTTAGCTGGGAGAAAGAAGGTGAGCATAGAAGATCTAAACAAGGCTATGGAGCTAACGCTACCACATAGACTAAAGTCGAGACCTTTCCAGAAACCTCAGATGCCACAAATACCACAGAGGCAGGAGAAATTAACAAGCGAACAGAGATCAGAGAACAAACCAATGGAAAAAGAAAGTATGGTTCAACAAAAGGATCAGAGTTCTGTAGGAAATTCTGAAATGAGGTTTGAAGCTGCGAACGTTGAAATCGAAAAAAGATGCTGTAAAGAGGAGGCAAAAAACGCTGGAAACAGAAGTTCAAGGGATTGCAGGCTAACGCTCATCGGAAAACCTTTGGGCATTCCCATTTCATATACACTGCCAATTAAAGATGCGAGAGACATAAACCTCTTTGCAACTCTAAACTCTGCGATGCTCAGGGGATATCCTTTGGAGATAAGGGAGGAGGACATAAGGGTAAATGTGAGAAAGGCGAAGGCTCCAAAGGTAACTGCAATCCTGCTCGACTCAAGCGGTAGCATGGCTTTGCAGAAAAGGATAAGCATAGCAAAGGGGGTAGCAAAGAAGATCGTTGAAAACTCTTATAAGCGCAGAGATCTGCTTTCGCTGATCGTTTTTAATGGCAATGAAGCAAAGGTAATTGTTAGCCCTACAAGGAAGTATGAGGAGGTTTTTGATGCTATCGAAAACATCCCAACAGGAGGAAAGACTCCTCTTGCTTCCGCACTTTTCAGACTACTTTGCATCGCAAGAAGTTTGAAGAAAAGGAACATAAAGGTAAACGGAATTCTGATCAGCGATGGTAAGGCGAATGTTTCAATGTTCGATAGAGTTGAAGAAGATATAAGGAGAATTTGCAGTTTAATAGCAAAAGAGGGTGTAAAACTTGAAATCTACGACACAAGAACCAAGGCTTTCGATCCTTCGCCAAGCTATATCGAGCTAATTTCGGAAATTACAAATGCACAGATCTTGAGGGTGTAGAGTGGAACCCGTAAACTTGGCATACTCAGTAATAACGATGGCTATAGCATGCTTTACTGGTGTATTTTTAGCCAACTTAGCCCTTGAATTCGGCTTTGCAAGGCTGATTTCGAAGCCTTTAGCCCCACTAATGAGATTTGCAAATCTGCCAACGGTTTTCGCAATTCCAGCAATAATTTCAACAGTCGATGTTCGAGGGGGCTTAAGCATCGTGGGTTCTTTAAGGGAAAAGAATGGAGTTGATGATTCAGCAGTTATTGCCTATAAACTCGTAACAAGACCTTTTTCGACAGTCTTTTTCCTTTTTCGCTATTATTTGCCAGTCTCCATAGCTGCTTTGGGTCTCTATGTAGGCTCAATCTACATAGTATTAAGCTTCATTTCAGCATTCATCTGCATGCTTATCGGCATTGCTTATGGCAGATTGAAGGTTAAGAGGAAAGAAATCGAGCTTGAGCTGGATCAGAATTCGAAGAATAGGAACGATGCCATAAAAGCGTCCTTAAAATCCGCCTTTGATATGACCAAAAAGGTTGTTTTTAGGTATGTGATCATAACTGTCGCCATCTCAGTTCTTTTGCTTTTAGGCTTCTTCGATGCTGTTTCCGAGAACATAGACATTTACACGAAACAACTTGGCTTCTCCTCAAACTTCGCAGCTTTGATCTCCATACACATCTTCAGCCCCATGTCCGCTGTGCTTACTGCGGGAGAGTTTTTGAGAAATGGTCTGATTGGTGTTAAGGAATCTCTAATTGCCCTTTTGATAGGTAGGTTCCTCTTTATAGCCATAATGGATTATCCAAGGCATTCTTTGCCATTCTACGCTTCAATATTCCCAGTTAAGCTTGCTTCAAAGCTTGTTTTGGCTGGAATTGCTGTAAATGCGATTGCGACACCTATTTTAGTAGCGGTTGTTTGGATAATTTTCTAAACCGATTACTTCTTCTTTGAATTTTAAAGCAGGATGTGAGCTTCGCACCTTGGATATCCAAATGCATGAGCGGAGATTTCAAGAGCCAGCTTTGCTTTTCGCTACCTTTATAAATTCACCAGTCAGTTTTTGAGCATGATCCTTCTAAACCCCAAGAAGTTCAAAGGAGAACATTTGGATGAGAAGGCAAGAGAGCTGATCCTGAAGACGATCGAATTCTTTGAGAGCATGGGTAAAGCAAAGCTTAAGGAGAACGACAGGAAAATGGTATGGTATGACGATTTTTTGGAGTTCCAGAAACAAAACAAGATCTTCTACACCTTTTTAACTCCGCCAGAGTTCAGCAATGGCGAAACTCGCTGGGACACTTGGCGAATTTGCGATTACAATGAGGTTTTGGCTTTCTACAGCCTTGCTTACTGGTATACCTGGCAGGTGACAATTCTTGGCTTGGGGCCCATATGGATGAGCAAGAATGAGAAGATAAAGAGAGAAGTTGCAGAGATGCTCAAGAACGGCGGGGTTTTTGCCTTTGGGCTTTCAGAGCGAGAGCATGGTGCTGATATTTATGCAACTGAGACTAAACTTATTCCGCAACCAGATGGAACTTGGAAGGCTTACGGCAGAAAATACTACATCGGCAACTCAAACGTGGCAAGCATAATATCGACCTTTGCAAGGTTCGCTGAGCCCGACGGAAGCTTGCCTTATGACATGGACAAGCGAAGATTTGTTTTCTTTGCGTTGCGTAGAGATGAGAGATACTACGAGTTGATAAAAAACGTTGTCGCTTCGCAAATGTTTGTAGGTGATTTCCTGATCCACGATTATCCTGTTAGCGAAGAAGACATTCTTGAGAAGGGTGAAGAATCTTGGGATGCTGCTCTTAACACAGTTAACGTTGGCAAGTTTAACCTTGGCTGGGCTTCAATTGGAATCTGCACCCATGCTTTCTACGAAGCTTTAAACCATGCTTCAAAGCGAGTTCTTTATGGGATCCACGTAACGGACTTTCCGCACATCAAAAGGCTTTTTGTCGACGCTTACTGCAGGCTGCTTGCGATGAAGCTCTTTGCAAGAAGGGCTTGCGATTACATGCGAGTTGCATCGCTGAACGATAGGCGTTATTTGCTTTACAACGCATTGGTCAAGTCGAAGGTTACAAGAGAAGGTGAGGAAGTGATAAACCTTCTCTGGGACGTGATAGCTGCGAAGGGCTTTGAGAAGGACACATACTTCGAGATGGCAACGAGATACATTCGAGCTTTGCCAAAGCTTGAAGGGACTGTGCATGTGAACATGGCTTTAATCCTGAAATTCCTCTACAATTACTTGTTTAATCCTGCAGAGTTCGCTGAAGTGCCAAAGATGGATGTTGCAAAGCACGACGAGTTCTTATTCAACCAAGGAACTGCTGGAGGACTTGAAAAGGTAAGATTCCACGACTATCGAAAAGTCTATGCAGAAGTTGACTTGCCAAATGTGAACGTTTTCAAGGAGCAGATAGATTGCTTTAGAGATTTGATCGCCAAAGCTCCGCCGAGTGCTGAGCAAATGAGGGATTTTGACTTCTTAGCAACTCTTGGCGAGCTTTTCACCTTGCTTGTCTACGGACAGCTTATCATTGAGGCTAAGAAAGTCTACGCAGGACTTTACGATGTTAGCGATGAACTGCTCGACCAGATCTTTGAAATCTTTGTCAGAGACTTCTCCAAGTTTGCGGTAGAGCTAATGGCAAAGCCAAGCGCCACAGAGAAGCAGAAGGAGTTCTGCAGAAAGATGGTAAAGTCGCCAGTTGCGAATGCTGAGCGATTTGAAAAAGTTCTCGGCGAAGTTTATGCACTGAAGGATGCTTACGAGATGAATCCATGAATTTGGAATAAAAATTTTTTATGGTCTCGAATCAATCATTCCCTAAAATGTCTCCTCTAAACTAAGGATGGATATCTCTTAGACAACTCTTCCCATAACTTCCACACTCCAAATTCATTCCTCCTCACTTGCGTATCGTGAAGCAAAATCACCCCGCGATAGCTCATCTTTTTAATCCAATTTTCGAAATCGTGTTTAACAGCTTCATAAGTGTGATAGCCATCGATGTGCAAAAGATCTATGCTTCCATCGCTGAAATACTGCAAAGCTTCATCGAAATCCATTTTCATTATTTGAGCGAAGTCCCCATAATTTTCAGTTATGTAGTTATTTACTTCTAAATAAACTGATTCATCGTAAAATCCTGAATGCGGATCTCCTTTAAAGTTGTCAACTCCGTAACAAGAACATTTCAGATTTAGCGCTTTTACAGCTTGACAGAAAGCAGAAAAAGAGTTTCCTGTGTGAACCCCGAGCTCAACAAAGATCCTTGGCCTGTGAAGTTCTGTGATGAAAAAAGCGAACGGAAGATGTTTAACCCCCATGAGATGGATCCATGATACTCATGAGTAATTAAAAGATTATGGAAAGAGTTTTAAAGACTATAAAAAAATTCTTTTATGGCTATCAAGATAACGATCAAGGGAAAGGTTCACGAAGTCGGCTATCGCCTTTTTCTTCTTGAAGAAGCTGACTCGCTTTTCATTCCGTGCTTCGACGCGAGAAATGTAAAAATCAATGGAAAAGAAGCTTTAATCGTTCTCGTTGATGGCGATAAGGAGCAGCTGGAACAGTTCATTGAATTCGTGAAAAGCAATAAACCAGAAAATGCTTTGGTTGAAGAGATAAGCGTTGAAGAGTTCAAAGGCAGAGTCAGAGACATCGAAAAGTTCAGAGCGAGCTTTAACACTTCGCAGCTTTCAAAGATCGTTCAGGTTGGAGTTAAGATGCTTGAAAAGCAGGACAAAATGCTTGAAAAACAGGATTTAATGCTCTCAAAGATGGACACCATGCTTGAAAAGCAAGAGCTGATGCTGCAAAAACAGGATTTAATGCTCTCAAAGATGGACAGCATGCTCGAGAAACAGGATTCGATGCTGCAAAAGCAGGATCTGATGCTCTCGAAGATGGACACCATGCTTGAAAAGCAGGACAAAATGCTCGAGAAACAAGACAAGATGCTTGAAAAGCAGGATACAATGCTTGGGAAAATGGATTTGATGTTGCAAAAGCAGGATGAGACGATTAAGGAGATAAAAGAGACGAGGGTCGAGTTGAAAAAGGAGATAAAAGAGGTCAAAGAGGAAGTTAAGGTGATCTCCTCAAAGCTCGATAAGACCAATGATCTGCTGGAAAAGAGATTCGAAAGGCTTGAACAGGAGATAGAGAGAATAAAGAAGGCATTGATTAAAGCCGGAATCGAGCTTTAAAAATCCCGGTAAAACTTCTCTAATTCATTCAGCACTTCCAACAAACTCGGAACTCTGTTTTGCATTTTGATTGCATACTTTACGCCATTAAGCGCTTTCGATTTTCTTAGATCAGGAATTAACTACGTTTTTGGCATCGACATTTACCTCCCAACCATAAGCGAGGCAAAATCCTTCCAAATTTTAGATTTGATCAGCTCTTCTGGCTATCTTTTCTTCTTTTTAGCTCTGGTTTCGATTTTGATGCTTAGAAACAAGTTCTTGTTAGTGTTCTTTCTTCTATCATTTGCCCTATCGCTTCTACAGCTAAGATTTGCTGAAGTTCTTGCAATTCCGTCAGCCATTCTTGCTTCGTATACAATTTGCAATGTACTCGAAAGGCTTGAGTATCCTGTTTTCTCAAAAACAGAGAAGAAAGAAATAAAAATGAGCAAAGCTAAGAGAGCTAAAGAAAAGAAAAAAGAAGTTGTTACCATTAGAGATCACCTAACTGTCTCTGCATTTCTGCTGATCCTTGCAGCACCATGCATTATAATGTCTATTGTTGGCTTTGATATGAGCGACGATTGGAAAGCAGCGCTAAATTGGTTGAAAGAGAACGCTGAGGAACAAAATTACCTGAATGCCTACGAAAAACCCAGTTATAGTGTTTTAAGCTGGTGGGACTACGGGAACTGGATACTTTACGTAGCAAAGAAAGCTGTGGTCTGCAACAACTTTCAACTTGGAGCGGATGATGCAGCGAAATTTTTCGTTGCGGAAAGCGAAGAGGAGGCAATGAAGATCATAGAAAAGAGGGGTGTGAAGTTTGTAGTCACTGCGGAAGAGATGGGAATTTTTGAGAATAATACAAAAACAAAATTCCATGCAATAGCGAGAATAGCTGGCTATAATCCAGATTTTATGACTGCGAAGGAGCTCTTAGCTTTCTTCAATAAAACAATGCTTTACAAGCTCCAAGTCGAGAACGCTGAAAACTTGACTCACTTTAAGCTGGTAAAAGAGTTCGGAAAAGTAAAGATATTTGAGGTTATTTAAATTAAAATCCAAAGGAGACACAAGCTAATGGGAATTAGCTTTATATGACAAACTGAAAAAGTTATGAGCGCAAAACCAGATTCGCAGTTTTGTGAAACTTGCAAAAAAGGATTTGAAAAGAAATCAGTCGATCCAGAAAAAGTTTGGGGTAAAGAGTGTTGGAGAAATCTCTGATTTCCCTCAAATGATTTCAAAGATCTAAATTTTTTAATCGTCGCTTTTTATCGAAAGTGTTGGCAAAAAAGATAGGAATTTCAAACAAACTCAGAAAGCTTAACCCACGTGCCAACTTCAAGGAAGCTATCCTTTACGTTCTCTTCCATCTCAAGGAACATCTTGTATGGCACTGCAAACGTGAATACATCGTCTCCAAGCAATGCTCTCGCATTAAGTCTTGCGTCCAAATCGGTAAGCCCAACTACTGCCCTTGGTTTCTCAGATCTTGCTTCTCTGTAAGCAAATATCCCGATCTGATGGCAACCAGCGCCCATTGGGATAACAACGTTCTCATTGTCTTCTCTTGCATAGTTTGCAAGAATAACCAAAGCTGAAAGCTGATGAGGATTTGCAATGAAAACAACAACTTCTGGCTCTTCTTCAACCTTGCCCAAAGGCTTGAAGACTACGTATCGCTTGGGAACGTCGACTGCTGGGATTTTTTCAACGAATTTTTTGACAAGCTCTGGGCTCTTCTTATACCTTTCGCCCTTAAGCATCTTCTCGTATTGCTCCTTCCTGAGCATGCTTTTCAAATTTTCCAGAAGCTCCTTATTCCAGTCTTCGAATCCCGTCGAAAGGAATCTGCAAAATCCCTCAATACCGCCAAGAAAGTTGTAGTATTGATTTCCAAATCCCAAACCAGTAGCTCCGCCTTGGCATCCAAAATGCTCTCTATCAAAGGCAATCACTTCACCCTTCGAAGCCCTTGCTAAAAACCAAATAACACAGCTCCATTGTCCTTCCTTAGGCTGTTTCGCATTGTTTGGCATTTCATTGCTCCAGATTATTGCTACTGGCTCATGCTTCAGCTTTAAAAGCTCAGCAATTCTGCTCTTCATAATTTTCGTTGCTCAGCTACCTAAAAATTTTATCTTTAAGTTTGCAATCCGCACGAAATAGATTTATACTTCACTTCCAATTTTTAACATGGAATTCTTAAAGCAAAAAGCTGTTCGATTCTATTCCAAAGCGATTGAGAGCTTTGAAAAAGGCGAGTATGACTTTGCAATGTTTTTCGTCGAGCAAAGCATTCAACTCGGACTAAAATTTCTGATTTCAAAAAAATTTGGAGAAGCCCCCAAGACGCACAGCTTGCGAATCCTATTTGAACTCGCTGAGCTTGAAGTTTTTTACAAAGAAAATCTGGACGTGCTTAGAGAAATAGAGCTTGCATATACTGCTTCAAGATACTTCGACGTTGAATACTCAAAGCAGATCGCGGAAAGGAGCATATCAATTGCAAAGAAATTTCTGGAGCTTTTATGATCGAATACTATCGCAAACTAAAAGAGAATGAGAAATTCTTTGCAAAAGCCTTTGAAATTGCAGAAGAGATAAAGAAAAAAGCTGAGAAGCTTTTTGAAGACTGCGAAGTTTTTATAGTCGGTAGTTTCGCAAGAGGGGAGCACAGGCTTAATTCAGATCTCGATTTGTTGATCGTTTCAACAAAAATACCTGCAAAGCTGAATTTTGAGGATTACTGCAAGTTCGTGAGGGCTTTAACTGAAGATGACCGCATAAACATACATCTGCTGAACAGGGAGAGATTTGAAGAGATAAAGAGATTTTACGAGCCCATGATCAGAGTTTGATTAGTCGATGGTAAACCTTATATTTGTTTACCTATTATGTGAAGACATGGAGTATACTACAGTCTCTGCGAAGATACCCAAAAGTCTAAAAGAAAAACTAAAAGAATACAACATAAAACCTGGACCCGTGATCAGGAAAGCTTTGGAAGAAGAGGTCAGAAAAAGGATTCTTGTGGAAATCGAAGAGAAAGCGAAGAAGCTCAGTTCAGCTTTAAAGGAGATAGAGGATGAGGAAGTGCTGAGCTTTGATTTTTGATAGGCGTGGAATATCTCTTTTGATATTTTTGTTTTAAAAGCCGCTCTTTGGTGTGAGGAGGTTATGTATCGATCGTCTATTTACTTATCTTTGTGTTTTTGGTGAACATTCGACCAGTCCTATGAATTTCTTTATTCCACCAGCAAGCACAACGATGTATTCCATCGCTTTCTCGCATGCAAGCTTAATTCTTTCCTTTTCCACCCCAGGAACACCGCAGGCAACGATTAGCACGTCTTTCGTTGTATTGCTGACCATTGTTAGCCTTGAATCCCTGTAAGGATAGACGTGCAAAATTTTCTCTTCATCAGCGAGCACGATTTGGTTCTCGTTCAAAAATTCATCCTTTCCACCTATCGGGCTGAAAATTTCATCTTTCTTTGCATATCTTAGCTCAAGATTGCCTTTTATCTTGGCAATGTCGTATAAGCCAATCGGAATCAGAGTTTCCATGCTTGCTATGTTTCCAGCATCGACAACGTTGTTTATCACCGGAATCTCTCCTTTAAGCCCTCTCCTCAGCAAAGCCTCACTGCTTGGTCTTTGCTTCGTTGGATCAATGCCAATTCGCCAGTAAAAGTCTCTAAATGCTCTAACGACTGGATCATCTTTGAGCTTTTCGACGCTATATTTTTCTTTCAGCTTTTCAAGCACTTCTCTGAGCAGCTTCATCGACTCGCTATCCTTCTTCGCCACTTCTACACCACGAACTTCTGCAATGGAGACAAAGATTTTTGGCTCTTTTAATTTGATCTCGAAGTTCACCTAACTCACCTCTAACTTATCTAAAGCAAATCTCTCCTCATTCTTGGCCATCTTCTCTCTCACAGCTTTTTCGAGATCTAAGCCAGCTATGTCGCATAGAAAGAGCAGGTAGATAAAGATGTCTGCAACTTCATCCGCTATTTCTGAGCTTTTCTTCTCAAGAACGTTCTTTTCCTCTTCGAGATCCCTTGTCCACTGAAATAGCTCGAGAAGTTCACAAGCTTCGATTGCAATTGAGATTGCAAGATTCTTTGGCGTGTGGAACTTAAGCCAGTCTCTTTTATCCCTGAATTGCCTTAAATTTTCTAAAATGCTTTCAAGATCCATGGTCTGTGCTTTGCTGCGAGCTTAAAAAGGATTGGGAAATTCTTTAAATCCCAACTTAAAGATTTTAAAAGGATGAGAGAATTCATTGAAGAGAAAATAAGGGAAATAAGAGAAACTGTTGGGGACAAAAAGGCAATTATAGCCCTTTCTGGCGGAGTTGACAGCTCAACTACAGCAATTCTTGCTCATAAAGCGATTGGGGATAAACTATATGCCGTATTCGTAAACACCGGACTTTTAAGAAAAGGTGAGCCCGAGTTCGTCGTTAAAACCTTTAAAGAAGACTTTGGGTTGAATTTGATTTATGTCAATGCCCAGAAAAGATTTTTCGATGCACTTAGAGGTGTTGTGGATCCAGAACAGAAGAGAAAGGTTATAGGAAAGGTTTTCATCGATGTTTTTGAAGAAGTTGCAAAGGAGATCGGAGCAGAGTTCCTGATCCAGGGCACAATTGCTCCCGACTGGATCGAAAGTAAAGGAGGAATAAAGAGTCATCACAACGTTGGGGGATTGCCTGAAAGGTTGAATTTGAAGATAATTGAGCCTTTGAGAGATCTATACAAAGACGAAGTGAGGGAGCTTGCAAAGGAGCTTGGATTGCCTGAGAAGATCTATAGAAGGATGCCTTTCCCCGGCCCGGGACTCGCTGCGAGGGTCGTTGGTGAAGTAACTCCAGAGAAGGTAAGGATCGTAAGAGAAGCAAATGCGATAGTTGAAGAAGAGATCGAAAAAGCCCAACTAAAGCCCTGGCAGGCTTTTGCTGTGCTCTTGGGCGTTAAAACGGTAGGTGTTCAGGGCGATATAAGGGCTTATAAAGAAACAATTGCTGTAAGGGTTGTTGAAAGCCTTGATGGAATGACTGCGAATGCTATGAATTTGCCATTTGAAGTTCTGCAAAGGATTGCCTTCAGAATTGTAAGCGAAATTCCCGAAGTTGGAAGAGTTTTGTATGATGTGACTAATAAACCGCCAGCAACGATCGAGTTCGAGTGATATGATCCTCATCCTTGAGAATTATGGTCAGTATACGCACAGGATCTGGAGAACGCTAAGAGAGATTGGTGCAAAAGCTGAAATCATAGCAAACACGACAGCGATTGAGGAAATAAAAGCAAAGAAACCCTCAGGGATAATATTTAGCGGTGGTCCAACGCTTGAAAGAGCGGGAAACTGCTGGAAGATCCTCGAAAGATATGAGGAATTCGGGATCCCAATACTCGGCATCTGCTTAGGACATCAGCTGATTGCAAAACATTTCGGTGGAGTGGTTGATAGAGGAAACAAGGCTGAATATAGCCTCGTGGAAGTCGAGATCATCGAAGAGAACGAGATCTTCAAAGGGCTACCGGAGAGGCTTAGAGTTTGGGCAAGCCACATGGATGAGGTTAAAAAGCTCCCAGAGAGCTTTGAATTGCTTGCGAGAAGCGAATTTTGCGAAGTCGAAGCCATGAGGCACAAATCTTTGCCGATCTACGGCATTCAGTTCCATCCTGAGGTTGCTCACACGGAGAAGGGTAAGGAAATCTACAAGAACTTTGTTTCGATTTGTAAAAGCTGAAGCCTTTGAATTTTAGCTCCTGATTTTTATTTACGCTTTAAACGCATTGAAATCTTCTATGATTTTAATTTACAGAAACAATTTGATGAAATTTCTTGCTAAAAAGAAAATTTCGAATTTTGTTCATCACCCGAGAAGTTATTGATCCCAGATTCGGGAACCAAGGATTTTAACTGAATTTTGTTCGGAACCCGTGGAACCTCTATGACTTCGAAAGTTACGTTCTTTTTTTCAATGCAGTCTCTGATAACCCTCTCTCGAGCCGTCAGATTGCTCTTTCCGGTTTTAACTTCAGCAAAAATTATTTTTTCAAGTCTCCCTTCACTTAGGCCTTGGAAAATTACGAGGTCGATAGGAGAACCTATAAAACGGACATCTTTAGGATTATATTTGAATTCCGGGAAAAATGGAACCAGATGTTCTGTCACCTTCTCCTTAATAACTGATGTGCTTTTCTCAACTGCTTCCTTCCTTATTCTCTCCTCTTCTTTTTTCTTCCAAGTTTCAAATAGGTTTTTAGCCGTCCTTTCCGCCAGTTCTGAATAGTTCTTTTTCATTCTTTCCAACTCTTCAACATACAACCTCTTCAATCTTTCAATTTCCTCATTGTATCTCGCTGAAATTGTTTTGAGCTCTCTTTCTTTCCATTCTTCATAAAGTTTTATAGATCTGGATTCAATCTCACCCTTTAGTCTGATATACTGGATCGAGTAATAAACCAGAACGAGTATTAGGAAGAAGAGCACGATCTCTAACATCCTCCCACCTAATTTAGTTGCTGCACCATTGCACATAACCCTTTCTTCAGACAATTACGACTGGCTAAAGAAAAACGTCTCCAATGCCTCAGCCTTCATCGATCAGCTCGTTAAAACCGTTAAAGACCAAATTCAGCCTGCCTTTGTGCTCGTAAAAGCGCTGGGGGTGGGATTCGAACCCACGCGGGCAAAGCCCAACAGCTTAGCAGGCTGTCGCCTTACCACTCGGCAACCCCAGCTTAGAACTTTTTAGGATCATTCTGGATATAAGATTTTTCTCGAACATCTATAAAAACCTCACTTTCTTCCGCAATTGATATATACAAAAAACCTTTTTTGTAATTTTTGTTTTTATCAAATCGCTCTGGACGTTTCTTAGGACAAACGGACAAAGCTAATCTGCAAAAACAAAAGTTATAAATACTGAATGCTTCATAATTTATTATGGCTTCGGTGTATGGAGAGAATATTAGAGATGTAGATGTTTCAAAGATTCCAAAACCTTGGCTCAAGGCCTACGACAGCGGTGTTAAACCCCACATCGATTATCCAGTAATACCCCTATACAAGCTATATGAAAACAATGCAAAAAAGTTTCCGGATAAGGTTGCATTCGATTTCTACGGAACAAAAATAACTTTTAAACAGCTTGACGAAGCTTCAAAGAAAATAGTATCCTTCCTCTATGATATGGGAGTGGAAAAGGGAGATAGGGTCGTAGTTGGTCTGCCAAATACTCCCCACTACCCAATAGTTGCAAATGCGATTTTGAGAGCAGGAGGCATAATGGTTCAATGTAATCCGATTTATCCACCCAGAGAACTGAAGCACGTTGTAAAGGATAGTGGTGCAGAACTCATGTTCGCGATAGAGAACATGTATCCTAATCTTAAACCGCTTTTGGAAGAAGGGTTGTTCAAAAAGCTGATTATATGTAAAATAGAGGACTATCTTAGATTCCCGTTAAATGCTCTGTTTAAGGCATTCGTAAAGAAAAAGAGATTTGGAGAAATAAAAATCGAGCCCAGAAGTGAAGTTATGGACTATATGGACCTGATGAAATATCCTAAAAACGATAAAACAGTTGAAGTAGATCCTAAAAATGATGTTGCGGTCTTCCAGTATACAGGTGGAACAACAGGTTTGCCGAAAGGTGCTATGCTGACGCACTTTAATCTGGTGGCAAATGCGCATCAAGTAGCAAGCTGGGATCCAAAAGCTGGTCCAAATGATGTCTATCTCGGTGCACTGCCAGCCTTCCACAGCTACGGCTTTACGATGGCAAATGCAGGAGTTCTACTCGGAGGCAAAATAGTCTTAATTCCTGATCCAAGAGAATTCAGCATATACCTTAAATTAATACAGAAGCACAAAGTTACGACATTCCCCGGTGTTCCAACGATGTATATAGCCCTTTTGCAGGATCCAAAGCTGACAAAATACGATCTTTCTTCGATTAGAGCTTGCATAAGCGGTGCTGCACCGCTTCCAGTTGAAGTTAAAAAGAAATGGGAGGAGGTAACTGGAGGCAAACTCGTAGAAGGCTATGGCCTGAGCGAAGCTTCGCCTGTTACGCATTGCAATCCATTATACGGACTGAATAAAGCCGGAAGCATTGGAATTCCAATGCCGGATACTCTTGCTGTAGTTGTCGACGATGATGGCAACATCTTGCCTCCTGGGCAAGTAGGAGAACTTGCAATTTACGGACCACAGGTTATGAAAGGATACTGGATGATGGAGAACGAGACCGCAAAAGTTCTAATCAACGGCTGGTTGCTCACCGGGGACATGGCGAAGATGGATGAAGACGGATACTTCTACATTGTCGACAGAAAGAAAGACCTGATAATCGCTGGAGGCTACAACATATATCCGAGAGAAGTTGAAGAAGTGCTCTATGAGCATCCCGCTGTGCTCGAAGCAGCGGTGATCGGCGTGCCAGATCCTTATCGTGGGGAAACTGTGAAGGCTTTCATACAGCTGAAGCCTGAGTATAAGGGTAAGGTGAAGGAGGAGGACATTTTAAACTTCTGCAGGGATAAGCTGGCTCCTTACAAGGTGCCAAAGCTGATCGAGTTCAGAGATGAACTTCCGAAGTCTCTTGTTGGAAAAGTTCTGAGAAGAGCTCTGAAAGAGGAAGAGCTGAAGAAGAGAGGGGGCTAAATCTATTTTTATTCTTTTGTTTTGGTTTATACCTTTCCATAAGCCTTATATCAGAGTTCGGAAAATTTTTTAAGTTTTGATTGTTAATAAATGATATGAACACGCTGAAGTTCCGAAATGTGGAAATAACTTGGCTGAAGCATGCTGGTTTCAGACTTAAAGGCTCGAAAGTCATTTACATCGATCCATACGAGGTTCCTGAAGGGCAAGAAAAGGCGGATCTCATTCTCGTGACTCACGACCACTTTGACCATCTGGACATGAAGTCGATCAGAAATCTTGCAAAAAAGGACACAACTATTGTTCACCCAAAAGCTTGCTCGATAAAGGGTTTTGAAAGCTTTGCCATGACTGAAAACCAAACTGTAAATATCAAAGGCGTTGAGATCACCGCTGTGCCCGCATACAATGTCGACAAGCCATTTCACAAGAGTGGTGGTTTGGGCTACATTGTAAACCTTGACAGCGTCAAAGTATACCATGCAGGCGACACGGATCGGATTCCAGAGATGAAAAAGATCACTGTTGACATCGCTTTACTTCCCGCTGGCGGAACTTATACGATGGATCTAAGCGAAGCTATTAAGGCTACTCAGGACATCAAAGCGGAAGTCTACATACCAATGCATTACGGGGCGATTCCGAACACTAAGGCTAACCCATTGGAATTCAAGGCCAAAGTCCCCAAAGCAGTAATACTTGAGCCTTTACTGCGATGACTCTCGCTGAAGCTCGGCAACAACCACGTTAAAGCCAAGAGTGCATTTTTCTGGAGCTTCGCCAATAATCTTGCTTACAATAACAACTTCTCCATTTTTCAGCTCTACTGGATGACAAAGATTGAACATACTGCACTCGTAGTGATCGCAAACCCGCTCTTCATATTTCATCTTTGCCCCTTCCGCAAGATTTGAGTCAACGAGAGCTATTATTGGCAGTTCGATCACTTCAACAGCAACAACACCATCTTCATGCAATGCACACTCCTGAACGGTGCCATCACGTAAGCCGACGATCTTATACTTTGCCCCCTCTCTCAGCCTTAAGCATGCCTTCTTTATCTTACAATTTTCGCATTCTGGCTTTCCACCGAGAAAAATAAACTCAAGTCCTATTTTAGCCCAGTTTTTTCCGCATAAGGTAATGATCTTGTTAACTTCACCATCCATCAGCATCACCAATTTTTTTGCTATCTCAAAATATTTTAAGCTTTGCTTCTCGAAGAAATTAAGAAAGTATTTAAATAAATCCCGAAGCTTTAGCCATGGATCAGAAAAAGCTCGTGCTTATTGCATCAACAATAGCCTCTTTCTTAACACCCTTTATGGGCTCTGCTGTAAATCTTGCTTTACCAAGCATTGAAAAGGAATTCGAGCTCGATGCAATCTTCTTAGCCTGGATCACAACCGCATTTTTGCTTTCCACCGCAATGTTCCTCGTGCCAATGGGAAGACTGGGGGACATTAAGGGAAGAAAGTCTCTTTTCGTCCTTGGGCTTCTTATATTCACTCTCTCATCTCTCCTATGCTCCCTTGCCATTTCGGGAGAGTCCTTAGTCGTTTTCAGGTTTTTACAAGGCATTGGGTCTGCAATGATCGCAAGCACGGGCGTAGCGATGCTCACTTCAGCCTATCCGCCACAGGAAAGGGGTAAAGTGATTGGAATCAACACATCCGCAGTTTACGTTGGTCTCTCTTCAGGACCAATTCTCGGTGGTCTAATAACCCAGCATCTCGGCTGGAGAGCTCTATTTCTCTTTCCACTATTCATTGCATTCTTTGCCATTTTTGCAATTTTAAAAGTGAAACAGGAATGGGCAGAAGCCAAAGGAGAGAAATTCGACCTAACTGGTTCCCTAATGTATACAATTTCCCTCTTCATGCTGATCTACGGCTTTTCTCATCTTCCAGAGACGCTTGGATTTCTGCTTGTAATTGGGGGAATTTTAGCTCTAATTCTTTTTGCTTTAATTGAAGGCAGAACTTCAGAGCCAGTGCTTAACGTGAAAATGTTCCGCAAAAATACAGTCTTTGCAATGTCTAATCTCGCAGCACTGTTGAACTACTCCGCAACCTTTGCGGTAGCGTTTTTAATGAGCCTTTATCTTCAATATATCAAAGAGCTAAGCCCACAGGAAGCGGGATTGATCTTGCTTGCTCAGCCAGTGGTGATGGCTCTGTTTTCGCCAATTGCCGGAGCGTTGTCTGACAGAATTGAACCGAGAATTGTTGCCTCAATCGGCATGGCGCTCACAGCATTGTCGCTTTTCCTTTTCTCTATAATAAGCTACGAGACTCCCATGGAGTATATCATAGGAAATCTGATCCTCATAGGCTTCGGCTTCGGACTATTCTCCTCACCAAATACAAACGCTGTTATGAGTTCGGTTGAGAGAAAATTCTATGGATTGGCTTCTGCAACTCTTGCAACGATGCGTGTCATTGGACAGGCTTTCAGCATGGGCTTGGTGACTCTGATCTTTGCTTTGCTTATAGGAAAATCGAGAATTCCAGAAGTGCTTCCCGATTTCATCATCGCATTGAAAACCGCCTTCGTAGTCTCTGCGGTTCTCTGCATTTTCGGTGTTTTTGCCTCACTTGCAAGGGGCAAAGTGAGGAATTAGTGGTGGGCGCGCCTCGGGTCGATCCGCTGTGTCCGCTGTGCGGAGCAATGCACCCCTCCTCCCCGCACCCCCAGAAGCGCCGGTCGTTCGGAGTGGGCTTGCTCCCTTCCGGGCCTCAGCCGGTGCCTCCGATTAATACGGCGAACCTCTCCTCCGAGAAGTCCGCCGTAACCGCCGACCCTCCAGGACGAGGATTCTACGGAAATGCAATGCTCCACTTTCAGCGGGCATGCGGACCTTCCCTCGGCTTCGGCTCCCGCATATCGACGGTTTCGGGTTACAGGGGACGCCGAGTCCCCCAGCCTAGCCCACCATTTAATGGTTGAAACCAAGATATTTAAGTTTTCGTTCATGAAAATTTTCCAAATAAGTGAGCATGCTGATCGCTACTGGCTGTAATGCTCCTTTTGTGGGTGAATTTCATTGATAAGGCTCAATTCAAAGATTTCACTCCTTTTCGGAATTCTTTCTATATAACCAAGTTCTTTCATGAATTTGGCGAGTTTTAAAGTGCTCTCGATATACTTTTCAGGCAAGGATGAGCAGTATTTGGGGCTTAGCTCAACAATCTTGCGAATTTCGTCGAGTTTTAATTCGCCCTTAAAGCTCCTGTAAATTTTCTGCACCGCAAAATCTCTTGCTTCTCTTAGCAAATTGCAAGCCCATTCATGCTTTATTAAGAAATCTGCAAGAAGTTCTACGTTTTCTTCATAAAAATCCCTTTTCACGACGATTCCATAGCTTGGATTCCAGCTCCAGAGTTCTGCAGGTTTGCAGACGATCTTTGCACCGTATTTCTCAGCCAAAACCGCCAAATTCGGAGTTCCACAGACAAAATCAACATGCTGGTCAATGAAGTCGTTCAAAAGCATCTCCGCATAAGGGTAATTGACGACCTCAAAATTTGCTTTAATACTTCGGAGCACTACATCGTGCATTGTTCCCGTGGCAAGAGTTCCAACTCTTTTCCCCTCAAGACACTCTGGAAATTCTCCTTCAGCCCTTCCAGCGATAACCGTGCCCTCAACGTGTCCACCTGCAATGCAGACCAAATTCAGCCCGCGGTTTTTTGCATAGATCACAGGAGTTAGTCCAACATAGGCTAAATCAATTCTGTTTGTCTCGAATGCCCTCATGATCTCAATTCCAGTGCTAAATAGCTTCCATTCTGCTTTAAACCGCTCTTTCAGAATATGAGATGTGTGATAAGCTGTCGAAAGGAACGCAATTCTCATCTCAATCACTCAAAAGCTCTCTGATCGGAAAACAGCTCCCACATTTTGCACAGCCCGCAATTGTTTTCCTTGGGTCTAAATCGCAGTTCTTGACAATTTTGAGCCATTCACTGTAAATTCTCTTAGCGTCTTCAACACTCGGTGGTGGTAGAGTTTCGAGTTCAGAGCCAAATAGCGGACGAAAAGCTCTCGGCAGAGGAATTGCCCCAACTTCTGCTATAGCTTCGCAACCTTTTATCGTTTCTTCGGCAGGCTCAAGTCCGATTAGGATCCATGAAGCGCTCTGGTTTTCACCAAAAATCTCTACAGCATTCTCAAGAGCTTCTAAATACTTATCCCTTGGATAAGCCCGATCCTTCCCGGGAATCATACTCTTCCTTGCGGATTCGCTAAAAGCTTCGATGTTAATGTAGATCGAATCGATTCCCGCATTTTTAAGCTTCAGCATATCTTCCTTTCCAACAGGGGTTATCTCTATGCCAATTGGGAGATCGCTTACCGCCTTAATGCATTCTGCTGTTTTTGCATAAAGCTTCACAAGTGCATTTTCATCTAAAGTGCCAGAATTGATGTTCACGTCTTCTGGCTCCACAATACCCTCAAATCCATCAAGATCGACGAACTTTCTGAGCTCAGCATTGTTTAAAATCTCCTTTATCGCCATAGCAAGATCTTCAGGCTTATGAGTCACTATCTCCTTGCCGATGTCTATTATGCAGAATTTACAGCCCGCTCTCTCCGCTTTAAATCTACAGGCATTTGTCAAAGCAAGGGCTAAGCTTGATCTCCCATGAAGTCTTATAAGCTCTCCCGCCTTCGTTGAATGCCAGTTCGGCTCAAAAACAGTCGGTCTGCATACCTTTTGCTCCATTTCTCAGGATCCAGCCCTTTCCATCGATTTTCCTGAATTCAAATGGCGATCTCTCAAGGAATGGCTGTAATACTCCCGCATTAACGACGAATTCCTCTTTTTGCCCGGGATTTACAATAAAATTTCTACCGCTTCCCGCAACTCCCGCTCTCGACTTTCCTCTTGTAGGATAAGCTTTAAGAGACACTCCTTCTTCACTCGTTTTAATGCCGTGGCATAGTAGTTCGATCTTGATCTCAGCTTTTTTGTGCATAGCCAAATTCGCCAAGGATTTAAAAGTTCATTGAGAGCAAATATTAAAGAGGTATTGCCCTTAAATAAACCCTCTGGAAATCTCTTTCAGTGGATAATTCCACGTATTCCACTTTTTTCGCAACTCTTTCAATTTCATCTCTTTGTTTAACTGATTTAAGCGCAATTTTTGCACCGCTGACCGCTGAATCGCCAGCAAATATAACTTCACCATTTTTCGGTAGTAAGCCAATTATTCGAGCGTTCTCTAAGTCAACGTGTTTGCCAAAAGATCCCGCAAGGTAAATTCTATCAATCTTTTCTGGATTAATTCCAAATCTATCTGCTAAAATCGTCCATCCTGCCTTTATTGCCGCTTTCGCGAGTAAAAACTCATTTATGTCCTTTTCGTTTACAGTTATGTCTTTTCCAAATTCCGTCTCTTCTGCTCTCGCAATTATAAACTTCGGAACACCATCCCTTATTATCCTGATGCTATCTTTTGAAAACTTCCCATTTCTGTTTATGAAACCATTTTTGAAAAGCTCTGCGACGAGATCGATCATTCCACTACCACAAATCCCTTTGGGCCTCTGATTATCAATTGTTTTATAAAAAACCTCCTCCCCTTTAATTTCAACCTCTTCTATCGCCCCACTCACTGCCTTCATTCCAAAAGTAATGTGTGCCCCCTCAAATGCTGGTCCAGATGGAGTTGAGCACGCTAAAATTCTTTCCCTGTTACCCAGCAGGATCTCAGTATTGGTTCCAATGTCTATAACCATCGAAATCTCTTCGGAGTTGTAAATTTTCGTGAGAAGAAGATTAGCTGTTGCGTCTGCTCCAATAAACCCTGCAATCAGCGGTAAAGAAGTTACCATACCTTCTGGATTTATATTCAGACCAATCTCTCTTGAAGGATAACTTATTCCTTCGGTAACCGCAGGAGTAAATGGTGCCGTGCCGATGAACTTCGGAGTGATACCAAAAAAGATGTGATGCATCACCGAGTTTCCTACAACTACAGCTTCGTATATGCTTTCGGGAGAAACTTTTACCATTTCACAAAGCTCTTCTATGAGTTTGTTCAACGCTTCTACAACTAATTTTTGCAATCTCACCAGATTTTCCTCATTTTTTGCGTAGCTTATCCTCGAAACTATGTCTTCGCCAAAGGCTACCTGAGGATTTTCTGCATAAGCCCTTGCAACGGTTTTTCCACTCTTCAAATCTACGAGATGGCAGACTAACTTTGAAGAACCTATGTCAATTGCAAGCCCAAAAAGATTATCGCTTTCTCTGCTTTCAACTGAAATAAGCCTGTTTTTCCATAAAACAGCGTTTATTTCCCATTTATTCAGTCTCAGGAGCTCCGGAAGTTTTTTAAGCAAATTCAATGATACTTCAATATCTCCAAGTTTGCTTCTGAGCCTATCCAAGTCGCTTCTAACGTCTTTGAGATTTGGTTGTTCAAGAGAGATGGGAATTTTTCTAACCACGGTTTCAAGCTCTATTTCAGGCTCAATTGTGGATTCCTCTACTTTTCTCTTTTCAAGTCTGCTCTCTTTTGGAATGAAAATTATGGAGTCAGAAAGAACCTTTGTCTGACACGCAAGCCTGTAATTTTGCTGGATTTCCTCTGATTTCAGGATTTTTCTTTCCGACTCTGTGAGCTCACCAACTTTGCCCTTGATTAAAACCACTTTGCACTTTCCACAAACCCCTCTGCCTCCACAGTCGGATCTTATGCCAATATTCGAATCTCTGGCTATTTCAAGCAGAATTCCTTCTTTGCTTTCCACGGTTCTGCCAACCGGTTCAAATGTTACCTTCATATTGGTATAAAATCCTTTGTTCTTGCAAAGTTTCTGTATGCAATGTTCAGCATGTAAACTGCTGGGAATACGAGCTTTGAATCCTCAATTGGACCATATAATGCAAAATCCAAGCCAAATGCTATCTGGAGTGTATTTGCAACAACTACCGCGAACTTTTCCGATTCCTTTCCAAGCAGGTTCCTTAGCCCTTTCCAGCTCGCGATTGCATTGTGTGCCCCAGAACCGCATGGAAAACCAAAATTCTTCTTTATCTCTACTCCTGCCTTTATCGCCGCTGGAAGACTTGGAACGTCCATTACAAATGTGTCGACAAGCGGTTTATTGATCCCAGCAATTTCGAGCTTTGGCAAAAGCTTCTGAAAGGCTTCAACTCGTGCCTTGCTACTGAGAACGTTCATCGTGTAAGTAAGCACAATCGCAGATTCAACACCGCTCTCCTTTAGAGCTATAAGCTCTCTATCCTTTACTTCAGGAGATATAGAGTTGTAGATAACTCTTTTCTCAAGCCCCGCCTCTTTTACAAATTTGAGCGCAGAGATTTTTATGTCTGGCATTGCTGAGTCTATCAAAAATGGCTTTTCTGTAATTGATGCAACAAAATCGATGTATTTTCTCAGAGCTTCTTCACTCATTCCCACAACGTCAACTATCCCCGGAATTTCAGTTTTTTCGCTCAGTTCTTCCTGTTCTTTTATCAGCTTTTCTGCAAGCTCTCTGTTGAAGTGCCCCTTTTTCTCGTCCTCAACGATCTTATGTCCTTTATAAAATATGCTCCCTATAAGCAGGGTTTTGCTCTCCCCAGGATTCCCTCCAACTTTTATTCCACAAATTTCGAAGATTTTTGGTTGTGCAAACCTCAGCATTTTTCCACCTCCTTAGCATATTTTGCACCAAATAAGACCACTGCGGTTGCAAAGAAATGCAAAAATGCTGCTAAATAGAGAGCAGAGAGATAAGATGTCGTAGCATCTCTTATTAATGAGCCCAAATAAGGACCAATGATTGAAGAAGTCATCACAGAAGTGTTCAAAAGTGCAGTAATCCTTCCTGTGAACTTCTTTCCAAAGAAGGTTGGGACTGCAGTGAAATGCACCGTTGGCTCACCGCCAAGACAAAAGTAAACCAGAATTCCAAAAACCAGGACGAGTAATGCATCTGAATACGTTATTGCGAAAACAAATATCATCACTCCCGCAACAGCGTAGAGAATCGGCAAAACTTTGAAAGGTCCTCCTGCCCTGTCGTTAAAGGCACCCCAGAATAAGGAGCCGAAAGCACTACCAATTGCAGTTATGCTGAGAAATAACGGGATAAAGTGGTTTGAAATATACTCTGGACTAAAAGAATCCCTGGACAAACCCTCTAAAACAATTGTTGCTACATTCATTAGAATCAGAAACCATGCGGTTGCAGTTGAGAACATCACGGTAAAAAGAATCCAGAATCTCGTATCCTTTAAAGCGTCACCGAGCGACGAGTCGGTTTCGGATTTAGAAGCTTCAGGAACACACCAAAATAATACGCCAACTACGTAAAATGTTGCAAATATTATAAATCCCAGCACGATGAAGGTAGTTTGGAGACCATGGTTAATTATAAGAAAAGCCACAAGAGGGGAGATAAAAAGTGGTGAAATATTCTGTCCAAAGATTGAAATTCCGAATGCTTTTCCTATGTTTTCAGGAAACCATCTTGCAATAACCACCGGATAAGTTCCTACAAAGAAACCCGCTCCAATCCCAACAACAAAGCTTCCTGCATACCAGAACAGCTTTGCAATTTCCCACTCAGCATAGCTAAAGGCCATCGAAATGATATACATCCCAAGCAGGTAAGCAAGCCCGGATATAGCAACTGTTGGCTTTGGTCCAAATCTGTCGGCCAAAAATCCTGCAACGAGCTGAAAAATTAACATTCCAAGCCCAATTAGCGAGGCAGATAAGACTACTGGAGAGATTTCATTTAGAGAATATCTCTCTATTATGTAAGGGTAAAACTGACTCCATACCAAGGAAACCATCGCAAAAACCAAGAGAAAGGCGACTGTTGCTGGATAGAGATTTTTATGCTTCTCGCTTAAACCAAAGTTCATGTAGCCACCGGATAAATAAAAAATTATTTAATATTTTCCATACTTCTTCACGGCATCCAGCATTGCCTTTACATTCTCGGGCTTTGCATCTCTTGAAAGTCCACCGTCGACACCTGGCCAGATCATCATCCCGCCCTCTTTGCAATCCTCAAGAAGCTTTTTCATGAACTCCTCAACTTTTTGTGGAGTTCCGCTGATTAGCAGAGAGTTTGGAGGACCACTTACAAGAATGATGTGGTTATCAAGGACTTCTCTAACCTTTCTTGGGTCTGTTTTTTCAAAAACGCCGACTATTTTACCCTTAGGCGCTTCGAGCAAAGTTTCCAGATGTGCATCATGTTTACCTTCGAAAAGAACAAACGGCGTTAGACCCATTTTTATTACTTCCTTGAAAACATCGTTCAGTGCAGGCCAGTAGAATTCGTTGTATAGCTTTGGATTTAAATATTCATTCAGGTGGAGCGGGAAGAAACACTCAACGATTTCTGTTCCAAAAATCTGCTTTCTTATTTCTTTAGGTGGAGCTGAGCAGGCGGCAGCTTTTATTATTAACGGCTTGACTGCTTCGACAGCCTGCTTTACCTTGTCCCCGTGTCTGTAGAGATCCATTACTACGTTCTTTATATCTCTCAAAAAGTCACCAATTAAGTCAAGTGGGGCATACCCCCAGGACATTGGAATCGTTGGATATCCAAGCTTTGCAAGCTCTACAGAGACATCAGCCATGAAGGCTCCAAATCTTGCAAGCTCAGCTCCGTATTTAACAAGCGCAGCATTGTATTCTGCTGATCCAACTTTGCCAAGCTTTTTATTGATTCTTGGCATGGCAACTTTATTTATGAACTCAAGTGGATTCTCAATGAGCTGGTCGTACTCGCTTGCTTTCATGATTTCCTTACCTATGAATTGTGGATGAGCGTTTTTGTCGAGTTCATAGCCGGGCCATTTAGAGTAAACGTCTCCAAGTGCAAGATGAGTTGCTCCAAGGATGAATCTTGCAGCTGAGGACATATCGGGCTGTTCAAGTAGGGCAATTGTGTAAATCATGCCCTCAAGCCCAGCAATAACTGTGAATGTGTCGAAGTCAAAATCTCTTGCAACCTTCAGCCAAGCGGACTTGCACTTTGAATAATCGAAGAGAACTTCATGAGTTGTATATCCCGCATAAGCTCCGTGCCAAACTGCAGTTGCCCCCGTGACTGGCACTCTGTCGGGTTCCTTACCATTTATCACGTCCTCTATTCTTTTAAGCTTCTCCTTTCTCGTATTTTCAGAATCCATTTTAACTCACCCCCAGCAAGGCCTTGATCTTCTTAACACCGACAGCTGCATCATCCGCCCATTCGTCGGCTTGGGTGTAATTCTTGACTTCTTCACTTGTTCTTCCGCCTCCAACGATAATCTTAACTCTGTCTCTTAGACCAGCTTCTTTTATTGCATCAATGGTTCTCTTCATGCTCTCTATTGCTTCGGTAAGCAAACCACTAAGTCCAACAATTTGTGGATTATACTGCTTTATGGCGTCAACAAATGCCTGCGGAGGCTGATCTACGCCTAAATCGACTACTTCAAATCCTTCAGCTTCAAGCAAGGCTATGACGATGTTCTTTCCTATATCATGCACATCTCCTTCAACACTGCCAATGACAACCTTTCCTCTGCTCTCCGCTTTCTTATCGCCGAGCAAAGGCTTCAAGAGTTCCATGACTTGCTTTAGAATCTCTCCTGCCATTATTAGATCCGAGACGAAGTATCTGCCCTCTTCAAATCGCTTTCCGATTATTTCTGTTGCTTTTCTGATGTCCTCAAGAATCTTAAACGGGTCTTCTTTGTTCTCTATTCTCTTTTTGGCAATTTCTATCACTTTCTGCTCATCAAGATCTGCAAGAGCCCTTACAAATTCGTCTCCTAAATTCATGGCAACCACCTTAATTTATTCAAATACCTTCAAAATAAAGCTTTTTAAGAATGTGTTCATAACAATAAAATTTTATTTCAAGTAAAATTTTGTGGACATGCAAAAGGTTAAAAAATCATTTAACTTTAGGCGGTTCTGGAATCAGGAATGCGAAAATGCCCTGAATTGCAAACAGAAGTGCTGAAACTGCAAAGGCGGTTGTAAAACCATAAATCACTGCAATTGGAGCGATTATAAAAGGTGTGCTCACAAAAGCTCCTATGCACAGGAATGTGTTTATTACTCCCGCAGAACCACCGACCCATTCTGGTTTCATTTTAGAATCAACTGCTGGCAGATAAGCTGGTAAAGCCATCCAGTGGGGAATAACTCCACCAGCTAAGAAGCCAGCAATTGTTATTGCAATCCAGAGCACAGTAATTTCGCCAATGAGCCAGCCAAGGTAAACAAGAACTGAGAAGGCTACTGACAGCAATAAGATGTATAACCTTACACCACCAGTTTTTGAACTCAGAATCGGGAAAATCAGCGAGCCTATCCAGCCAGACCAAGTTATCATGGCAACTATCGCCCCAGCGGTTGCAATGTCTATGCCCTTTTCCATAGCTGCAGCGGTTGTGAAGAGGGCTTGGAATGGAACCATGCCCGCCATTGCTGTGAAAGTTCCGAGAGAGGTTGCAAGAATTGCCTTATTTGTGAGTGATTTCTTGGCTCCTTCAAGAACGTTTGCCTTTGGAATCGTAACTCCAGGAGGTGCATCCCTTACTAATACGATAAAGAAGATCGCTGCCAAGCAGATTAGGATTCCCCCGTATAGATTTATCTCACTCCAACTATTGAAATAGGGAGCCAGAGTTAAGCCCAATGAAAGCCAGATCATTAGAGCAGTCATGTAGATCCCTGTAGCAAGCCCTACTTGCTGTGGCGGGAACCAGGCACTTATGATCTTTGGAAGATTTACAAGTGTGAACCCTAATCCGATACCGAGCAATATTTGGGCCAAAATCAGAGAACTGAAATCTATGCTCTGAGCTTTCAAAAATGTTCCAACTGCTGCTACGAGAACACCTGCTGTCGCAGTCGCTCTAATACCGAACTTATCAGCAATGATACCTGCTGGAAATGCCAGAATACCTGCGATGAGCCATGGAACTGTAAAAGCCAATGAATATTGAGTCTGGTCGACACCATAAAGCTTTATCAGAATAGGTGCAAGCGTTCCCATTGCATACCATGCAAATACCAATGAGCCAAACAGGAACCAGGAAACTGCAAGAATTATCCATTTACTTCTCATCTCATCACCTCCAAGCAAAAGAGGGAATAGGATTTTGGAAATAAAATCTGTTATGAAGTTGTTATGAAAAAGGTTCAGTTCAGAACTCGTATAAAGATCCTCTCACCGCTTATCTCGAATTCCGCCTTCACGCCCAGCTGTTCATAGACGCTCTTTATAATCGACTTCGTGACTACCACGTTTTCTGGGACAGTTCGAAATATGAATTCGTTCTCCTTAACCCTCTTAAACTCCCCTCCTCCACCGAATTCAATCGTTTTTAAAACTTCTTCCGCTTTCTCTGTGCTTTTTGTATTCTCCCCCCACTTGTGCCAGATGTAGAAAAGATTTGCAAAGCCTCGAATACCTTTCAAAAATTCCTCATCCTTTTCTATTTCTTCTGCAGAATACTTCTCCTGAACCTTCTTCATTAAAACCCTGTATAGCTCCTTGTCCATGATCACGTATTGCTTCATTTCAACGTTGTAAATGTGATATGCAATCCTTTCGAAGTCCTTGGGAAGCTTATCAATGCTATAACCAGCAACCCTGAAGGCTTTAAAAACTCTCCAGTAAATTTCCAAAGCGTTGCGGAAGATCTGGCTATAGCTTTCAAATCCCTCTTTGAGCAAGTCTTCAAGCATTTTCAACTCGCTGTCTGTCAGTGCAACAGTGATTCTGTGAAAAAGCCTCATGCTCTTCGGTATTTTACGTAATTTTAAGGTTTTGCATAGTCACTTTGAAGCAAACATTCAATTTTGCATAAAATTTATCTAAATTTTTTCATTCAAGACCATTTATTATGCTATAAACCCTTTCCACAATCGAATCGAGCATCAATTCAAGCTCAGGAGACATTTTCTCTGAAATCGTATAGGGCTCCTTAACCCCGATGCCAATTACTACCAATTTTTTTGGCACAGATAAATTCAGAGCCTTCATGAGTTCAATTGTCTCTGGAAGTCCCGCATAATGCGGAGATTTGGAAAATCGAATCTTTAAGTCCTCCAAATTGTCAATTAAAACGATCTCTCCCACTTTACCCTTAATGCTGTCCACAACAAAAACAGTCTCGTGACCAGCAATGTAGTCGATCAGCGTATAGCCCATTCTTTCCAAGATTTTTACTTCAAAACCTTCAGCTTCAAGCTTCTCTTTCAGCTTTTCGCCAACAATTAAGCCAATTCGGTCGTCTGAGTAAATCGGATTGCCCAAAAATAAAATTAAAGGCATAAAATAAAAATTAATGAATAACTCTCAGCAGTTCTCCATTGGTGTTGTAGATATAAATGGGCACAGGCATTGAGCCCGGCAATGTGTGAGTTCCGCAGGCATTGCATGGATCGTAGGCTCTGAATGCCATTTCTACCATGTTCAGCAGTCCATCGTTCACAACTCCGCCTTTGATCAAGCTTCTCGCTGCCTTGTCAACAGACATCGAAATCCTGCCGATGTTGTGCTGTGTGGCGACGAGCAAGTTCGCCCTCTTAATCACTCCTCTCTCGTCGGTCTCGTAGTGATGGATCAAAGTCCCTCTTGGTGCCTCAACAACTCCAATGCCAACACTTGGTTTTTCGGTTGGCAGATTTCTTACGTTCTGGTCCAAAATATCTGGATCGTTAGCGAGCTCCTTTATGCGTTCAGCAGCATAGAGCATTTCAATGACTCTCGCCCAGTGCATCGCAAGAGTTTGATGAGCTGGCTTTCCAAGTTTTTCGAACATCTCTTCGTAGGCTTCCTGAGCCAATGGTGTTGCCATGCCCTCAGCTGCGTTAAGCCTTGCAAGCGGTGCTACCGCATATATTCCGCTCTGCTCCCCGTCAATAAGCCCTTTCCAGCCGATCTTCCTCAAATAGGGGAACGTCATGTAGCTCCAAGGCTCCACATGTTCAGCGATGTAATCCAAGTAGTTGTGCACATCGAACTTTGCATATTCTTTGCCATTCGGATCAACAACTCTAAGCATGCCGTCGTAGAAGTTTACCCGATTCTTGTTGTCGACGAGACCCATGTAGTATGTGCGATGAGTGTAAGCATCGCTCGTGATCAAGTCTAAATACTTCTTGTTTTTCAGCACTATGTCCTTGAAAACGTTCAGAGTGAATTGGGCAAATTCAACTCCCTGCTCTCCAAGGGCTTTTAGATCTTTAACGATCTCCTCATTTAAAGGCTTTGAAATTCCTCCAGGAACTCCAAAGACTGGGTGAATTGTTTTGCCACCAATTCTCTCCATCATCTGCCTAATGCTCTTTCTCATCCCTATTACCTTGAGCCCAACTTCCTGCCCAACCTTTTTGATCACTCCAACAACGTTTCTCTCCTCCTTTGGAGCATCTGGTCCAACAATGAAGTCAGGACCTCCGAGGATGTAAACGTGCAAGGCATGGTCTTCAAGCATGAAAAGGTTGTAGAAGAGTTCCCTGATCTTCTTTGCCGCTACAGGTGGATCAACCTTGTAGAGGTCGTCTAAAGCCTTAGTAGAGGCCATGTGGTGTGCTGTCGGGCAAACACCGCATATTCTTGATGTAATCTGTGGCATGTCTTCTGCATGTCTGCCTTCGGCAAACTTTTCAAAACCTCTGAACTCTGGGACTTGGAAAAATGCTCTAACGCAATTTCCTTTGTCGTCAAGAATTATTACGATCTTTCCATGTCCTTCAAGTCGGGTAATTGGGTCAATAACGATCTCCTTGCTCATATCTCAACCACCTCCTTTATTCGCTTCGGCTTCTTTATCCCTGCCTTATGGCTGAGCTTTGAAGCAGCAAGAGAATATCTGTAAATAGTTCCGATCCAATCCGGAATGCCATCAAAAGCTTTCTTGATCTCCTTTTCCTCCACTGGCGAATAATCGAGAATACTTCCGAAATAAGAGATTGCCTTGCCACCGTAGTCAACAATGCCGTCAAGCAATCCAAAGCAACCAGTGCAGGGCATGTTGCCTTTGATGCAAAGCGCTGTGCACCCGCCTCTTGTAACTGGACCCATGCATAGGAATCCCTGAGCAAGCAAACACTTGTTTGGCTCAGGCTTAGCTTTGTCCGGTCTCTTGAATTCCTTAACAAGGACTTTTTCAGGCTTTGTTTCATTCAAGGAACATTCGTCACAAAGCGATCTGTTTGAAGCACCAACTATTGCCCCCTTTGGAGGTAAATTACCGCTCAGCAACGCCTGCAGAGCATTCCAGAAAACATCTGGAGTTGGTGGGCAACCCGGAATATAATAGTCAACATCTATAACCTTGTCAAGCGGTAGAAGAACTGGAAGTGGTTCTGGAAGTTCAAGCTCAGCCTTCATTTTCGCTTCTGGAATGTTGACGATAATCTTCTTTGTTGGCAAAACTTCTTTTGGATTTTCGATCGTCGGGACTTCTAAATACTTTCTTTCGAGAGCTTCATCCAGATTGTAAAGATTTGCAAGCCCCGGAATTCCGCCCCAAGCAGAGCAAGCACCATAGGCTATAACGATCTTCGACTTCTTCCTGAGCAGTTTTACCATCTCCTCGTGCTCCTTCAGCCTAATCCCGCCGTTGATTAGCGCAACAGTGATTGAGCCATCTGGAAGCTTTTCAACATCTTCTCTCTTGAAATCCATCGCAACTGGACAGAATACGATATCAACAGCCTCGAAGACTTTCAGCAGTCTCTCCGCTAAGTCTACGAAAGATTCCTCACAGCCACCGCATGAAGCACACCAATACCACGCTACCTTTGGCTTCTCGCTCATTCTCTCACCTCCAAATTGGGCTTCAGTGGACCAAGTTTCTTCAGCTGAGCGACCATTTCATTCACAACTTGCACCCATCTGCTCGCCTCCGCAGCTGAGATCCATTCAAGTCTAAAGCGTTCTTGCTCAATTCCCATTGTCTCGAGAAGCTTTCTAAAAAGCTCGAATCTTCTGTAGGCTTTGTAATTTCCCTCGATGTAGTGGCAATCAGCAGGTGGATGACATCCCGCAACAATTACACCGTCTGCCCCGTCAGCGAACGCCTGAAGAACGAACTGCGGGTCAACTCTACCAGAGCACATGACTCTAATGATCCGAACGTTCGGCGGATAGCTCATTCTGCTTGTTCCCGCGAGATCTGTGGCTGCATAAGTGCACCAGTTACATGCATATACAACGATCTTTGGCTCAAATTCTCCTTTAGAGTCAGACATTCATCTCACCTCCAAAAACCGCTCTCGTTTGAGCCAAAAGCTGAATGTCCTTGAAGCCAAGATGTTGCATTGCACCACTCGGACATGCTGCATTGCACGTTCCACAACCCATGCAAAGGGCTTTTTCAACATATGCAATCCTGTCCCCGTTCACTTTCTTTATTGAGATCGCTGAATAGGGGCAAACACCAACACAGATCGCGCAACCACTGCATTTCTCCTCATTAACCTGGGCAATCATTGGCTCTATTGTTATTTTACCCTTTGAAAGCAAAGACATTGCCTTCGCAGCTGCAGCGGAACCCATTCTGATGCTTTCAAGAATGTTCTTTGGCCCGGTAATGCATCCAGCAAGGAATATGCCCTTGGTTGGAGCTTCAACTGGAGCAAGCTTCAAGTGAGCCTCTCTTACAAAGCCTTCGCCACCACAGCTTACTCTCGTTACCGCAATTAGCTCCTCTATGTCTCTTGGCGGAAGCATGCCTATTGAGAGCACAATCGCATCCACGGGTATTCTGATGTTCTCCTGAATTGTGTATTCAAAGACGTCTATAAACAATCCCTCAGGTGTTATCGAAACCTTTGGGATCTTGTCTTCGAATTTTATGAACTGAACAAGCTTTTTGCCCGCCTCCTCATAAAGCGTCTCGTCGCTTCCATAGGTCATTATGTCTTTGTAAAGGATATAAACGTTCGTATCTGGATATTTCTCCTTGATCTTGATTGCACTGTTAATTGCGGTGGTGCAACACATTCTTGAGCAGTATTCCTTTGCTCCGGGGGTTGTGTTTCTCGAGCCTACGCACTGGATAAAGGCTATGCTTTTTGGAACTTTGCCTCCAATAATGAGCTCTCCTTTGGTTGGGCTTTCGGGATCGAGCAATCTTTCGAGCTGGAATAGCGTTATTATGTTCTGATGGAGTCCATAGCCGTATTCACCCTTGAAGGGTCTGTATGGATCGTAACCCGTAGCAATAATCACCGACCCTACCTTTAACTCTATTGTCTTCGGCTCTTCTTTCAGATTTATTGCTCCGAATCTGCAAACTTTTTCGCATTCTCCGCATTTAACGCAAACTCTGTAGTCGATTGCATAGTAAGGCGGATAGGCATTGCTAAACGGCAGAAAGATCGCTTTCCTTTTATTCAAACCGAAGTTGTATTCATTCGAAACCTCTATTGGGCAAACTTCTTCACATTCCCCGCATAGTGTGCATTTCTCATTAACGTATCTCGGGTTAATTCTGATTTTGGCATTGTAATTTCCAGCAAAGCCACTCAGCTGAATAAGCTCAGCATTCGTCAAAACCTGAATTCTCGGGCAATCCTTAATTCTGTCAAACATCTTGCTCACAACGTCCGGTCCTTTCGTTTTTGGATCTATGTAACCTATTAAAGCCGCTTTACCTCCTATAGTGGGAGCTTTTTCAACCAGATAAACGTTAAATCCGTAGTTTGCAAGCTCCAGTGCTGCTCTCATTCCCGCAACTCCACCACCCAATACGAGAGCGCTTGGTTCTGCCTTTACTTCGAGCTCTTCCAATGGTTCGAGATGTCTTGCTTTTGCCACAGCCATTCTAACGATCTCCTTTGCCTTTTCAGTAGCCTTCTCCTTGTCGTGATGCACCCAGGAGCAGTGTTCTCTGATGTTCGCCATCTCGAGCAAGTATTTGTTTAGCCCCGCCTCGCTTACAGCGGTTCTGAAAGTGATCTCATGCAGAGATGGTGAGCATGCAGATACAACAACCCTGTTCAAATTGTGAGCCTTTATGTCTGCCTTTATGAGATCCTGTCCAGGCTCGGAGCACATGAAAACGTAATCCTTTGCAACAACCACATTTGGTAGAGTTTTGGCAAATTCCGCCACCTTCTTCACGTCAACTGTTCCCGCAATATTAAAACCGCAGTGACATACATAAACTCCTATTCTTGGCTCTTCAGTCATTTAACCACCTCCGTTGGGCAGGAAAACCTTTTTGCTATTAGCGCAGCCCTCGCTGCCGCAGCACTTGCTTCAGTCACAGAATCGGGAATATCCTTCGCTCCCGCCACCGCTCCAACAACAAAGATCCCCTCAACTGTTGTTGAGACTGGATCCAGATAGGGATCCTTTAGCTTGATAAATCCGTCGGGAGTTAACTCAACAGGCAGTGGGAGCTTCGAGTTTGGAGTTATTGCTACTGAAAGGACAACCATGTCGTATTCATCTGCCTTCAAATAGCTCTCAGCCGTGTCTTCGTAGATAATTTTCAAATTCTTAGTCTCTGGAATTTCATCGATCCTTACAACTTTGCCACGGATATAGTTGATTCCGAATTCCTTCTTGGCTCTCTCCAAAAACTCATTAAAGCCTTTTCCAAATGCTCTTATGTCCATGTAGTAAATCGTGCACTGAACTTCGGGCAAATGCTCTTTTGCAAGGATTGCCTGCTTGGTTGCGGCCATGCAGCAGTAGGCTGAACAGTAGTGGTTAAACCTTATGTCTCTTGATCCAACACACTGGATCCATGCAATCCTCTTTGGATGCTTTCCATCAGATTTCCTAACAATTTCACCGTTTGTCGGTCCAGTAGCTGAGACGAGTCTCTCGAACTCAAGGTTAGTATAAACATTCTGGTGTTTACCATAGCCCAATTCAGGTAAGTTCCTTGGGTCGTAAAGCTCCATTCCTGTAGCAACTATGACTGCTGCGACGTTTAACTCCAGAATCTCTGGCTGTTGATCGTATCTAATGGCTTTTGTTGGGCAGTTTCTTTCGCACACACCACATATCGGCCCTTTTGCCTTCTCCTTTACTTTAGGAGGTGGATTCAATCTCATGCAATGCTCCGCATCGATGACAGCTCTTTTAGGCACAGCCTGTGGAAACATTATATAGATCGCTCTTCGAGTTGACAATCCCATGTTGTATTCATTCGGTACATCTTTAACGGGGCATTTCTCCGTGCAAACTCCGCATCCATTGCACTTGCTCCAGTCCACGTAAGTGGGTTTTTTGAGAATTTTAACCTTGAAATTTCCTGCTCTACCGCTTATTTCTTGGACCTCTGAGTTCATAATGAGCTTTATATTTGGATACCTAAGCAAAGCTGCCATTTTTGGAGCTAAAATGCATGAAGCGCAGTCAAGAGTGGGGAAAGTCTTATCGAGGTAAGCCATTTTTCCTCCAACACTCGGAGCTTTGTCCACCAAGTAAACATCAATTCCTTGTTCAGCCAGATCCAATGCTGCCTGAATTCCCGCAACTCCTCCGCCTACAATTAAAACCGAACTCATCTTCAATCACCTCTAAAGTATCCTGCACGTGCTCCGATATAATAAGCGATTACCTTGTAAAGCCAGTGGGTGTGCTTTCCAAATGCAAATTCGAGCAATAGGAATGGTATCGTAAAGCTCAGGAAGAGTGCAAGGGCAATGTAGGCGTAGAATACCATCCCAAGATCATAGAGCACAAATACGAGCAGAATCATCAGAGCTACTGGAAGTAATGTTATTAGAGACATCCAGTCAGTCGGATGTGTGAATTTCTTGTAATACCAGTGTGTTTTTTCACCTGCAGTCAATCTCTTCATAACAGGAGATGCTACACCAATCAAGAAGGTCAAAGACGCTGCGTATATCAGCAGTCTGGAGATAACTTTGAAATCGAAGAATTTAGGAACGAGCAGGTATAGAATTCCAAGCAGTATGAAAAGACCTAAGCCAATTAGTATCAGAGTATGTTCGAGTATTCTTTCCCTCTTATGCGCCACTTTCATTGCATCGCTTTCAACTCTAATGAAAAAGTTTGCTATATACTTCAATGATTTAATCAAGCCAACTTCTTTCTTTTTGTCTTTACTCATGAACTTATAGGCCCTATAGCCGTTCGAAGCAAGTATTGCAACGCTTATAACGAAAACAATAGCAACAGGGATTAAAAGTTTCGAAAGAACTACGAGCTTACCTGTAGAGGCGTATGATACAATGCTCTGCCAGAAGAATCCAAAGTAGAGAAGCAGTGAAAGACCCAAGATTGCAAGGTAGGCCATGAGCTTAGAGGCAAATGAAGAAGTGTTCCACCACTTCGTAATACCAGTCCAGTCGTATTTAATCGACTGATATCTCCTTATTGCTGCCAAAATCTCTGAGGGGCTTGCTCCTCTCGGGCAGCTGTCTGTGCAGTCACCATGGAGATTGCATGACCAAGGAGAGATATCGCCGAGGATTTTCTCTTCCACTCCAAGCTGTGTATATCGAATGGCTCTTCTGAAACTTACATCGAGCTCTTCTGAGAGCGGACAAACCGCAGTGCATGAACCACACTGGTAGCATTCAAGTAGACTTTTTCCACCGAGTTTAAAGACTTCTCTGTTTACATTTGGATTTATTGAAATAAACTCACTTCCACCAACCATCCAAACCACTCTCCGTCTCGACCAAGTCTTTTTAACGTTTTTCACAGAAATTTTGGGTATTTAAATCTAACGTGTGCAGGAAATATATATATTTTTCTAATTAAACACTAATAAAAATTATTATTAATTATTGTTATAGTTATGAGATAACTAAACACTTACAAAGGCTCACAAAAGTATATAACCTTACAACCGCCTTAGATTATGGGATACAAAGATTATGTGGACAAAAATCACGAACCAAGCTACACGAAGGAGATCTTGGTCTCCTTCAGAGTAAAGCCTGCTGAAAATTTCACAATTGAAGAATGTGCGGGAGCAATAGCTGCTGAGAGTAGCACTGGAACTTGGACAACGCTAACAGATTGGTTTGATGGAAAAAGAGTCAGAGATCTATCTGCAAAAGCTTATGAATTCCAAAAACTGGGAGATCACTGGAATGTAAAAATTGCCTACCCTTTGGAGCTTTTTGAGACCGCAAATATCCCGGGATTGCTTGCTTCAGTTGCGGGGAACATATTCGGAATGCGAAGGGTTGAAAAGCTCAGAGTTGAAGACATCTACATTCCAAAGGCATTTCTAAGCAATTTTAAGGGACCTTTTAAAGGTTTGGAGGTTAAGAAGATCTTTAAAGTCGATAGACCAATTGTTGGAACAGTTCCAAAGCCAAAAGTCGGCTATTCTGTTGAAGAGGTTGAAAAGCTTGCTTATGAATTGCTTTCGAGCGGTCTCGACTATATAAAGGACGATGAGAATTTAACAAACCCGAGCTTTTGCAAATTCGAAGAGAGGGGCAGAAGAATAATGAAGGTGATCGAAAGAGTTGAAAATGAAACTGGAGAAAAAAAAGCTTGGTTTGCGAATATAACCGCGGATATAAGAGAAATGGAAAAAAGGTTGAAATTTGTTGCGGATCTTGGAAATCCATATGTTATGGTTGACGTTGTTATCACGGGTTGGAGCGCGCTTACTTACATTCGCGATCTTGCAGAAGACCATGGTCTGGCGATCCATGGCCATAGGGCAATGCATGCAGCATTTACAAGGCACGACCACGGCATTTCGATGTTCACTCTCGCAAAGCTTTATCGCATTATCGGCATAGATCAGCTCCATATTGGCACTGCAGGCTATGGAAAGCTCGAAGGGAAGAAATTAGAGACTATAGAACTTGCAAATGTTTTAAGGAACGAAAAATACCCCTCAAGTGATGAAATTCATTTTGAACAGGAATTTGGGAGCATTAAACCGGCAATGCCAACTTCTTCTGGCGGACTACACCCCGGAGTTCTTCCCGGTGTTGTAGAAGCACTTGGCAAGGATCTCGTGCTTCAGATTGGTGGTGGTGTGCTTGGACATCCAGATGGAGCAAAAGCTGGAGCGATTGCAGTCAGACAGGCTTTGGATGCAATCATGAGCGGTGTATCGATTCAGGAGTTTGCTAAAAGCCATAAAGAGCTTGCAAGAGCCCTTGAAAAGTGGGGTTTTGGTGCTCCAATCTGATTTTTATTTTTGAAGGGTTAAAATTCAAGTTCTAAGCACTTTCGAATATCTTTCGACAAATTCTTTAGGATTTAGCACTTCAAATAAGCATTGCAGTAGCGGTAATTATCGCGTCTGGAAGCTTTAAACCTGTCTCTCTTAGCTTAGCGGATATTTTTGCAACCTCAGGATCTACATTCCTGACTTTATATCTTTGCAAAAGGTGTTCATAAAATTTTTTGCTTCGAACTCCTCTTTGTTCCTATAGAATCCAACGAGAACCTCAGATATCACAATTGGCGAAACAAATGCCTCGATCAATCCATCGTCGATTGCATCGAGTAGTATACTTAAAATACCGACAGCTCAACTCCAAATTTCTTCACAAATTCAAAACCATCACACCATTTTTCCCTTGGGTCCAATTTCAGCACCGCAAAGTTTGCAAGCCCATAAGGATTTGCACATGAGCCAAGAGTTACAACCATTCCTCCTTGCTCAACCCTCAGCACTTTGTATGGCTCATGAGATCGAACGACAAGCCTGACTCCGAGCTTTTCAAAAAGGTTCCGAGTTGCTTTTTTTCCGAAGAAGAACATCACTCCTCTTTTAAAGTTCTCTCCACATTCCTCCCTTTCCCAAGGATCGTTCCAGAGCATTTCAAGAGCCAGATCTTCATCAGGATTTCTTATCCCGCTAAGATCACTTCTGCATGGAACACCACCATGGACAAGCCAGATTTCATTGTTTAGGATCGCTGAATAAGGCATTTTTTCCCATAGAT
The DNA here is from genome assembly GCA_038734275.1 of Archaeoglobaceae archaeon. Classification (NCBI taxonomy): domain Archaea; kingdom Methanobacteriati; phylum Methanobacteriota; class Archaeoglobi; order Archaeoglobales; family Archaeoglobaceae; species Archaeoglobaceae archaeon. The sequence goes on from JAVYOO010000002.1 coordinate 194,727, forward strand.
CGATTATAGCTCGATATATCTCTTCTCCATTCTCATACTGGCTCAACTGCCACGGCAGTTCGTGTGGATAAACGTCTTCAGTTTCATGATTTCCTCTCAGCAGTATTGCCTTATCCTCTACAAAAAGTCTCAGAATTCGCTCATAAACTTCCAAAGGCTCTTCACCACGATCAGCATAATCACCAAGAAAAATTGCTTTTCCAGCAATTATCTCTTCAATTAAGTCCAAAGCTTCAAGATCTGCATGAATGTCGCCGATGATCGTGCACCTCTTTTCATTTAACTCAAGCATCTTTCCCCTCATCAGCTTCTTAGCTTCGTCGATCAATTCAAGTAGATCCATACCAAAAATGAGGTATCAATCCTTAAATACCTTTTACTACAACTAAGATTGATGAAACACCTCATTTCAATCGAGGATCTTACAAAGCAGGAGATACTAAAAATTTTGGATAAAGCTGAGGAATTTGAAGACGTTGCCCTCGGAATAAGAAAATGCAGAATTCTTGAGGGAAAAATACTCGCAAATCTCTTTTTTGAGCCTTCAACAAGAACAAGGATAAGCTTTGAGACTGCAATGAAAAGACTCGGCGGAGAGGTCGTGAATATTTCTGCTCAGGAAGCGAGCAGTATAGCCAAGGGAGAAACGCTTGCAGACACGATAAAAGTCGTATCCAATTACTGCGACGCCATAGTCATCCGTCACCCCCTTGAAGGAGCTGCGAGATTTGCAGCTGAAAATTCTGCCGTTCCTGTTATAAATGCGGGCGACGGAGCAGGACAGCATCCAACCCAGACACTTCTAGATTTATATACAATCAGAAAGGAGTGCAGAAAGCTTGAGGGGATTTCCATAGCTCTTGTTGGTGATCTTAAATATTCAAGAACAATTCACTCCCTAATAAAGGCATTAACACTTTTCGACACAAAAATATACCTTGTGAGCCCCGAAATTTTGAGTTTACCAGAAGATTTTCTTGAAGAGCTGAATGGAGACATTAAAAGGGCGAAGTTGGAAGATATCATAGGAGAAATAGACGTTCTTTATGTTACGAGGATCCAGAAAGAGAGATTTCTCGATGAAGAGGAATACCGAAAAGTTGCAGGAAGCTACAGAATAACTACTGCTACGGTTGAAAAAATGAAGGAAAGTGCGATAATTCTTCATCCACTTCCAAGGGTTGATGAGATAGATGTTAAAGTCGATTCGATGAGACAGGCGAGATATTTCAAACAGGCATTCTATGGTGTGCCCGTTAGAATGGCCATACTTTCAGAGGTGATGCTATGAAGGAGAGAGAACTCGTAGTAAGCAAGATCCGAGAGGGGACCGTGATAGATCACATTCCAGCTGGAAAGGCCCTACTTGTGCTTAAAATACTTGGAATCGATGAAAGAACAAAAGAAACGGTTTCAATGGCTTTAAATGTTCCAAGTAAAAAAATGGGAAGGAAGGACATCGTAAAGGTCGAGGGACTTTTCATAAAAGAAGAGGAATTGAATAAAATCGCATTAATAGCACCGAACGCTACGATCAATCTTATAAGAGATTACGAAATCGAGAAAAAATTCAAAGTTAAGCTTCCAGAAGTTGTAAAGGGCATTTTGAGATGCCCAAATCGGATGTGTATATCTAACAGCAAAGAACCGATCAAATCAATCTTTTATGTTAAAGTTCAGGACAACGAGGTTTTTGCAAAATGCCATTATTGCGGGAGAAGAATTAGAGAACTGGCAGAGTTTCTGCTTTAGCCATGAAGCTGGTTGTTTGTTCCACACAGGATCCCGCATCCCTTAATATAATGTCTCATCTATTGACGATGGTTAGCTTCGAAAAGAAGAAGCTCGGAAACTACATCTTTCACGTTGCAGATGAATTTGCAGTGGTAGAAGTTGATGAGAGGCTTATATATGCTGACAATATTGATCAAAAGCTCTCGAAGTTTTTTGAGTTTGATGAAATTTTGTTTGCATCGAGACACAGCAGTAAAGATGGTAGAAAGATAATCACAGCCCACGTTTCTGGGAATGTCGCTGAGAACACCTACGGTGGTTTGCCAAAAAGCTTAGCAAAGCCCTCTCCGATTACAATGAAGAACTTTGTCTTGGCTTTAAAGAAAAGACTTAGCAAAATAACGGACTTTGAGTTCACACTGGAAGCAACCCACCACGGACCTTCGGAGATCTCAAAGCCATCCGCATTTTACGAAATAGGTTCCACCGAAGTTGAGTGGGAAGACGGCTCAGCTGGCGAAGTTGTTGCTGAAGCAATCTTTGAGGCGATTAAAGAGTCAAGAAGGGACTGGAAGATCGCTGTTGGCATCGGCGGAACTCATTATGTGCCAAGGCAGACTGAAATTATTCTTGACACCGTTTTCACCTTTGGACACAACTTCGCGAAGTATACTTTTGAAAAGCTCGATTCTGAAATGATTCAAAAAGCTATAGAGCTAAGCAATGCTGAATATCTGATCTACGACGATAAATCGACAACTTCGAAGATCAAAAGTCTTTTCAATGAGCTCAAGGGAGTTGAAATTCTAAAGGCTAAGGAAGCAAAAAAGTTTAAGCTTGAGGTCTAACGTCTTTGTGGCGGTAGTAGCGAGGATAACCAGCCTATATACTCTGCTATTGATCTTGTTTGAATCCAGACTTTTCCTTTTCCGTTGAATTCCGCAACAAGCCCTTCTCCACTAAGAAGAGTTGCCTTTAAGCCTCCTGCTTTTCTAATCTTAAAGTCCAAAGTTTCTTCAAATGCCACAATGTGCCCTGTGTCGACTGAGAGTGATCCATCGACGTTTATCTCCTCAATACCACCAAATGAGGATAAAAATAGGTCTCCACTTCCCTCAAGCTTAAGCAAAAATAATCCTTCGCCAGCAAAGAACGTCTTGGCTCCTCCCCACTTTATATCAATATCTATGCTTGGCGAAGAAGCTAAAAAAGCCCCGCTTTGAGCGTATAATTTCCCTGAAAGCTTTATGTAGGCAATATCGCCATTGTAACTCGGTGCCAAGCCAAGAAGACCCTTGCCCCTCGAAATAAACCTGTTAACAAGAAATGATTCTCCGCCGAGAATGCTCCTTTTAAGCCCGCCAAAAAGTCCGCCCTTCATTTCGGGCGAGATCTCGACATTTCGCATGTAAACCATTGCTCCAGATTCCGCAAGCACTTCCTCATTGTTATCGAGTTCAAGCTCAAGAAGGCTATAGCTTGGTCTTGACAAAATTCTGTGCTTCATGCTTAAGCTTTGAGCAGAAATTTAATAAATTTTTCTTAGATTTTGCTCTCTGAAAAATATTTAAAGTTATCTGCACTGTGCTTCTGTGGTTGAAAAATTTGAGGGTTGTATTCTTGGACTTGCAATCGGCGATGCTCTCGGAATGCCCGCTGAGGGGATGAGCAGGGACAAAATAAGGCTCAATTTCGGTGAAATTCGAGAATTTCTGCCTTCTCCGTATGGTGATCTAAAGGCGGGGCAATGGACTGATGACACGGAACAGACAATACTTCTTGCAGAATCCATACTTGAGACTGTTTACTTTGATCCTGCAAATTTTGCTGAAAAGCTTAAGAAATGGTATACTTCTGGTGGCAGAAGAATTGGTCCAACTACAAGGATTGCGATTATAAATCTGCTACGTGGAGCAACATGGCAAAATTCAGGAGTTTTTTCCGACACATGTGGTTCTGCAATGCGCGTAGCACCAATAGGGCTTGTTTATCATTTCAATCTGAACCTCGTTGAAAGATATGCTGAGATTTCTTCGATCGTCACTCATGCAGGAACCGCTGCAATTGCGGGTGCAATAGCGGTGGCAATAGCGATTGCATGCAAGGTTCTTGACTTCAAAGATGATGAACTAATTGAAGAAGTGATTAAAAGATTGGAAAAGCGTGATCAGCTTTTGTCAGACAAAATAAAGTTTGCATACGAGATTAGAGATAAGGAGCTTGATTACGCAATCGAAAAACTTGGCAACTCAATCTATGTGCTCGATGCAGTTCCTATGGCATTCTACTGCGTCTTTTCTTCTGAGAATTTTGAGGATGCGATTATTAAGTCTGCAAACTGTGGGGGAGATACTGATTCAATTTCTGCAATAACTGGGGCTATAAAGGGTGCTGAAGGAGTAAATAAAATTCCAAATAGGTTTATAAACGGTTTAGAGGATCCAGAATTTCTCAAAGACCTCGCAGACAGACTTTACGAACTTCATGAGAGAATAGTAAAGATAATTTAGCAATATGGCAACTGAGATCATGAATCCAAAAGAGGTTGTGGAAGACTACAAAGACGTGACCATTGGAATCTTCGGTTCCCACTCAGCGAAGGAGATCGGGGTTTCTGCAAAAGCATGGGGATTTAAAACAGCAATTGTTGTGCAAAAAGGTCGTGATAAGCTCTACACAAAATACAACAGACATCTTTACGATCATGTTATCGTCTTGGAATCCTTCAAGGAAATGCTAAATGAAGAGGTTCAGGAAAAGCTCATCGAACTCAACACAGTAATGATCCCGAACAGAAGCTTTGCGGTCTACGTTGGATACGAAGGCATTGAGAAGAAGCTAAAAGTGCCGATATATGGAAACAGATTTTTGCTTAGAGCAGAAGAAAGAAATGAAGCGAAAAATCAGTATTACTTGCTTGAAAAGGCTAAAATAAGGTTTCCAAAGGAGTTCAAGTCTCCCGAAGAAATAGATCGGCTTGCTATTGTGAAGGTTCAGCAGGCAAAAAATCCGCTTGAGAGGGCATTTTTCTACGCTGTTTCGCCCGAAGACTACTACAGACAGGCTGAAGAGTTGTTAAAAGCGGGAGTTATCAATGAAGAGGGACTAAAGAGGGCAAGAATAGAAGAGTTCGTTTTGGGAGCAAGATTTAATGCAAACTTCCACAGCTATGCTCTCAAGGACGTCTTTGGAAATTTCGACTTCGTCGGCTTTAGCGATCGCAGACAAGTAAATCTGCAAGGTTTCCTTAATCTGCCCGCAAGAGATCAGCTGAAGATCAACGTGCCAGTTAGAAATGAAGAGATCGGTCACTTTGGAGTCACAATGAGAGAGAGCAAGCAAGAAGTAGTTTACGAGTATGCTGAGAGACTAATAGCTACTTGCATTGAAGAATTCCCTCCGGGAATCATAGGATTATTTGGGCTTCAGGGAGCGGTTGCTTATTCACCAAATGATGAGCTTGAATTTGTAGTCTTCGACGTTTCTTTCAGAGTCCCCGGGGATCCAGCGATTGGTCCAACTTCTCCTGAAATGAGGAATCTGTCTCTAAAGCATGGAATCAGGATTGAAGATCCGTTAGATTTAACCATGCTTGAAATAAAGAAGGCTATGGAACTTGAAAGGATTGAAGAGATTGTAACTTAAATTCTAAAACTCAACTCAATTTCTAAAAAATATGTAGAATTTCTTAAAGTAAAAAAGAAAGATTAATAAAGTTAAGTCATTACAACGACATGGTGATAAAATGGAAGTCAAATCCAGAATAAAAAAGGTTGCTGTTCTCGGAGCGGGATTGATGGGCCACGGAATTGCGGAAGTCTGCGCCATGGCAGGATATGAAGTAAAAATGAGAGACATAAAGCAAGAGTTCTTGGACAAAGGAATGAACATGATAAGGGATAGTCTGCAGAAGATGGAAGCCAAAGGAAAACTAAAGGAGCCGGCAAATACAATTCTTGCAAGAATAAAGCCTGTGTTAAGTCTTGAAGAAGCTGTTAAAGATGCAGATCTTATAATAGAGGCAATTCCAGAAGTATTCGAGTTGAAAGTTCAGACATTCCAGGAATGCGACAAATTGGCAAAACCCGATTGTATTATTACGAGCAACACATCCACGATGAGCATAACAGAACTCTCAAAGGCAACCAATAGACAGGATAAGTTTGCTGGACTGCATTTCTTCAACCCAGTTGTCCTGATGAGACTTGTTGAGGTCATAAGGGGCGAAAAGACGAGTGAAGATGTGATGAAGCTACTTGTTGACTTCGTAAAGAGTATTGGAAAAGTGCCAGTAAGAGTAGAGAAGGATGTTCCGGGATTCATTGCAAACAGAGTAGTTGCACCGAGCAGTGTGTTGCTTCTTGGAATAATTGAAAAAGGCGTTGCTACTCCAGAAGAAGTTGATGCAAAGATGAAGAGCATGGGACAGCCAATGGGACCATTTGAGTTGATGGACTACGTTGGTATTGATACGCAATATCATGTTCTCAAATACTACGAAAAGACCGTTAGCCCCGACTACAAACCACCCGAGTTCCTCGAAAAGATGGTCAAGGAAGGCAAACTCGGTGCAAAGACTGGCAAAGGATGGTATGACTGGAGTGCGGGAAGACCGCAGATCGACGAGAGCAAGGCATCTGAGAAGATAAACCCAATGGATTTCATGTATGTTGAAATAAATGAAGCGGTTAAGCTTGCTGAGATGGGCGTAGCTACGCCAAAGGATATCGACACCGCTGTAAAGCTCGGATACAACAGACCCTTCGGTCCTTTAGAGTTTGCAAGGAACTTGAACGACGTCGAAATCGCGCAGAGACTTGAAGAGCTTGCCAAATTCTACGGAAAGAAAATATTTGAGCCTGCAAAGACTTTGAAGGAAGGAAAGCTTGCAAAGTTGCTCGAAGGATATGAATAAAACTTATTTAAAATTTTAAAATTTTTATTTTAAAATTTTCAACTTACATCAAGCAATTCAATGCCCTCTTCGGTCAGTTTGAACTTGCCGCCTTCTTCCTTTACAAATCCTTCTTTTATTAGCCAATCCAGGTTGAACTTAATTTGAAATTCTGACAGAGTAAGCACACCCTTCAGTTCTTCCATTGTCTTTCCATGAATACCAATTGCTCGAACAATTTCACGCCTCGCAGGACTTAGAGATGCCTTAAAAAGTCTTTCATGATGCTCCTTATCCCTAACCTTTTCTGCCATAGTTAATCTTTGACATTTGGAAATATTAAATTTTTTGGTGTTTTGCTGAATGTTGAAAAGATTGCATTTCACGTTCCCAGGACTAATCTACAAACGGAGGTGACAAATGCAAATTTCAGAGAAGATTGTAGATCTAATAGAGTTCCGAAACCTTAGGGATTACAAAGAACTTTACGTGGTCAAACTCTGAGAAAATTGAAAAGATTTAAATCTCAACTTAGCGAATAGCGAATGGTGATTGTATGAAAGTGAATGGCGTTGAAGTTGAGGAAACCTTTGCTGAGGCCTTCGACATAAAAATTGCGAGGGTTTTGATAACTGCATACGACTACTATTGGGCTTGGGTTTCCGCGAATGAGGCGACTGGCTTTGGAACTTCAGTGATCATGTGCCCCGCAGAAGCGGGAATTGAAAAGAAGGCCCTGCCTTCTGAGACTCCGGATGGAAGACCCGGCTACTATATTCAGATCTGTCACATGAGCAAAAAGGGCTTGGAAGAACAATTGCTTGCAAGAATTGGGCAGTGCGTGCTCACAGCTCCAACCACTGCTGCATTTAATGGCTTGCCCGAAGTGCAGGACAAGTTCGACACTGGCTTCAAGCTGAAGTTCTTCGGAGATGGCTATGAGAGAGAAGTTGAAGTTGGTGGTAGAAAGTGTTATGCTGTGCCGATGATGCAGGGCGAATTCATCGTTGAAAGCCATTTCAGCTATGTTAACGGAATTGCTGGTGGAAACTTCTTCATCTTGGGTGAAACACAACCATCTGCACTGGCTGCGGCAAAGGCTGCTGTAGATGCAATTGCAGACGTTGAAGGCGTGATCACTCCCTTCCCGGGAGGAATTGTTGCTTCTGGATCAAAGGTTGGAGCAAACAAATACAAGTTCCTTAAAGCTTCAACAAATGAAAAATACTGCCCAACGCTTCGCGACAAAGTTGAAGGCTCACAGATTCCTCCAGGGGTTAAGGCTGTTTACGAGATCGTAATCAATGGATTGAACATTGAGGCAGTGAAAAAGGCAATGAAAGTTGGTATTCTTGCAGCCACCAAAATACCCGGAGTTGTCAAGATAACAGCAGGAAATTACGGTGGAAAGCTCGGGAAGCACATAATAAATCTCAGAGACTTGTTCTAATTTTTATGAAAACTATTTTATTAATTTCTGCTCTTGATCCGAGTGGTGGGGCTGGTGCTGTTGCGGATATAAAAACCGCGAAAACAATCGGATTTTTTCCATTTTCTGTGATTACTGCTTTAACAGTTCAGAACAGCTATAAGGTCTCTTCAGTTCATCCAGTTCCATCGGAAGTTATTAAAGAACAACTCCTGGCTATAGTTGATGACTTTAAAATCCATGCAGTTAAAATTGGGGTTGTTCCAAATTTGGAGATTGCAAAAGCTGTTTCTGAATTTATACAGGAGCTTGAATGCCCCAAGGTTCTTGATCCTGTGCTTGAGGCAAGCGTTGGTGGTAAACTTGGAGATAGATCTGCCTACGAGCTATTAATGCCACGTGTCAGCGTAATCACGCCTAATTATACCGAAGCAAGGCTTTTTGGATCAAAAATCGATCCTGAAGAACTTGCTTTAGAGCTTTTCAAAAAGTTTGGTTGCTCTGTTGTAATAACTGGAGGAGAGCTGAAGGGAAGGGATATCGTTTGCGACAAAGGAAACATTTACAGCGTCGATGCAGAGCTAATCGCGAATAGTTTCCACGGCACCGGATGCGTTTACAGCTCTGCTCTGGCTTGTTATTTGGCTATGGGAGATCTTGAGTTTGCAGTTAGAAGGGCAAGAATTTTTGTGCTTAAGAGTGTTAAAAAAGGGCAGAAATTAGGAAAAGGTCGTCCTTTTGTCAACCCTTGAACTTTGTTTTGCTCTAAAAAAAGATAAATATTGGAGCAAATTTTTCACATTATGCGAAAGCAGAATCTTGACGATACCGATAAAAAGATAATTCAATTGATACTCCAAGGCAAAACGCAGAGTGAGATCGCTGAGAAAGTCGGTGTGACATTACGAACTGTCCAGAACAGAATAAAGTCTTTAGAAGAGCAGGGTTTTTTGATCAAACTAAAAGAAGGATATTGGATTGCGAACTATCAAAAGCTTGGCTTAAGCATGCTTGCAGTAGTTTTAATAGACTTTGATATAGAGTCGAAGAGCAAGTTGGATGAGATAATAGAACACTTCAAAAAACTGGACTTTGTTGAAAACATTTTTGAGACGGTTGGTTCCCAATACGATCTCTGTCTAATTGTTCGCTACAGAGACGTGGAGGAATTCAGAGAAGAAAGAAGAAAATTTATGGAGTGGTTCAAGAAACACGGTATCAGAATAAACCATCTGCATACCTACATTGCATCGAAGACACACAAGGATCACAGAAGGACAATAATTCTTTAAATCTATTTCGCAAAATGCGAAAGTTTTTTAATTTATGAGGCTTGTTTAATGTAATGAAGGTAGGAGTTGTTGGTGTAGGATGTTCAAAGTTTGGGCAAAGAGATGTCACAATACAGGAGCTCGCTTTTGAAGCGGTTAGCGAAGCCCTGAAAGATGCTCAATTGAGCCAAGAAGACATAGAGATGAGCGTAGTCGGTTGCGTCGGCACAAGAGGCTATGAACTAATGCCCGCTGTGGTTGTGAACGAATACTGTGGTTTTGCAGGCAAGGGACCGATAAGGGTTGAAGCTGCATGTGCAACGGGAAGTGCGGCGGTTTATACTGCATATTCCTCGATAAAAGCGGGAATAGCAGACATTGCAATAGCCATAGGCGTTGAAAAGATGAGCGAAGTTGACACCGCAACTTCTGCTGCGATTGGGGGCAGAGCGGGCAACTACTTATGGGAATTTCACTTTTATGGCACAACGTTTCCCGCTTACTATGCGATGCATGCAACCGCCCACATGGCTAAGTTCGGCACAACTGAAAAGCAAATGGCTCTTGTAGCTGTTAAAGCGCATAGAAACGCTGCAAAGAATCCAAAAGCCCATTTCCAGAAGGAGATCACCGTGGAAGACGTGCTGAAGTCGAGAATGATTACTTATCCATTAAAGCTCTACGACTGCTCCCCTATAGGAGATGGTGCATCAGCTGCGATTTTGGCAAGTGAGAAGGCTGTTAAGGAGCATGGCTTCGATCCAGTATGGATCGAAAGTGTTGGCTATTCCTCAGACACATCAAACATGAGCATGCGAGAAAGCTATGTTGGGCTTAAGGCAACACGAATGGCTGCTGAGATGGCTTATAAGGGCGCAAAGATCACAGAACCGTTAAACAGCTTCGATTTGGCCACAGTTCATGACTGCTTCACCATTGCTGAGATTATGGCATACGAAGATCTTGGATTCTGCAAGAAAGGCGAAGGAGGAAAATTCATAGAAAACGGCGAGTCCGACTTCGGGGGCAAAATACCAGTGAACACCTTCGGCGGACTTAAGGCAAAAGGGCATCCATTGGCTGCAACAGGAGTTGCAATGGTTTATGAGGTTGTTAAACAGCTCCGTGAAGAAGCTGGAAACCTTCAGGTTGATCTGAAGCATTACAGAGCTCTTACGCACAACGTTGGCGGAACTGGACATTTCTGCTGGGTTTTCATTCTCGGGAGGTGATAACGTGATTGTGGAAAGCAGAGAATTGAGAATGAAGCATCGAATACCTGTAGTAAAGACAGAACGTTTCTGGAAGGGGCTTGAAGAAGGCAAGGTGTTCAAAACAGTTTGCAAGTGCGGAAAAAGCTACTATCCGCCGAGAGCAGAATGTGTTTGCGGTGCAACAACAGAATGGGCTGAAGTGAGTGGAGAAGGAATTGTGGAATGCTTTACTGTCGTTCATTCCATTCCCGCAGGCTACGAGTGGAGCAAGCCATACAGAATTGTGATTGCAAGCTTTGGAGATGTTAAGATTATGGGCTGGAGCAATGATGAATTAAAAGTTGGAGATCGTGTTTCGCTTTACACTGCAAAAGATGAAAGCGGAGTTTGGAAGGTTTGGTTTAAGAAGGTTTGAGGTGGTCTTATGGTTGATTTTAAGCTGACTGAAGAGCAGGAAGACATAAGGAGAGCTGCAAGGGAGTTTGCTGAAAAGGAGTTTACAAAGGAATTGATTGAGGAATGCGACAGAGAAGAGAAGTATCCGATGGAGATCATGAAGAAGGCGAGAAAGCTCGGATTTTCTACTCTTAAGATCCCTGAAGAATACGGAGGGATGGGTTTAACGCTCTTCGAGGAATGCCTTGTTACAGAAGAATTCTACAGAGTTAGTCCCGGGCTTGGAAACGCATGCATGAGCTCTACTTTTGGCACCGAGCTTCTTGAATTGTTTGGAAACGAAGAGCAGAAAGAAAAATACCTTCGCTGGATAACCGAAAAAGATGGAATATCTGCGATGGCATCAACCGAGCCAGGAGCGGGAAGCGATGTTGCAAGCGTGAAGACTAAAATTGTAAAAGATGGAGACGAGTGGGTTATAAACGGAACCAAGACCTTTATTACAAATGGCACAATCTGTGACTTTGTTTTTGTCCTTGGAAGAACCTTTGAAGGCAAAAAGAGACATGAAGGGCTGACTTTTGCAATCGTTGAAAGCAAATCAAAGGGATTCAAGGCTACTAAGATTAAGAACAAGCTTGGCTTGAGGGCAAGCGACACTGCAGAAATCGTGCTGAAAGATGTCAGAGTTCCTGAGGAGAATATTCTCGGTGAACCGGGGCAGGGGTTCTATCAGCTCATGGAATTCTTTAACCATACACGCCCAAGAGTAGCGGCACAGGGAGTTGGGATAGCTCAGGGTGCTTTGGAACTTGCAATCAACTACGTGAAGCAAAGAAAACAATTCGATCAGCCCATAGGAGCTTTTCAGCACACTCAGTTCAAGCTTGCTGAGATTGCAACGAGAATACAGGCTGCGAGGCTTTTGACTTGGCAGGCGGCATGGTATTGTAGTATTGGCCAAGCTCGCCCCGAGCTTTCTTCAATGGCAAAGTGGTTTGCTGGAGAGACAGCGGTGATGGCCGCTGACTGGTGCGTGCAGTTCCATGGAGGCTATGGCTACATAGGCGAGTATCCCGCGGAGCGCTATTACAGGGATGCAAAGATCGTCGAGATTTACGAGGGTGCAAAGGAAATACAAAAACAGATCATTGCTAGACAACTTCTGGGGAGATTATGAACGTCCTTTATAATGTTGAAGGAAAAATAGGGATTGCAACGCTCAATAGACCAGAGAAACTCAATGCTCTGGACACGAAAACAAGAGAAGAGCTTAAAGAGACTATCGAAAGAGCTGAAAAGGAGGTGAGAGTCTTAATAATTACTGGCACTGGAAAAGCCTTTGCTGCTGGAGCTGACATAAATGAGCTCGTAAAGCGAGATCCTCTGATGGCAATAGAGGCTACAAAGCTTGGAACTGAGCTTTTTGCTAAAATTGAAGAACTCGAGATCCCAGTCATCGCAGCGATCAATGGTTTGGCATTGGGTGGTGGCTTGGAGCTTGCCATGGCCTGTGATATAAGGATAGCAAGCACAAATGCAAAATTCGGTCAGCCAGAAATAAACATAGGAATATTTCCTGGTGGTGGAGCCACGCAAAGACTTCCAAGACTTGTGGGAATGGGGATGGCAAAGAAATTGGTGTTAACTGGGGAGATGATCAGTGCTGAAGAAGCATATCGAATCGGACTCATTGAGGAGCTCGTAGCACCCGAAAAACTAATGGACAGAGCAAAAGAAGTTGCGAACAAAATTGCCGAGAAGTCAGCGATAGCAGTAAAACTTGCAAAGAAGGCTTTGAATGCTTCAATGAATACTCCACTAAGAGAGGGGCTCAGATATGAAGCAAGCCTGTTCTCGATCCTTTTCGCAAGTGAGGAGGCGAAGAAGTTAATGAGGGATTTTCTCGAGAAAAGGAGGTGATCTTATGTTTAAATGTGTTGGAGTTGTCGGTTTTGGGTTGATGGGGACCCAGATATCTCAATTTTTTGCCCAGCAGGGAATTGAGGTTGTTGCAGTAGATTCAAGGAAAGAAGCTCTGGATAAGGGAATGGAGGCCATTAAGAACGGTAGATTTGGTGTCAGAAAACTTGTTGAGAAGGGAAAGTTAAGCGAAAAAGAAGCTGAGGCCATAATAAACAGGATTAAAACCTCGATGAACTATGCAGATCTTAAAGAATGCGATCTGATAATCGAGGCCGTTTACGAGGATGTGGAATTAAAGCTTAAAATCTTGAAGGAGATCAGTTCCATCTGTGATGCTGTAATTGGATCAAACACATCTTCGATTAGCATCACAAAACTGTCTTCTGCAGTAAAAGATCCAAGCAGATTTTTAGGCATTCACTTCTTCAATCCCGCTCAGGTTCAGAAGCTTGTTGAGCTGATCGAGGGGTTGCTGACAGATAAGAAGCTCGTGATTGATATAAAGAACTGGCTAACAAGCCTTGGAAAGGTTGCAGTAGTTGTTAAGGATTCTCCAGGATTTGCAACAACGAGACTCGGGCTAATACTTGGTAAAGAAGCTCTTTTAATGCTTCAGGAAGGAATAGCAACTCCCCAGGACATAGACATAGCCATGATGCTCGGCTACGGGTATTCGATGGGACCAATAGAAACCGGAGATCTCGTCGGGCTTGATACAAGGCTTAGAATCTACGAGGCGATGTTCCAGATGACAAAAGATCCGAAATGGGCTCCGCCAAAGTTATTGATCCAGCTTGTTGATGCAGGCTATTTGGGAGATCCAAGTGTTAAACCTGGAAGCAAAGGCGGAGTTTACGAGTTCTACGGGCAGGAAAGAGCAACGCAGGTGTTGAAAAAGCTTGGAATTAGATAATTCTGAGATAAATTTTTTAATCTTCTGAGTAATTTTTTGCGTGTATGGCATCTACAAGCTCGAGGACTTATCCATAGAGTTTCAGGAGTTGAGAATTAAAGCTGAGAAATACAACGATTATTACTGCTACTTTCGAACTTTTCGCGATTCGAAAGTTGAAAAACTTATCTTTAGCGACGCGGAGGTTTACGTTAATCCCGTTGAGCCTGTGAACTTGCCAAAAAACATAACAAACTATCTATACATCGGATTCCGAAAGCCCGTGCTCATTGCACCGGTTTCAAAAGCTGAGATCTATCTTACGTTTCCAATTGAGATTGGGGTTATTATAAAAAAGAATGGTGAATTTGAAGACATAGATGTATTCAGCTTCCTGAATGCAAAATACACGTTATATGGTGAGCCAAAAGGTGGTGTGATTGCAAGATACTGGGAAAGCGAAGTATTCGGCAAAATTCCTGAAGTGGAACCCTTCAAAGAGGGGATTATGAAGCTCAGGATATCGAACCTCTCAAATAGCTGGTGCGAAGTGTCTAAGGCTGTGTTCGATGTTTATGGTATGAAGATCTATTACAACAAGAATGCTGTTTCAAGCGTTGCAGAGATGAGAATTCATTCAAGACGTGTTGCAGACACATCTTTTTTCGATGAGCCCCTTTTTGGGGACATGAAAAAATCGATCGAGTTATACTCTGCAAGAACAATACCGATCCTTAGCACGAAATTCACGATGGAGTGGGGTTTATGATCACCGAAATTCTCAACTGGACTGTTAAAATCATGGAATATCCACTATATGAGAACGTTACAGTGAGAGACGTTATATTTGCCTTCATAGTCATTCTAATCGCCTTTATAATTGCTAAATTCATTGCAATCAGCCTTAGAAGATCTCTTGCAGATAAGATGAGAAAAGATCAACTCGAATTGCTTATTAAATTCGTCTATGCAGTTATCTTGCTTATTGCCATAGTAACTGTAACTCCGATCCTTGGCGTAAGCCTTACTGGCTTACTTGTTGCTGGTGGAATTGCAGGTATAGTCATAGGTTTCGCAAGCCAGAAAGTTGTCTCGAATTTGCTTTCTGGGTTATTTCTAATTGCTGAGAGACCCATAAAGATTGGAGATCAGATCGTAGTAGGTAACATCGCGGGCTTTGTTGAAGACATGAACATAATGTCCACAATAGTAAGAACCTACGATGGGCTATACGTTAGAATACCAAACGAGACACTATTCACATCAAACATCACGAATCCAGTTGCAAATGTGGCAAGAAGATTTGAATACACGATAAGCATTCGTTACACAGACGATGCTAATAAAGCAATCGAGATAATAAAGAGGCTAATCGAAGAGCATCCATTTGCACTGAAGAACCCTCCGCCGAGAGTATTCGTAGACAGCCTTGGCGAAAATGGTGTAAATATTCTTGTGAGAATCTGGGCACCATCCACGATATGGCTGGATGTAAAGATGGAACTACTCTGGAAAATAAAGATCGAACTAGAGAAAAATGGAATCAATATCGCCTTTCCGCAGAGAGTTCTATGGTTTGGGAAAGAATTGGGGGGTCAAGATAAAGTTGAGCGGAGTGATTGAGCCCATATTTCTTTTTCTATGATGAAAACAAAAAATTTATTTCGTTAATGATGAAAACCAAAAAATTTAACTTTCTCCTTGAAATCTGGGTGGCATGAAATTGCACGAATATCAGGCAAAGCAGATCCTCGAAAAGCACGGCATAAAAATCCCCAACGGAGCTTTAGCTGAAAATTTACAGGATGTCAGAAGAATTGCAGAAGAGCTGGGTGGGAAAGTTGTTCTAAAAGCCCAGGTTCTTGTTGGTGGCAGAGGTAAGGCTGGAGGTATAAAAAAGGCATTAAGTGTTGATTCCGCAGTTGAAATTGCGGAAAAAATGTTCGGATCATCTCTTAAAGGAGAAATCGTTAAAAAAATTTACTTAGAAGAGCTAATTGAGATAAAAGAGGAGTGGTATCTGAGCATAGCTCTTGACAGAGTTGAAAAATGTTATTCACTCATTTTTAGCACTGCGGGTGGGATTGACATCGAAGAGATCGCACAGAAGTTTCCTGAAAAGATCGTAAAGGTTAAGATCGATCCTCGCTGGGGGCTTTGGGATTATCAGATCAGGGAAGTGCTTAGCAGGGCAAAGATCAGCTCAGAACTGTGGAAAGAACTCAGCAATATAATAAAAGCACTTTACAAGATCTTTTTGGAATACGAGGCGGAACTCGTCGAAATAAACCCGCTTGTTTTAACACCAAATGGGCTAATTGCTGCAGATGCAAAGATCAGCATCGACGACAACGCTCTTTTTAGACACAAAGATCTCGAAGCTCTGCGTGAATACGGTGGAGTTGATGAAGTCGAAAGAAAAGCTCTTGCAGAGGGATTGAACTACGTAAAGCTTGACGGCTATGTTGGAGTAATAGCGAACGGCGCAGGCATGGCGATGGCGACGATGGATCTGATCTACTTGGAGGGCGGTAAGCCAGCAAATTTCCTCGATATCGGCGGTGGAGCGGGAGCGGAGACAACGAAGAAGGCGTTTGAAATTCTTAGCATGGATAAAAACGTTAAGGTGATCTTCATGAACATCTTCGGCGGAATAACGAGATGCGACGAGGTTGCGATGGGGATTGTGAAGGCTTTTAAAGAATTAAATCCGAGTGTTCCAATTATCCTCAGGCTTTCTGGCACGAATGAAGAAGAAGGGAGAAGAATAATCGAAAAAGAGCTATCTGGCAGGGTGGAGATCGTTGGGACAATGGAAGAAGGAGCAAGAAGAGCGGTGGAGGTGGCAAAATGGCAATAATAGTAGATGAGAGCACAAAAGCAATAGTTCAGGGAATCACGGGTAGTCAGGGTAGATTTCATGCTGAGCGAATGCTGAAGTATGGCACCAAGATCGTCGCGGGAGTTACGCCAGGCAAGGGTGGAGAGAAGCTCTTTGGAGTCCCGATCTTCAATACAGTGAGCGAAGCGGTTCGTGAAACTGGAGCAAATGCAAGCGTAATATTTGTTCCCGCAAGCTTTGCCACGGATGCGATCATGGAGGCTGTGAATGCGGGGATTAAGGTAGTGGTATGCATAACCGAGGGAATTCCAGTTCACGACGAGCTAAAGGCTTATTTAAGGGTAAAAGAAGCGGGAGCGATTCTTGTTGGTCCCAATTGCCCCGGGGTTATATCTCCGGGCAAATGCCATCTCGGAATAATGCCGACGCATGTCTTCAAGGAAGGGAACGTTGGAGTTGTTTCAAGAAGTGGAACGTTAACCTATCAGATCTCCTATAACCTTACTTCTCTTGGCATTGGGCAATCTACAGTGGTGGGCATAGGCGGAGACAGGATAGTAGGACTAACATTTGCAGAAGTTCTTGAGATGTTTGAAAAGGATAAGCAGACTGAAGCGATCGTGCTAATCGGAGAGATAGGTGGGCGAGATGAAGAGAGGACCGCGGAGTTCATAAAAGAGAACATAAGCAAACCAGTCGTTGGTTACATTGCGGGAATTACCGCGCCACCCGGTAAAAGAATGGGGCATGCGGGAGCGATCATAGAAGGTGGTGTTGGAACCGCGGAGTCAAAGATCAGAGCTTTGAAGGCTGTAGGGGTTGAAGTTGGCAAAACTCCGAAAGAGGTTGCGGAGCTCGTTGCCAAAAAGCTCAAATGAGACTTGATCTCTGGCTTGTTAAAGAAGGGTATTTCAAAACGAGAAATAGAGCTAAGATCGCCATAAAGCAGGGACTTGTAAGAGTTAATGGAGTGGTTGTTAAAAAGCCCTCTGCAGAAGTCAATGAGAGCTACATGATCGAAGTTCTTGACGACAAGCCCGCTGGCTACTGGAAGCTGAAGCATTTGGACGAGACTTTTGGAATTTTCAAAGGCGATGAGGTTGTGCTGGATCTTGGAAGCTCTGCGGGCGGATTTCTGCTTTATGCACGCGAGAGAGCGAAGTTTGTATATGGCATTGAGTTCAGCAAGGAATTCGAAGAAGCCCTTAAAGAGCTTGAAAGCCTTGGAAACGTCAAAATATTTATAGAAGATGCTTTTAAGTTCGACATTAGCAAAATCGAGCATGTTGATGTTATTTTGAACGATCTAACTTTGCCCTTCGCCTCTTCGATGACCGCCTTGAGAAGATTTTTGCCCAAATTGAAGCCAGATGGCAAAATTCTATTTGTGCATAAGCTCAGTAAAGGAAATGAGGCAGATTTTAAAGGCTTTGAGATCATTGCTTTTGAGAGGGCTAAGGACAAGAGGGAAGTTTATTACCTGATTAAGCCTATTGAGCTCTGTAAATCTGAACAATAAAAATGCCTTTTTGACTCCAAACTTTTTTAATTTAACCTTAAAAATGAATTAAAACAACTCTTCTTGTAGATTACTTGAATACTGATCGTGTTCTTGATACATATCCATTAGTGACCGACAAAAACATTAGGATTTTCGCCAAAGAGGGTCAATATTTACGAAGAAGATATAAAGAGCGACCCACAATTTTAAATGTTGGATTTTGCAAAATCTATAAATAAAATAAAATTTTGGAGCTATAGTTCAACATAAGTCGCATCTATTATTCCATCAAGCTTTAGCATCTCCTTCAGCACTTCTTCTGTTGGTGGATCGTCTACAAGCAGTAGCATTAGCTGAACTCCACCAGGCTTGTCACCTTTTCTTCCCACGATCATTCCTGCGATGTTTATGTTATTCTTTCCGAACAATGTGCCCACCCTACCTATCACTCCCGGCTTATCTTCGTGCAAAGATATGATATAATGCCCCTTTGGAATGAAGTTCACATGATATACGTCAATTCTGAGCAGTCTGTATTCCTTTCCAAAGCAAGTTCCCGCAAAAGAGATGCTCTTTCCATCGCTTTCGATCTCAACTTCCAATAGACTCTCGTAGTTTTCAACTTTTTCAACAACACTGGTCTCGACTTTTATCCTCCTCTCCTCAGCTATCTTCTTCGCGGAGATAAGATTTATCCCTGCACCCAATGTTTTTTCAAGTAGCCCCTGAAGTAACGCTCTGACCACAAATTCTTTGTTTTTCTCTGCAATTTTGCCACTGAATTTTAACTTCACGTTTCTTATAACTCCACCAAGTCTTGCACTTGCAATTTTACCCATTTTTTCGGCGAGTAGCATATATGGGTGTATAAACTCGAACTCTGCCGGTTCTATCGACGGTAAGTTCACTGCATTTTTTACTGGCAAACCTTTTGCAAGATTTATGATATCTTCAGCAACAATTAGTCCTACACTGAGTTGAGCCTCTTCGGTTGAGGCTCCGAGATGCGGTGTGGTAATTACGTTTTCAAAGGTAAATATGGGGCTGTTGAAATCCGGAGGCTCTTTTTCAAAAACATCGAGCGCTACTCCTCCTATTTTTCCATTCTGAAGCCCTTCTATGAGAGCTTTTTCATCTATAATCCCTCCTCTCGCTGTATTTACTATTAAAACTCCCTTTTTCATTAAATCTATTTGTTCCTTCTTTATCAACCCCATGGTCTCTTTTGTTTTGGGAACGTGCAGAGTGATTATATCTGATTCTTTAAGTAGTGTCTCAAAGTCTACGAGTTTTATTCCGATTTGTTGAGCTCTTTCTGGTGGTATATAGGGATCGAATGCTAGAACATTCATTTCAAGTGCTTTGCACCTTTTTGCAACTTCAAAGCCAACTCTTCCGAGCCCAATTACACCAATGGTTTTACCACGAAGTTCAATTCCAGTAAACTTCTTTCTATCCCATTTCTTCTCTTTCATCGACAAATAAGCCTGTGGAATTTTTCTTGCCAAAGCAAATATCAGTGCTATTGTGTGTTCTGCAGTTGAAATCGTATTTCCTCCCGGGGCATTTACAACTACAATCCCCCGTGCAGTTGCACTCTCAAGATCGATGTTGTCAACCCCAACACCGGCTCTTCCAATTATCTTCAGATTCTTTGCTTTCTCTATTATATCTCTATCAACTTTTACTTGGCTTCTTACAATTAGAGCATCGTAATTCTGGATTATATTCAGTATTTCTTCCTTTTTGAGCCCTGTTTTTACGTCAACTTCTAAACCTTCTTTTTTCATTAATTCCACAGCTTCATCGCTGATGTGTTCTGCAACCAGCACTCTCATGACATCCACTCTAAAAGCCCAGGTATAAAAACTATGCGATTTCTATCAAGAACCCTCATTGTTTAAAAATCCTTTAAAATTCATTGGAATTATTGTAGAGATTTCAAATTTATTTGAGCTCACTGAAGAAATCTATGCTCAGTTGATGGACTGTTCGTTAGTTTCTCGATTGCTTTTCGAACGATTTCAAGACAAATCTTCGCATTTTCTTTCGCTCTTCCTATAATCACCTCGTAATCAACAATTTCGTTTCTAACTCCATGAGCATAATTGTCCATGGTGCATATCACTGCATATCGAATTCCAAGTTCCTTGGCAACCGTTGCCTCACTGCCAGCGGTCATACCGACACAATCTGCAAAGTTCTTTATCATCGCTATTTCTGCTCTTGTTTCAAGTCTCGGGCCACGAGTTTGAAAATACACGCCTTTGTCTATGACGGGTAAATTCGAGATCTTCTTAGCTGTCTCAATGAGAACCTGTCGAATCGATTCGTCAAATCCAGGCGTTATATAAACGAGCGAGTCGTTAAAGACGCTTACAGAATTGAATAGATCTATGTAGTCGTGCGGTATGATCAAGGCAGGAATTTCGATGTCTTCTCTCAGACAACCCGCAGAACCGAGACCGATCACTTTATCTACACCCAGAATTTTAAAAGCATAGAAATTTGCTTGATGATTTATAACATGGGGAGGCTTGTTTTTCCTTCTACCATGTCTCTGGATTACCGCAACCTCTACACCGTTTAAATTTCCTAAATCGACTTCTGCAGTTCCAAATGGGGTTTTTAGTTCCATCTCTCTTTTCTCTTTCAAAAACTCGTTTTCAAGTAGCAAAGTTCCCCCAATAACTCCTATCATCTTCTCAACCTCCAATATGTTTTCCCAGAATCCTGAAATCTTTCGATTACTCTTCTTTTTTCCAGAATCTGAATTATTTCAGTTAATTTCATTGGTTGAGAAATTTCGAGATTTATTGGATCCAATTTGAACTCGGAAAACAAAGCATTTTTTATTCCCCAAAAATCTTGCTCTCCCTTTTCGAGAATCCTCAAGACGAGTGCAGATAGTTCCTCCACCAAGTTCCATGGGAAAATTATCCATACATTCTCCGGAACGTATTCTCCAAGATAGTCTGGGATGAATTCTGAGCTTTGAAACATTAAAAGAGCTCCGGTTTTTATTTCATCTGCCTTTACTCTCTGAAGAGTTCTTTTCATTGTCTTTCCTGTGTTTACAAAGTCATCTACGATTAGAGCCCTTTTCACAGAAACCTCCTCTTTTAGTTTTAAATCAATACTAACTACGTCTACACCAAGGTAGTCGCTTAAGATCATTGAAGCGAACCAGCCACCTTTTGCGGGTGCAATGATCTTTTCTGGTCTAAAGGTGTCTTCAAGAACCTGTATTGCTAATTTCCTGCACAAAAGTTCAGCGTATTCCCAGTTCAACACGACGTAGCGATCCATTCAACCACCATTGAAGTTAAGCCTGCCTATTCTGTCTCCGAGATAAACAGCAACGTTGCATGGCATCGGGTTAAGATTTACCTTCTTTTGAAATTCAGTTTGCGATTGCCAAGTGGATGAGTTTACAAGAAAAACACCTCTATAAAAACCAATTCCGAACGTATGGACATGACCACTATGGATTACATCCGGTATTTCCTCGATAACAAGATTGTCTTCCCTTTCTGGTGCTATTGGACTCCTACCACCGTATAGCGGACATAAATGACGTCTTTTTAAAAGTTCTTCCATTCCCTTATGTGGAGCATCGTAGCTTAGTCTGGGAATCTTCGTTACAATGTCATCAAGACTTCGACCATGATACACAAGAACCCTGACACCATTCAGATCAAGAAGAGCAGGATTACCAACGCTCATTACATTTTTGGGAAAGAGAGTTTCAAATTCGTTGGGCAGTGGTGGTTGTGGTTCTGCTTGACGGACCGCATCGTGATTGCCCGGGGAGATTATGAGCTCCACGTCTTTTCTAATTTCATCAAGATTTTCCGCAGCATATTCGTATTGTTGGTAAATGTCTATTATTGCCAATTCCTTTTCTTGTTCTGGATAAACGCCCACCCCATCCACTATGTCCCCAGCCAGAATGACGTATTTTATCTTTTCTGCAATTTCATTCAATTTTTCATCCTGACATTCACAGTTAAGCCATTCGACAAATTTTTTCCATTTCTCTTGAAGAAAACCCTTACTACCGAAATGTGTATCCGATATGAACACTATCCCAAAATTTATTGTCTTTTTATCTCCATTCACAGGAACATCTGGAAAGATTATTCTGTCTGCCACAAGCGAACTCCCTTTTAGTGTTCCCGTGACTCCTATTACCTCATCACCGAGCAATTCTCTTGCAATTTCCGCATTTTTTCCATTTGCAATACAGTTAATCGTCCCAGTCTGATCTTCCAGTTCAATTAAAAAATGATCTTTTCGTTCGATTACATTTGAAACTATACCTACAATACTAACAATCTCCCCTTTAACTCTACCGAGATTTCTGATCTGTGTAGGCTGAATTCTGTTTTTCAAAATTTTGGAAATCTTTTCAAGTCTGGAGTTAAAGTAGGCCACAAAATCTTCAACTTTTCCCTCAACAATTGAAGTTCTAAAATCTCTGAGGATTCTAATTCCTTGATCAGTCTTGAATTCAGCCTGCTTTTTAGTTTCTGGGCTTTTTATTGTTTTGGGCTGAGTAAGAATTGCTCTAACATCCTCCTCACTTATTATAAACTTATTTTTTGCGATTTTACAAACCTCCTCTATAATGGCTTCTGGATCTTCAGAGGAGCAGATAAGTTGGGCCGCCTCAGGACTTATGTTGTGCCCCCGAACAAGAAGTTTTTTGGCAACAGTAACTGGATCGATATTTTTAACTACCCTCTGCCCCCCTTCATTCATGGAAAGAGCTAAGGTTATTGAGTTCTTAAAGGATTTGGTCTCAACAATTGCAATAGTAGCCATAATAATATTTCTTGGAATTGCTATTACCGGATGTTGGCCCTTTATGGTTGCGGTCGAATCGGGAAGCATGGAACCAAATCTCATGCCCGGAGATGTAGTTATACTCATGCACCCCTCCAGAGTTGGGCTTAAAACATGGGAAGATGGAAAGAAATCCGGATACATGAGCTTTGGAGACTATGGGGATGTGATAGTCTACTACCCAAACGGACACGGAAAAGCCATAATTCATAGAGCGATTGCATACGTCAACGCTTCAGAGAATATCCCAGTTCTAAGTGGAGGTAAGCTCTCCAGAACGGAAGAAGTTGCCGAGATTTCCGGATACATCACCCAGGGGGATGCAAACAGAATTCCCGATCAGCTGGCAGTGGTTAGATCGCAAAGCGGATTAGATAGAATTCTACCGGTGCAAGAAGAATGGATTGTAGGTGTTGCAAAGCTTAGGATTCCACTTATAGGTTATCTTAGACTACTTATCCCCATATAATGCCCGAACTTTAACGAACATTGGTCCGCGAACATCTATTTTTCCACCTCTCCACAGAATGTAGTTTCTGACATTTTCCTGAATTGTTAGATTTACACTTGAAAGAGCTTCAACGTTTCTAATTCTGACAAGAACACTTTCTTTTTCTTTAATTGCGTAATCCTCAATTCTTTTCGCTGCGAGAAGAGAGAATGAGTTGATATACCTTATACCGCATCTAATACCCTCTTCAAATAACTTTCTAAATTCCTCAGTTTCGGGGACTCCATAAACGCTTCCGTCATGCACGACGATTTCATTTGCAAATGCGGGTCCGCACAGCTTTGAATTTGGCTCATCCTCTTCGACATATACTTTCACTTCTTTTCCGTATAACTCCCCCTCAAAAGCTAGAAAACTGCAGGGACTGAGGGCATTTGCATTCTTTATAGCGGTTTCGACAATTTTTCTGGCGATCTCAAATCCCGTTGATGTATTTGGAACTTCTTTTACTTTGATAGCCCTCGCAATTTCAAGATCGCTTAACCTTATCTCGCCATAGAGCTGTGGATAAACGAGCTTTCTGACATCTTCATAGCCAAATAAGATCATTGCAAGCCTTTCAACACCGAGACCCAGGTTCATAACAGGGTAGTCTATATCATATTCAGCCAGAGCGGTCGGAGAGTAAACACCAAAAGTTGCAACTTCAACCCATCCATCGCTATATTTTGTCTTGGATCCAACAAGCTTCGGATAAAATGCATATACTTCTGTTTGAGTTGAAGGTATGTAATACTTACTTCTCTTCTCATCTGGCTTGAATTTGAATTTTTCAAAGCCGAATTGTCTTAGCAGAGCTTCTGCAACCGCTTTTCCATCATCCACTGTTATATCTTCGTCAACAACAACACAACTTGCGGAGAAATAACTGTATAGTCGTGTTGCATCCTCCCCCTGTTCTTTTCTGAAGCATCTGTCTACACTAAAGAGTTTTATCGGTAAAGGAAGCTTATCTGCAATTTCGCTAAGGGTTATGAACCATCCGGTTGTCATATGGCTACGAAGGGTTAGTTTGCTAGGCTCGGGCTTTAACTCCTTGAATTCGGGAAAGACTTCATCGATCACCCTTATTGCTGTTAGATCATCAACTCCAAGCACTTTTGCTATCTCATAGCTAAGATCGTCCCCATCAATTCGACCCTTTTTATAAGAATGAAACACTTTCCTTAATTCCTCTTCATCTATGTCCTTTCCGATTATTTTTTTAATTTTCTCGATCCTGTCCAGAGAAATTCCAACATTGGGTTTTGGAAGGGATGCCAAGTAGAAACATCGATCAAGAACAGCCAAAGCTTCCTTTCCAAACTGTTTTTTCACATGCACGTCTTCGACGATTAAAGGATTTACAACTTCCTTAAAGCCCATCGATAGATATGCTCTCCTGAGCATTTCAATGGTTTTAAAAAGCGGATGTTCTTCGCCATAAGAATATCCTAACCGTGGATAAGTTTTGTTTGGATTAAAATTCTCAATTATCTCCTTTCCACTCAGCCAAGCCTTTTCAAAGTCTTTTCCTGCAAGCTCTTTGAACTTTCTTGCGTTAAATTTCATAGGCAAGTTTTGGCAGTAAAGTTATTTATCTTTGTCGTAATTACCCATGTGCTTAAAAGGGAAAAGAGAAGGGAAAAAGAGATAGCTTTGGAAAGGGTTGTATATCTGATTAAAAGAGCTGAAGAGTTTAAAAATATCGATTATGAACTGTCAAGGCGATACATTGAGCTATCAAAAAAGATTGCAACGAAATATCGCGTAAGAATCCCCAAAGAGTATAAGTTATATTTCTGCAAAAAATGTTTATACCCTTACAAAAGCGATAAATTTCGAGTAAGAATTAATAAATCCGCGGTTGTTATAACCTGCCTGAACTGTATGCACGTAAGAAGATTTCAACTGAAGGGAGATCGAAATGTTCGAAGGACTTGAAAAGATTTGTGATGTTTACATGATCGAAACCTATGCATATGACGAAACTCCAAAGCCAGTAGCACCAAAACCAGCGGATTTTGTCGTTGTAAAACCAAAAAATACAGTCGAAGTTTCCGAAATATTAAGGTTTGCAAACGATCGTAAAATACCTGTTTTTATTCGTGGCGGCGGAACAGGGCTAAGCGGTGGAGCAATTCCAACAAGAAAAGGAATCCTCTTATCAACTGAAAAGATGCGAAATATTGAGATTGATAAGAGAAACAGAGTTGCGATTTGCCAAGCAGGAGTAACGCTTGAGGAGTTATCTCGAAATGCTGAAAAAGAGGGGCTCAGCTTTCCTCCACGCCCAGGAGCTGAAAGTGCCACTGTAGGAGGTATGATAGCCACAAATGCTGGAGGGGTAAGAGCTCTAAAGTTTGGGGTCATGAGAAATTACGTACTAGGTATGGAAGTCGTTCTTCCAGATGGGAGAATCCTAAATCTTGGTGGGAAAACTCTTAAAAGTTCTTCAGGTTACTCTTTGCTTCATTTAATGATAGGAAACGAGGGGACGCTTGGTGTTATTACAAAGGCAATAATAAGGCTTCTTCCTCCGCTTAGAGATATGACAATGCTTGCAATACCATTCAAAAGTGTGGAGAACGCCTTAAATTTTGCCATAGAAACGTCTTTATCTTTTACACCGCTGGCAATGGAGTTCATGGATAAAAAGGCTGTTGAAATTGGGGAAACTGTCAGTGGAAAAAGATGGGTAAGTAAAGAGGGCAATGCTCATATAATAGCGATTCTCGAAAACAGAGAAGAAGCTGAGAAAGTTGCAGACATCGCATACAATCACGGAGCTATAGACATTTTTGTGCCAAGTCAAAGAGAGCAGAAAGACCTCCTTGAACTTCGAGGCAAAATTTATTTTGGATTAAAGGATAAAATCATCGAAATACTTGACGTTTGCATACCTCCTGCAGAGATAGCAGAATTTTTGAGAAGAAGTGAAGAACTTGCCAGGAAATATGGGATTGAGCTGATAACTTACGGGCATCTGGGAGATGGTAATTTGCACCAGCATCCGCTTTTGTTCGATGGATGGGAAAAAAGTTATCCAAAGTTCAGAAAAGAAATTCTGAAACTTGGTATCGAATTTGGCGGAGTTATAAGCGGTGAACACGGTATAGGGGTGCTGAAGAAAGAGGAGCTCAGGGAGTTCTATCCGGAGCAATATAATCTGATGCTTGAAATAAAGAAGATATTTGATCCCAATTTTATTCTGAATCCAGACAAAATATTTTAGGGCTCAACAATCGTGCCTATTTTTTCACCTTTTAGAACTCTAAGGATGTTTTCAGGTTCCCCCTTGAAAACGATCGTTTTTATTTTGCTCCTCTCTATTATTTTTGTAGATAATATATCCATCACAACGTTTGCTCCAGCTTCCATTGATAAATTGGAGATCAGCTTCACGAGTTCTGAAGACTTGATTTTTTCTAACTTTTTAGCATTTGGGTTCTTTTTAGGATCCTCAGAATAGACACCGTCTACAGAAGTTGCATTTAAAAAGAGGTCTGCCTTTACAAACTCCGCAAGAAGTGCTGAAGTCGCATCGGTAGTGTGCCCGGGAAAAGTTCCACCCATAACAACTGCCTTATAGCTTTTACTTAGTTCTTCAGCTTCTATAAAGTTTTCAGGAATCTTTTTTGCAGAATTTTTCATAGCATAAGCAAGAAGCATTGCATTGATCCGGGTGACTGCTATCCCTAAATAATCGCACATAGTTTCATTCGCCCCGAGCTCTCTCGCCTTTTTTATTATCTCTCTTGCAAGTTTTCCACCACCCACTACTACGAAAAGCTCATTTTCATCTGAAATTCTGTCGAGAACATCAGCATAACTCTTTATTCTTTGAGCATCCCCTTCAAAAACCGAACCACCAAGTGAAATGACTACACGCATGAAAAAAGTTCAAGTTTGCCTTTTATATTTTTTGGCATGAATTTTGAGATAGGTAGATAGTAATTTATAACCTCTCATGGTTATTTTTCTGTGGCACTAACAAGAGATATTGCGGATGAGCTCAGAGATTCATACATAGACTATGCAATGAGCGTTATCGTGGGAAGAGCTTTGCCAGACGTTAGAGATGGACTTAAACCGGTGCAGAGAAGAATTTTGTATGCGATGTTCGAAATGGGACTAAGGAGCGACAGACAGTTTAGAAAGTGTGCAAGAATAGTGGGAGAAGTTTTGGGTAAGTATCATCCGCACGGCGATGCAGCTGTTTATGATGCTCTGGTTAGACTTGCACAAGACTTCACGATGAGATATCCCCTTATTGAAGGTCAGGGTAATTTTGGTAGTGTTGATGGCGACTCCCCAGCGGCGATGCGTTATACAGAGGCAAGACTTTCAAAAATAGCTGAAGAAATGCTGGCAGATATCGATAAGGAGACGGTAGATTTCGTACCTAATTTCGATGCAACTTTACAAGAGCCAATCGTATTGCCGTCTAAAATCCCAAATTTGCTCATTAATGGTTCAAGCGGGATAGCGGTTGGAATGGCAACAAACATTCCTCCTCACAATCTAGTAGAAGTCTGCTCAGCCATAGTTCAATACATAAAAAATCCACAAATCACACTTGAAGAGCTCATGGAGTTTATAAAGGGGCCTGATTTTCCGACTGGGGGGGTAATAGTTGGTATTGATGGAATCGTTGAAGCCTACAGAAGTGGTAGAGGCAAAATAACAGTTCGGGGAAAAGTGGAATTAGAAGAAGATAGGATTGTAATAAAGGAAATTCCCTACATGGTAAACAAGTCTCGCCTTGTAGAAAGTATAGCAGAACTTGCCAAGGAATTGGACGAAATTAGAAGTATAAGAGATGAATCGGATAGAGAGGGGATAAGAATAGTCATCGAATTACGTAAAGATTCCAATCCCGAAATCGTGCTCAAAAAGCTATACATGAATACCAATCTCGAAACAACTTTCAGCATTACGCTTTTAGCTCTCGTGAATAACGAACCAAAACTGTTAAGTTTAATAGATATAATTTCGGAATTTGTAAAGCATAGAAGGGAGATTATAAGAAGGAAAATTGTTCACGAACTTAAAAAAACACGAGAGAGACTTCACATAGTCGAGGGACTAAAGAAAGTTATAGAAGACATAGATAATGCCATAGCACTAATTAAATCTTCCAAATCTCCATCAGAAGCGAAAAAGTCTCTCATTGAGAAGTATTCTCTTTCAGAAGTTCAGGCTGATGCAGTTCTGCAAACGAGACTTCAAAAGCTAACGAACATCGAAGTCCAATCTTTGGTAGAAGAACACAATCAATTGAAAAAAACAATTATGGAGTTCGAATCGATTCTTGCAGAACCCAAAAAATTGGATGAGATTCTTATCTCTGAAATAAACGAGATAAAGGAGAAATATGGGGATGCAAGAAGAACAGAAATAGTTTTGAGCATTGATAAGCCTGTTTTGGCAGAAGAGACAATAGTGTTAGTGACTTCCGACGGTTTTATAAAAAGAATGTCTCCAATTAACTTCAAGAAGCAGGAGCGAGGAGGAGTCGGGGTAATCGCAGCAAGTGTAAAAGAAAATGATGAGATAGTATTTTTCAATGTGTGCAAAACCGATGAAAAACTTCTGGTTTTTACAGAGAATGGTAATGCCTTCTGGATCGATATTGAGGAAATTCCGAACATGGATAGGGTATCAGGAGGGACATCGTTGAGAAAGTTCATCCGGCTCGAAGATGAAAAAGTAATTTCTGCGGTTAACGTTAGGTCTTTTGATGATGGTGAAGTTCTTATATTGTCAAAAAATGGCTATATCAAAAGAGTCCCCCTAAAGGAATTTGAAAATGCCAAAAGAGCAGGAATAAGAGCTTCGAGCGAAAATATTGCATTTGCAACACTCTTAAAAGGGAAAGATGTCTTTTTGGCGACAGAAATGGGATACGTTTTGAGGGTGAGTGCGGATGACATCCCGGTATACTCGAGAAACTCACGTGGAGTGGTTGCTATGCGTCCAAGAGAGGGTGACAGAATTGTATGGATTACGTCAGGAATCGATGAAAAACTCCTGCTATTGACAGAAAATGGATTTGGAAAAAAGGTCGAGATTTCGAATTTTAGAACCCTTCACCGCGGAGCTAAAGGAATAGTGGGATATGGTATTACTGAAAAGACGGGTAAATTGGTTTTGGCTGAAATTTGTGGCAAGGGCGATTTATTCATTATCAGCAGAGACGGATATTGCCTAAGAACAGATTTGGAAGAAATTCCAACCCAAGGAAGGACGTCTTCTGGTGTTATAATTAGCAAGAAGGGTATTTGGAGAGCCTTTATATACAAGTAAAAAGATTTGTTCTTTTCAAAAACTCTAAATTTTTCAGGCATTGAAGTGCGATCGTGATAGTCGCAGATGTTAGTATTATTCCAATAGGTGCCGGCGAGAGTGTCTCAAAATTTGTCAAAAAAGCAGTGGAAGAGCTCAAAAAGAGTGGACTGAGGGTAGAGGTCTCGGCGATGAGCACAGTTGTTGAGGCAAATAACATTGATGTTCTTTTCGCTGCAATTCAAAGGGCAAGAGAAGCCGTGTTCAGCATGGGTGCCAAAAGAGTTTACACGATTATCCGAATAGACGAAAGAAGAGACAAAGAGTCAGGAATCGATATTAAAAAGTCTGCAATTTCATAGAACGCCAGAAGTAAAATCTAATGAAATTCCCAAATGATGTCTCTTGCTCACTTTTTGATGTTATCTCAACCTGTTCTCGAGAAAAAATTATAGCCCATTATATTATACTAAATTAAAAAAATTTAGTATTGAAGTGATGTAATTTAAATAAAACATTAAATTAGTTATATTTTATGCTTTAATTTAATAATTTAAAGTATCTTTTGTATAGTTTAAAAAATAAATATATCTTAAATTAGAAAGTAATTACAAATAAAATTTTAAGTTGAAATATTATCATTCCAAGTATTTTGTAATAAATGATTTCGGTTGACCTAAAAGTCTGAATTCCGGTCACTTAGGTTGTTCCAAAATTTATGTGAATAAGGGCATCTTTGCGAAAATAGGGGGGGTTAACTGCGTAAAGTTGCTCATTTCAAGTGCTGAGACTTCGAAAAGGTTGGGATTTATTACATAATTTGTGTAATAAAAATTTTTACTAAATTATATTCTTATCTTTCAATAAAACAATTTAATTATTTAAATAAACTTTTATCTTAAAATTATATTTTTTTATTCATTATTTTAAAATTCTGTGGCATATGGTATAGCAAATGATTAAAATATTATCTTTCTTTATTAATTAATTAAAAAATAAGAATTTTATTTATTTCTAATTTAAAAAGAACCCATCAACAGGGATATTGTGAGTAGAGAGCGACTAAAAGTTAAGAAACTTTCTCCTTTAATTTAGGGAATCTTAAGCAAATTCAACCCTCTGTAAAAAGAGTTTAAGAGAATTGGAAGAAGAAGTTGGAAGGGGGGCTACTGTAAGGGAAATTTGGAAAGACGAGACAAACTTAGAAGGGTTTCGTTATATTTCGGTCAAAAAAAGTGAGTTTAAAAATAGCAATTTAATTACTTCAAAGCCCAAGGAAGAATATCAAAACGTAGTAGACAACCATCAAAACCATACCAAGCGGCACTCCCACTTTTGCCCATTCGCTTGAAGTGATCTTCATTCTCGCCGCTGAGACTATGTTAGGGATGTTGCCGGGAATAAGCATACCGCCAGAAATAAGTAGGGCCATTAGCGCACTTTGAATCTGGGTTAGTGTAAGCACAGGCCCTATTTCCGCAGCGGTCAATGTTGCATTGTCTAAAACAGCGGAGACTATATTTACCCAGTAGAGAATCTCGGGAGGTATCTTCGAGATATACCACACTATCAGCGGTGTAAACCCTCCTCCCAGCAAGATGAGTGCTGCAACGAATGTGTATACCTTTATAGCTCTTACTATTACACCTCGAAGTGTTTCGGTGTATTCTGGAATACCTATATTTTCAACGCTCTGTTTTCCTACTCTAAAGGCGGCGTAAATACCCAGAGCTAAAATCGCTGGAATAATATAATGCGATAAGATGCGGAATAAAAAGAGAAAGTCCGCGTGATATGGCTCGCCAGCAAGCTTTTTCACAGCAATTGTTGATAATGGCTCACCTACTGGCGTCAATGCCGCACCAAGACCTACTGCGAAACATGCAATAACTATGAACTCGATTTTTTTCTTCCGCTCCAGTGGCATTACCAGAGCGATTTCAGCTAATAGCACTGCAGAGACAATAACTGAAATCAAACTTGATGCCAAGCCAAAAAGAACCACAAAGAGAAAAGCAAATGTTCGGATTCCTATTTTTTTCATCAATCCAATGAGTGCAGAGTATATGGGCTTGTTAAAGTAGTGTATTATAAGACCAACTATTAGAACCACCTGAAAGATACCTATTGGGATTCCATAAACTTCCGTGATCTTCACTGGAGCTTCAACAGCCTCAATGACTAGATTCATGCTCCATAACCCGCTGATTGTCACGGCAATTATGCCCATTATTAGGAAGAACGGCTCAAGGTTTTCCTCAATTTTTTTCACTCTAAAAGGCAATATCAAAACGAGAGCGAGAATTACGCCGAGGCCAATCGCAATCAATAGATTTGGTTCTTCGGAGATCGTCATTTCAACGCCCGACATGGATTTTCGTTAAGCAGTGATTTTAAAAGCTTTTCTAAATTGGCCATTCTTAATGCTTTTTGAGGGTGGATTTCTGAAGTTCGATGTTTTTATTTGGCAATCTAATTCTGCATTTGTATATAATAAATTTTATTTTTTAAAGTATGTGTATGTGCAAAGAATTAAGAACGTGCCAATATTTAGATCGAAATATGAAGTTCAGCGTTCAGGAACATTTTGCAAAGAAGCATCATTTTGATCTACGCCTCGAAATGGATGGAGTTGCAAAAAGCTGGGCGATACCTAAGGGTTTTCCAGAAAAAGGTGAAAAAAGGCTGGCAATACAGGTTGAAGACCACAGCATAGATTACATGGAGTTTGAGGGAACTATTGAAGAGGGATACGGAAAAGGAGTGGTAAAGTTGTGGGATAAGGGTGACTATGAAATTCTAAAAAAGAGCGAAAAAGAAATAAAATTCAAGTTAAAGGGGCAAAAGTTAAAAGGTGTGTATGTATTGATAAAATTCGAAAAGGTCGGTAAAGATTCTTGGCTTCTAATGAAAACATCGGATTAGTGAAAGTTTTTAATATTGGAAGTAATTTTATTTGTGAAAAAAGGTCTCTTGATCGCAATTGAAGGTATCGACGGAGCTGGAAAGACCTCCGTTGCAAATGAACTCGTAAAATTTTTAAAAAATATGGGATACGACGCTATCCTGCTAAAAGAACCATCAGACAGTATTTATGCCCAGAAAATAAGGGGCGCTAAAGAGCGTTTGCCACCTGAGGAAGAACTGGAGCTTTTTCTGCGTGATAGAGAAATAGATGCTATCAAGAACATAATACCCGCACTTCAAAATGGAAAAGTAGTCGTGATGGATCGGTATTACTACTCGAACATTGCCTATCAGTCTGCTAGGGGTCTCAATGCTGAGGAGATTAGAAAATTAAATGAGAAAATAGCCCCAAAACCCGATCTCGTTATACTTCTCGATGTCTCACCCGAAACAGCTCTCGAAAGAATAAAGCCAAGAGGTAAACTTACTCTATTTGAAGGTAAAGAATACCTCGAAAAGGTTAGGGAAAACTTTCTAAGGATTGCAGATAAAAAAACGATAATCGTGAATGCAGAAAAACCTTTTAATGAAGTCAAAAGGGAAGTTTTTGAAATCGTAAAAAATCTACTGAATAACTATTATTCGGGTAGGAGTTAAGATAACGTTCGCTTTTACGTCATGCTCCTCTGTAAGATAACTTAGATCGCCGAAAACTTGAATATCATGTGCCACCACCACAAAGAGAGCCTTTTCCGCCAGAACACCTTCTTTCTTAAGTATTTCAAACTCCTTATCCCCAAAACCCGTTCCTTTTCCAATTCTGTTTCCATAGAGATCCACCGCAACGCAACCCTGTGCAAATATTCCGACTTTTCCTTTCATTTCTTGAAAATTTGCTATTTTTCCTTGCCTTAACCCCTCTATTGTGGGTTTTATCTTCTTATCTAAAACCACAAAACCTTTCATTTTCGGCAGTGCAGCGATTAAAGTTTTCCCATCTTCGAGCACTATTTCTCTTAGACGCAAAAGCACTGAATCAGGGGCGGAGAACACACATTCTGTTTTATGGTATTCCTCGAGTTCCCTTATTCTTTCACATGCCTTTTTTGAATCTCTGAAATTTGGTATTCTGCCGTATGGGCTTGGAAAATCGCAAAAAGGTTCAATTTTTCTCCAGACGTATTGCCTTACTTCTTCTTTACTTTTGAACCTCAAGCAAGACCCTTATCAAATCTTTATCTTTAACCATACCGGAAACTCTGTTCATTGAATCCAGAACCGGAATGCAGTCTAAATCGTTGCTTATCATCTTCTTTGCGCATTTCGATACGTTCGTTTGGGGATAAACAAAATCTGGCGGCTTCATAAATTTTTTAACTGGTTCTCTTGGCAATTTAACAACGCTAATTTCAAAATATTTTACGGATAAGTCTTTCATTCCATCCCAGCTCCATTTATCGTCGGTATCACTTGAAGACGAATGTGTTGACTGTATTATGTAGTCCTCAATAAGAGCTTCGCTGAGCATGATTTTTTCATCCATTATCCCGACAAGCTCTTCGTTTTCGTTTAAAACACCGCATATTTCCGCATTTCCAAGACGCATTATTTCTCCAACAACCTTTAGAGGTGTTTCTTCCCATACACAAACGATTTGAGGATTTATGTATTTCTTAACAGGGATATCCAGGTTCAACTCTGCAATTTTCTTTATTATATCTCTCACAGTGATTATACCTACCAGTTTTTCTCCGTCCACAACTGGTAGCCTTCTGAAGGGTGTTGAACTCAGGATTTCAACTATCCTCCTAACACTATCGTTAACGTTCACAGTTACCGGATTGGGCGTCATGAGGAGTGCAACTTGATTCTCCTCAATTTTTCTGAGAATGTCCTTTCTTGTAATTATACCAACAAGTCTGCCTTCCTTAAGAACGGGGACTGCAGAGATACCATAACCTTTAAAGAGCTGTAATACTGCTTCTCTTGTGCTTGGCAGTGTTGCATAAATTACATTTGGATTCATTATGTCAATCGCCTTCATTGTTTTGCATAATCCTATTTCTGCTAATTAATCTTTCTATTATGCCGAAAATTAAAAATAGAATTTATGCTTCTCTAACTTTTTCGTCTTATAACGATCTTTTGCCCTATGATCAACGTACTTGGTATGAGCACGGTATTGGAATCCGACTTTCTTTCAACTTTTGTGAAAAGAGTGCCTATTTCCTTGACGACGACATCACTTTCACCGGCAATATCCACATTGTCACCGATTTTGAATGGTCTTGCAAGCAGTAGAAACATTCCTGCAATCGCTTGACCAAGAACCTGCTGAGTTGCAAAGCCGACCACCAAGCCGATAAAGCCACCCAAAGCAACTCCAGCGGTTCCGCCCGCGATACCACCAGCTATCGCAGCAAACAAACCACCGACCCCAAGGATCTTAATCATGTTCTTGACCGCAGAAGCGGTCGAAATGCCATATTTTGGTTCAAGCATCGCACTGAAAAGCGAAGCTACAGATGAAATGATTAGCCAGCCAATTATTAGTGCTACGATTACAAAGATATAGGGTGCAAAATCCACGATCATTGCTAAACTGCGCAGGTTAGGATTCTTTGCTACAAGCTCCGGGATCAGATAGTAGAAAAACCAGTTCAGAATACCAAGCACCGCAACAGCAATCACGATGTAGATTACAAACTTTGTTAATGCCCCACCAATAGTGTCTTTCTCTGACACGTTAAAAATTGGATTATACTCCTATTTATTTTTTATCATTTCTACAACGTTTGTAAAAATTTTTGAGCTACTCAATAAATATTGCGGGTTTTCCAGGCATTGCCATGCGTCTTCTCTCTGCAGGTATTTTACTTGAATTCAAAGAGACCTTTACTTGAAGTTCTCTCTCGAAAAACTCAATGGCTTCGCTCACTATTTCTCTTTCGTTTGATATGATCTCAGAACTCTTAAACTTCTTTGCAAAGTTCGAAATCTCTGCTTTATCTATACCCTGAGTAGAAAGCCACTTTGTGGCTTCGCCTATTCCCTTATCCAAGGCAATTTCAAGGGCTTTTTGTTTCCATTCCTCAGCTACATGGATATAAACAGTGGATGGCTTTTCCACGAACTTCATGACTTCCTTTATATCTTCTAAGAGCTTCATTATATATTGCTCCGATTTTTCTGCTGACTCATCTACCTTCTTTGGATCGAATTCTGGATAGGTCTCAAGACTCACAAAAGTTGAATGTTTCATATGCCATAGTTCTTCACAGATATGCGGAGCAAATGGAGCAAGCAGTTTTATCCAATCATCGAGAATTAATGAAAGATTTTTTCCTCCTCTTCGCAGATACCATCTTACATCGTTCATTATTTCGAAGAACGCGTAATTTACCGCTTTTCTTGTTTGGAGCCGATCCATGGCTTCTCTAACTTCTTTTACTGCCTTGTTGAATCTACTCAAAAGCCATTTGTCAAGGGTTGTGATATTTTGGGGCTCTCTTAGATAGTGCTCCTTTACCAAATTGAAAAATCGCTCCAAATTTGAAGCTAACCCTTCAATCTCTCTGGTTTTCCAGTCCGCATCGTTATCGTATTCGGCTGCATGCAATATGTAAAGCCTGGTAACGTCTGCACCATACGTTGCCAAAGCCCTCTTCATCGTAAGTAGAGGGCCCTTACTTTTGCTCATTTTTTGCCCTTCAAGACTTACATAGCCATTTACAGCAATTGCTCTCGGTAAGTGCTTTTCATCAAACATCGCAACATGGTGGAACAAGTAAAAGAGAAGATGGTTTGCAACTAAGTCCTTACCGCTACTTCGCAAATCTACTGGATACCAGTATTCAAATTCAGCTTTGATTTTCTGGATCGCCTCTTCATTCAGCCCTGAATTCTTTGCACGTTCTAAACTACCTTTTCCAAGAATTACATAGTCCAAAAACTCCGCGGTCAGATTTTCCGCCTTTAATTCACCTGAATTTATAAATTTTGCCAGAATATAATAGCACATGTAAATCGTTGAATCCGAAAGACTTTCAATCAACCACTCTCTATCCCAAGGTATCCGAGTTCCGAGACCCTTTCTACGAGCGCATGCTTTATCTTTAAGCCACTCTATTTTGTTTCTAAATTCTTCTTTGTAGTAATCAGGAATTATTGTCATTCTTTCCAGATGCTCAAGGACTTTTGCTTTCCAACGCTCATCCGAATACTTCAGAAACCACTGATCTTTAACTACTTTAACCACGCACTTTGTTCCGCACCTGCAAACCACAGGCTTTTCGCTGAATTCATAAAAAATGTCAGCAAGACCAAGATTCTTCAATTCATTCTCAACTTTCTCCTTGGCTTCAGAAACTTTCATTCCGGCAAACTTACCAGTATTTTCAAGCATAATTCCAGTGTGAAATTCCTTTTTGTAAAGTATCTTCGTGGCCTTTTCCAGTTCCGGATCGTTTTGATCTTTTATTTTCAGCTCTTCAACGATTTCTTTTGCAGGAATGTCTTTATTGCCCGCATTTATTATAACTATTGGTTCAATTTCAAGGCGAAGATCTTTTAGAGCAACGTAATCATAGGGAGCATGAGCCGGAACACTCATAACAACTCCCGTTGCGCTATCGGTGTCTACAAATTCTGCCGGAAGTATTGGCACCATTCGGTTAACAAGTGGCACCAAGACCCTCTTTCCAATGAATTCAGCCGAATCAACTTCCCGAATGAGTTCAACTTTTCTATCCATGAATTTTAGCTTTTCAAATGCCTCTCCACTTATAACCCATTCCTCGCCGTCGACAAATGCGATGACATACTTTGCCGGTTTAAGCCAGATATTTGTTACACCAAAAACCGTTTCAGGGCGAAGAGTTGCACAAGGAAAAATGAGATTGGAGTTTTCAAGCCTAAATTTTATAATCGTAAACTCTACAATACTTGCATCCTCTCCCATTAGTAGATCGTGATCTTCCACCGGGTTCTGATCGTTAGGACAATATCTAACTGGGTGACTCCCTTTTTCTACAAGTCCAAGTTCTTTCAGCTTCCAGAATTGCCACTCTATGAACTTCTGATATGGTATGTCCATGGTCGTAAAACTTCTTCGCCAGTCAATCGAGTAACCTATCCTCTTCAATGCGCTGAGAGCTTCTTTTGCAAAGTATTCGACGATTTTTTCAGGAGTTGTGAGCTGAATCAATTCTTCCCTTGGAACATCGTGGTATTTGGTATAAACTTCGAGAGTTCTTGGATCCCTTTTTTCTATGAGTTCAGCAAGCCCAATAATCGGAGTGCCAGTTACATGGAACCCAAGTGGAAAAAGAACATTGTAACCCCTCATCCTCATGTATCTTGCGTAGGCATCGCCTATTGTGAAGGTTCTTGTATGACCTGCATGCAAATTACCATTCAGATATGGGTATGGAACTGTCAGGAAGAATTTTTTCTTTTCATTGGGCTCCGCTTCGAATATTCTCGCAGATTCCCAAGCTTTTTGCCACTTCTCCTCGATCTCCTTAAACATAGTCTTAAAAACTTCAAAGGAGTTAAAAACTTATCTCAGAAGGTTCCTGCCAAGAAACCTATAAGTCCAAAAAGCATGGCAATAAGAGTTTCCTTTCTGAATTTTGAAATTAAATTTGTTTGCTTTGGTAATCTAAAAACAACGGAGAGTAGCATCAAATCCGTAATTGCCACGGGAATCACATACTTTAGATCAAAATACTCAGAAATCATAATCGGAGGCAACATGCTCAAAATAATGGCAATAACGAAAAATATCGATGAGAGTTTTACAGCGGTGTTAATTCCATAAATTCTGGCTACACTTTTCACGTTTCTTAACGCATCTCCCTCTATGTCCTCTATACCTTTCATTATTTCCCTTCCAAGTCCAGATAAGAAGGCTATCGAAGAAAGCAATATGACTGTGTTGCTAAATTCGGAGATTATCCCTCCAAAAATGAATGGAGCAGACATTGTAAAAGCGACATACGCATTACCCACCAGTCCGAGTTCTTTAAGTCTTGCATTGTAAGTATATGCCAGAAAAGTTACGACCAGAACAAACAAAAAAGCTTCTATAGATATTAAAAGCGCTGTAAGAAGCCCAAAAGGGAGAAATAACGCTGATAATACCAGAGCAGCGTCTCTACTCAAATCTCCACGAACAAGTGGTCTATCAAGCC
Source organism: Archaeoglobaceae archaeon (assembly GCA_038734275.1). Lineage (NCBI taxonomy): Archaea > Methanobacteriati > Methanobacteriota > Archaeoglobi > Archaeoglobales > Archaeoglobaceae > Archaeoglobaceae archaeon. Next base: position 233,553 of record JAVYOO010000002.1, read on the forward strand.
TTTTATTTGCTCTGTCCACTTCGTAATCTATGTAATCATTTAATGCAAAGGCAGAAGCTTCGAGAAAAACAGCGGTAAGAAATCCAAGGATTAAGATCTCTAATTCAGTCCCGCCACCCAGAAAAATACCAATAAGAACACCAAGACCATACATTATCCCGTGCTCAAGTCTCAGTAGCTCCCAGTATGCCTTAAGGGATCGTTTCAAGGAAGGCATTTAATCCCTTCTCATAAATCACGTTTCCTACAATAATTGTGTCTGCAAACTTGCTCATCTCAAGTGCTTTAGCTCTTGAATCAATGCCCCCACCATAGAAGAGTCTTGAAGTCTTCAGAATGCTTTTCACTTCCCTGACAACACTTGGATCACCGTAGGTTCCACTGTATTCGATATATATTACCGGAAGTTTCATCATTCTTTCTCCAACAAATGCGTAACTTGCAGCTCTCTTGGGGCTTATATCACATCGTGACTTTGTAACCTTTGCAACAGCGGAATTTGGGTTCAGAACAATGTATCCCTCAAAAATGGCTTTTTCAAAAGTTTTTGAAAATTCATCAAGTTTTTCGTAGTTCCTCTCTACCCATTCTGCATGCTTACCTGTTATCCATTCGCCAAGTTCTGCATTGAGCACCACTGGGATAAAAAGATAATCCGCATCATAAAGAACGTTTTCAGGGGAAGAGGGTTCAAGAATTGTTGGAATCGAATAATTTCTAACTGCATTGAACAGATTTTTTGCCTTTTCATAAGTCACATTTTGCGTTCCTGACACCATGACCGCATCAGTCCCACTTTCAGCAACAGCTTTAATCAACTCTTCGGTATTTTTTCTATCGGGATCAAGTTTGGTTATGTGCCTCCATTTTTTCCAGTTCATCGAATCACCGCATGGCTGTAGATTATAAGCTTTTTTAAAATTTTAGTCTTGGATCTTTTTTTGCTGCATCACGAACACAGTAAAATTCCTTGCCAATCTTTCTCAAGTAAGGGCACTTTTTGCCAGTATAACCAATAATACATAACTCACAATCCTCCTTGTAAACTCTCTTGCCTCCAAGCTTTTCAACTATGAGTCTCAACTCCATCAATTAATGGTCTTCACTCATTTTAAAATATTTGCGAGAAAATTTTTAAAGGTCCCCGGATCAGGAAAAGCTCTAGCACCAGTTCTCTCCACATTATACGCCCCACAGAAATTCCCAAGTTTTAAACAAACTTCCAATGGCTGATTATTTATGAAACCATACAGAAAGCCGGCTGAAAAAGCATCCCCGGCGCCAGTTGTATCGACAACTTTGACTTTTAAGGCCTTTTCATAAATTTTTCTGGATTTTGTATAGCAAACGCTTCCTTCACCACCAAGCGTGACTATGAGATAATTGACAAATCTAAGAATGTCGTCAACAGAGGCTTTTAGCATTTCAAATTCACTTTTGGACATTATAACCATGTCCACAAACTTTAAGAGTTCACAAATTTTTTCGAATCCTATACTTGCGTATAGATACCCGGGATTAAGGATTATAAATCCTCCAAAGTTTTCCATAACGTCTTTTTGAATTTCAAAACTTAGTTCGCTTGGAAAAGGGTCAACATAGAGATATTCCCCAGATTTTACTTTCACAAAAGGTTTCTCAGCCGCATTTGGCTGAACAAAAAAAGTTCTTTCCCCTTTTTTGTCGACAAAAACAAAAACTTTACCCGTAAGCTTGTCTGTGACTTCAGCAAATACTTTGGCTTTTGTGTTTCTAATAAAGAATTCTGCATCATCGTCTTTTCCAAGGGTGGTAAAAAGAGCTGTATCAACACCCAGAGTTGCCAAGTTGTGCACGACATTAGCTCCAGCTCCTCCGGGGAATTTAGCCGAATTAAAAATTTTAGCGTGTCCACCAGCTGATGGAAAGACGTCAATGAAATACACGTAGTCGACAAGCGCAGGAGCATGGGCAGAAATCATCGGATACTCATATCTCTTCTTGAATATATCTTCTTCTGTTTCGTATTTTTGGCTTCTATCATAATTGACACCGAAAAATTTAAATATTATAATGTCGGACAATATACACCAATAAGAGGTCAAGTGGCGGACATCTGGTGGACAAAAGAACCCACCTGTCCGCCAAAATAAGGCAAATGTTTCCGGTGGAAAAATGCCTGCAACGAGAAAGATAAGCATAAGGCTAACAGAAGCCCAATACGCCAAGCTTGAAGTATTAGTTGAAATTGGGGAATATACCTCAGTGAGTGAAGCAATCAGAGCAGCGATAAAGAAATTCATTGAGGATCACAAGGAGCAGATCGAGAAGGCTTCCCACCTGCGGGAATTTAGTTAAAATTGAATTGGAGGTGTATGTGGGATGAAAAGTATAGTTAGTAAAGCCCAACAGTATTTGGAGCAGGATAGGGTTAGAAGAGAGGAGAAAGTTAAGGAAGTGAAGGACTTTTTTGAGAAGCCGAAAATTTTTGTGGTTGGTTGTGGAGGTTGTGGAAACAATACGATAAACAGGCTTTCGCACATGGAAGATCTCGATGCAACGACTATTGCAATAAATACGGATAAACAGCATCTTTTGATGACAAAAGCAGACAAAAGAATCCTGATAGGCAGAAGCCTCACAAGAGGGCTTGGTGCAGGAGGATATCCTGAAGTTGGAAGAAAGGCTGCAGAACTTGCCCGAGGTGTGCTTGAAGAAATTCTTGCAGATGCAGACATGGTCTTTGTCTGTGCAGGAATGGGTGGTGGAACTGGAACAGGTTCCGCCCCTGTAGTTGCTGAAATTGCCAAAAAACAGGGAGCGATAGTCGTTGGCTTTGCTCAAACTCCTTTTAAGGTTGAGAGAGCGAGAATTGCAAAGGCAATTCAGGGATTAAAGGAGCTTAAAGAAAATTGTGACACAGTAGTTGTATTGGATAACAATAAACTTGTCGAATACTATCCTAACCTGCCAATTGATGCCGCCTTTAGCGTTATGGACCAGTTGATAGCCGAAACAATAAAGGGTTTAACCGACACGATTACACGACCGTCACTCGTTAACATTGACTTTGCAGACCTAAAAGCGATAATGGGGCATGGTGGTGTGGCGGTGATGCTCGTTGGCGAAGCCAAGGCACAGGATAAAGCAGCGACTGTCGTTAAGGATTGCTTGTCGCATCCGCTACTCGACGTCGATTACCGCGGAGCAACCGGTGCACTGGTGCACATCTCTGGAGGAAACGATTTAACACTGAAAGAAGCTGAAGAAATAATAAGAAATCTCACATTCGAGTTGGACGATCAGGCGAATGTAATCTGGGGTGCAAGAATCTCGAAGGAATTTGAGGGCTTTGTGAGAGTCGTCGCCATAATGACGGGTATAAAGGACAAAATAATCGTTGGCAGTGAAGAATACGAGCACCTTATTGAAGGTCCCAGCGAAAAGAAGACGATAATAAAGGAGATCGGTGTTAAAAAGGTTGAAAAGAGAGCCTCAAGTAAAGTTTCAATAGACACTCTTTAATTTTTTATTTTTTCTAAACAAAGAGTTCTGGAGTTATCATCACTTTTTCCGCCGGATTTTTAGGTATTTTGCAGATCATGACTTCTCCATACTCACTCCAGATCTCCTTTGCAGTTGATATCTCATCATTGTTACCAATTGCTACAAAAGCTGGACCATTTCCCGAAAGACCACAACATATACCTTCCTCCCAGAGCCTTTCGACAATTTCCAGCGGATATCCAATCAATTTGCAATAAAATCTCGTATTCTCAACCATAACTTCCCGAAACCTTAATTTCTTTAGTTTTTCAAGAGCGTTGCTCAAATTTGCTGCTTCACTTTTTATTCTGTCCCAGTCTACGTTCCCACGTTTGAATTCAGGAATTAAAACAGCAGTTTTTTTAGACGTGAAGAGCCAGTTCATGAGTTTCATTTTGTAGTTATCTGAAACAACCACACCACCCAGAAGTGAGGCAGAAGCGTCGTCAAATGCTCCCGTGTAGCTTATTCCTGCCTTAAGGGATAACTCTGCGTTCAATTTCAGAATTTTGTGTGCAAGCAATTTGCCCTCTTTTTTCAGGAGGGCACACAAAACCGCATTTATGAAGGCGGAACTGCTCCCAAGTCCACTCTTTTCTGGAATGTTTGTTTTTATACTTACCTGTGCCTTAATTCCAAAAGTTGACAAAATTTTATCAAGAATCGCGGGATTTCTTTCTTCTCCATTAACCTTCAGAACGTTTTCTGAGCTCATTTTAAATTTTGCAGTTGTTTTTAAATCAATCCCAAAAGCACAACCGATTCCAGTTGCAAGAGCGTTTAAAATTGTTCCCGCTGCATACGCCTTTCCAATCATTTTACTCACCCAAAGCAGAAAATAGAGCAATTCTTTCCCGAACTAATAGCGAAATTTTTTGTTCCCCCACGATTTTTAATTCTTCTCTCGAGATCTGGTAGTGATCCATTATTAGCTCGATATCGAATTCCGGGATAAACTCTTTTGTCTCAAAGTCTATTTTCGAAAATTCGCTTTCATCTAAAACAACCGCGACAACTCTTTTTGTCCCAGCTAACTTTTTTGCAATATCAATTTGTCTTGTCGCAGAATAGTAAAGTAGAATTTCTATCGCAATAGATTTAGAAATTCTATTCCCAAGATTCCAGTTTTTAATGGCTTTTTTAACAGCAAAATCAACAGTTGGAAGGTCAACAACGTATTTCGAGTCGATAAAACATGCAAAATCTCCAAAAACCGGCTTCTTTAACTCTCCAAAGATAATCTTCATAAAACTCTTATTGTTGACTCCATTCTGATGCCCTTGTTTGTTAGCTCGTATCTCATTATAATTCTTGGTGTTACAACTCCTTCCATTTTTATAAATTTGAGTCTCCTCTGTATCTCGTTTTCAAGCTCCTTTAGCGTGAGCTCTATGACACCATCGCAGTAGTGCTTTACAGCAGTTTCCTGCCTGCTTTCAAGAATACCCTTTGTCATAAGGAGGATGAAGGCAGATTCATTTTCTTTTGATAAATCCGAGAAAAATTCTATCAGCGATATCACCTCCTCAAACGGGTATTTCCAGAAGAAAAACATTAAATTGTTGAGTATAACTCTATCAAACTTTTCACTACATAAGACGTTTTTTGTCTTGCCGAGAAAATCGTAAACGGTTTTACGAAGATAACCTTTTGGATCCTTTTCCTGTAGCTGTTCCCTAAAACTTAGGATCTGAAAATCTTGGTATTTATCAAAATATAAACTTAAAAACCGTTTTAAGTCTTTTTCATAGTCGTCAGTCGAGATATAGATTACTTTTTCCCCAATTTTTGCCCCTTCGACCGCAAAATGATAAGAAAAAACATCTCCCCCTGCTCCAGGCTCTTCAAGTATTAGAAGGACTGTTCCACCAGGAATCCCGCCTTCGAGTTGAACATCCAATGGAACTATTCCCGTCCTATAAACTTTCATCACGAACTTGATCACCTTATCATTTATATAGTTTTCATCCCCTTCTCACTATCCTGTAAAATCCGTATTTTGGACAGAAGGTTTCGCCCATCATCTTGAGTTTTGAAAGAATCTCCCGAGTTTTGGCCTCATCAATACCCTCTTCTTTTGCCTTTCTAATAATCTCTTCTTCTGGAGCTCCATTTTCATTGAATTCTTCAAGCTCTTCCACTATTTTCTTTATCGTGAAAATTCGATCTCTTTGCTTTTTAGAAGTTCCCGTATATGCATAATCGATGTCCCAGGCCCCTGTTTCTGGATCTACAGCGATTTGAGCGAGACATCTTTGAACTACCCCAATTACTCTCTCGACATCTTCTGCAGTCACAGTGTCGCTTAATCGGATTCTCGCAGAAGCTTCTGCAAGTCGAACGATGCTTTCAAGTTGTCTTGCGGTGATCGGGACAGGAGAGTTATCTTTCGCTTTAGAGCGGAGCGAAACGTAGAATTCTTCAATTCTCTGTTTTGCTTCTTCGCTCAAAACCGGGTAGATGTTTTTTGCATACGCTATATATTTTCTAAAAAGTTCGGGGTCTATTGCAGGCTCAATTTTAGCAATCTTGGATTTTAAATCTTCTCTAAGTGAGCTACCTTTGAATTTTTCAAGCATTTCTCCAAGCTGGTGCATGCTCAAAATGTGGCTTGCAAGCTGTTTGTCTCTTTCCTCTCCCGGCTCATCTGTCATTATAAAAATCAAATCAAATCTTGATAAAAGTGTGGGAGACAAGTCTATTTGTTCCGCTACAGGAGTAAATCTGTCAAATCTACCAAATTTCGGATTTGCTGCAGCAAGTAGAGCACATCTGGCCTTTAAGATTGCATTTATACCTGCCTTTGCTATGCTTATCGTTTGCTGTTCCAAAGCTTCATGAAGTGCTGAGCGATCCTCTTTGCGCATTTTGTCTATCTCATCGACGAGAGCAATGCCCTTATCAGCTAAAACAAGTGCACCTGCTTCAAGTGTCCATCTGCCATCTACTTCGTCTCTTACCGCAGTTGCTGTTAAGCCAGCGGAAGTCGTTCCTTTTCCGGTAGTATAAACGCTTCTCGGAGCAATTCTGTGAACGTATTTCAATAACTGGGACTTTGCCACTCCCGGATCTCCTACCAACAGTATATGAACGTCTCCTCTAATCTCCGTCCCATCTGGAAGCTTTTTTGGAATTCCACCAAACAACTGGAGCGCTATTGCAAGTTTAATGTCTTCATGCCCATAAATTGAAGGTGCTATCGTTTTTACGACCTTTTCATAAATGTCGTCGCTATTCGCAAGCTTTATTATCTCCTCTTTGTCTTTTTCCGTTATCTCAAACTCCTCGTATTCCTGTTGTAACATTTCTATAGAATTTCCATCTATATATAAATCCATTAGAGTTAGCATTTTTTGTTGAATTCCTCTTGGCTTTGCTCTTACAATACCATTAACAATAACTCTGTCTCCAGGATTTATGATACCTGTAAGGTCTCCTTCGAGTATTACATCTATGCTCTGGGGTTGTTCACCTCCCCTGAGATTTTCAGGATACTCTTGAATTTTCACTCTCTGGCTGTCAACAGAAATGCTCTTCTCAGGCAAAAACTGAAACCTTTTGCTACCACACCTACACTCGTAGGGATACCTCAGTGTTGCATCATCTTGGGGTGAATATACTATATTTTTACAGTTTGTGCACCTAAAAGCAGCAGAAACAACTTTAGGGCGAACTTCTGTGACTTTTCTTACGATTCCCTCAATTGCTATGAATTTTGATACATGCGAACTTCTAAGGTCTCTGATAAGAATTTTTTTGGTTGTTGGTAATGAATAAAAACGTGGTTTGCACCCCTCAAGAGAGACTCCATAAATGTTGGTCGAAGAAGCCAAACCCTTCTCGGCATGAGCTAGAACTTCATCAGGATGTTCTATGAGTTCCTCACCCAATCTACCTTCTTGGAAAACAGATAGATCTCGTATGAAGTTTACGTAAATTGCCCTTTTATCTTCTCCACTCTTTATACGAAATGCAAGATTGTTAATTTCCTCATAGTAGTATTTTTCAAAAAACTCGGCCCATATCTCGGGACAGCTAATCATCAAAAAAGGTCTTCAAAAAGCTTATAAAATTTTAGCCTGTGCATTTTAGCGATGAATCTTGAAATAAATTCAATTAAAGCCACATATCTAAAGCGTGGAAAAATGGCTGTCCTTCTTTGCCCACCACACCCTTTAATGGGTGGTAGTAGATTTGACGAAAGACTCCAAAGAATTGCCAGTAGATTATCAAAGGAAAACATTTCGAGTTTGAGCTTCGACTACAGAGGATATAGAAAAGGTTTGGGAGAAGTAGAAGACGCCAAGAATTGCCTAAGTTTTTTAAGAGAGAGACATGAAAGGGTTGTAGTTCTTGGCTACTCTTTTGGCAGTGTGGTTGCTTCAAACGTCGCTGATCTATGCGATCTTGCTATTTATATCTCCCCATTACCGTCAATAGACTCAATAGAGTTTGAAGATACAAAAAAGGCAAAGTTTTTTGTAATCGCAAAGAGAGATCAATTTGTTTCTTTTTCTGAGAGCCTTGAACTACTTTCCAAGGCAAGAGAACCAAAAGATTTTGTTATTCTTGATACTGACCACTTCTATTTTGGAAAATTTGATATACTTGCAGAAAAAGTTACAGATTTTGTTTTAAGATTTTTTGAAGATAAATTTTACTAAAATCGAACAAAAACTAAATTTTCGGACAAAAATTGGAAGTTCTTGGATAATAAAGTTCAGAAATTTTTAAATCATAAACTGATGCAATTTTTGGATTTCTGTGTTTAATTTCAGCAAAATTTCTAAAGATTTCAATTTTAAAGTTCTCTCTATATTTATATGCCCCTTCCTGAAGAAGGGTTGCCTCCTCTACAGCCATAATAGCTGTTACCGCGGACTTCCAGAGTGCCATTTCCGATATTTTTTCTGCTTCCTTTGGTTCAGCAATCGCAGAATTTTTTATTAGCAATTCCGACGCTTTAATCTCTACTGCAAGTTCGCCAAGCTTTTCGAAACAATGATAATAGTTATTTTTAAGCTTGATCTCTTTTAGATATTTTAAGGCCAGATTATATGCGTGGATAGCTGTTCCGAGACACCTTGAAGCCAATAGAACATTAAATAGAGGTTGCATGTTAGTATTTCTCTCCTCAATCACTTTAACATCCCTCAGCTTAGATATCTCAATCGTTAAAAAATCCGTAGATGCCCTGATAAGCTTAATGGTATCTGAAACTAAAACGTATTTTTCTTGTTCCCAATCCGTTATTAAGTAATTTCCTGACTGAATTGATAAAGAAGCGATGTCTTCAAAAGCATAACTTGAAATCGATAAATATAAGATCCGATAACCCAATTCCGGATTTATTTCATGAATTGCTGAAAAAACTGTAGAAGATTCGATAATACTGAGATTCGAAAGATTGAAGTATCCTAAATTGAATCCTTTTTTCCAAATTTTAAACACGTCACTCTCTTTCTCACTTTCCAATCTTATAAATTCCAAAACTGCACTTCTTAAAGCTTTTAGTTCTTGAATATCAGACATTTTCCTCCTCCGAAATCTTATCTGCAGTTCTCATAGCAAAACCCATTATACTAATCATTGGATTAACCCTAACACTAGTGGGAAATATACTCGCATCCGCTATATATAAATTTTTAAAATCATGTGTTTTCCCATATGGATCTACAACACCCATAAACGGTTCCTTGCTCATTCTACATGTCCCTTGAGGGTGATAGGCGCTCCACACAAAGCCATTTGGAATTATTTTCTTTATCTCGTTTAAATCTTTCACAATTGGAAAGTTGTAAGCGGGAGTGATCACTTTCTTGGCTCCTGCATAGAAAAGAATCTTACAACCTTCTAAGAGTGCTTTTTGAGCTTTTTGCAAATCTTTTTTGCCAAGATTATATAAAACCAAAGGCTTTCCAGCAACCACTCTGACAGAACCCCTTGAGTCTTCATCACTCAACATAACTCCAAGAAAAGCGATTTTATCCCATGACTTCACGAGTTCAGAAACATCTGAAAGATAATTATTCGCAAGTCCGATACTCAAAGGTAAAAAAGTCGTTTCAAAAAGAATTCCATCCTCAAAAAATTCATCTACGGCCAGACTCTGGGAAATGGATTTCCAGCCATCTAATTTTTCATCAAAAATACCTCCAAGAGAGAAACTTGGATGAATGTGTAAATTCTTGCCAACTAATCCGCTCGAATTAGCAATACCATTTCTAAGCAGCAAATATGGAGTCTGAATAGCTCCAGCACACAGAATGAAGTATTTTGCCTCCACAAGGAATTTTCCAAGAAGTTGACCTGTTCTGCTTTTGATGTCTCCACTCATTTTAGTTATGAGTCTTCCTTTAAACTCTATGTTTTTGACTTTCATACCGGTGTAGATCGTAGCACCAGACCTCGTTGCTAATGGAATGTAGCTAACATGCATAGCTCTCTTTGCGTCTATAGGACACCCAAACTCGCATAAACCTAAAGCTTCGCACTGTGATACGTTCTTTTTTAGAGGAAAGTAAGAATAGCCAATTTTTTCGCATCCCGAAGCTATCTTCATCGATGCTTTTCCTATTAACTGAATGGAAGCCCGATGGACGCTGAGTGTTTTCTCGATCTTGTCAAAATATCTATGCATTTCATCCAAATCTATGTCCAAACCGAACTTCGAGTTCCAATATTCTATAACACTGTCTGGCGTTCTAAAACATGTCCCCTCGTTTATTACTGTTGTCCCACCAACACATCTTCCAGATGGTAGAAGAATGAAAGGTTGTGAGATTGAAGTTGGAATAGTCATTTCAAAACCAGAGTTTCTATACGTGTTGATCAGAGAATCAAAAACTTCTCCTTTTAGTGTGGGCATAAAACCTTCTTCGAACACGAGCACTTTAAGTCCCTTTTCTGAAAGTTCTTTTGCTACCACTGCTCCTCCTGCACCCGATCCAATAACCGCCACATCGCACTTTAGAATTAACTTATCAGTATTTTTATTAAACTCAATTATTTTTTCTTCTTCGATTTTGGGCTTTTTTACACTTTTACCTGGGATTGAAACAAAACATCCAACCTCTTTTTTTACTTCATCCCTTTCACCATATAAAAACACTGATAGAAGCTTTAATATTATGTAAGAGTTTCTTATGAACCCTACTCTGCTCTTTGCCAGCTTATCAAGATATCTTACTCTTTCATCAACTGGCATTGAGGTAATAGTGAAGGGCCTTTTCCCGAAAAAGATTTTTAGTAGTGGTAATAAATTAAGAAATGAAGCTGCCAATCGCAAAAAAATCCTAACGTGCAAAGGAAGTCTTGAAAGAATAATTTTTAGTCTATTCTCATCAAGTTCGAACTTTGGAATTTCTTTTGAGCTTAGTAAAGCTTCTCCCAGCTTTTTTAAAAATTCTATCATCCTCTCACCTTAAGAATCCAGAAGTATAATACAAGAAATAGGATTGCAAGAGGGAAATCTACAGCAAAAATTACTCCACCTAAAGCAAAACCATTGATGTAGAAGATGAAGCCGGTAATCGAAGATGAAAGCTTTGCAACAACCAAAACCGAAAACAGTCTCCAGTAAATAGTTATATTCTGGGCAATTAGAAACGTTAAAGCCGATATTGTAATCATATAAGCAAATGTAAGGGTTTTCCAGAAGATGATTTCATTGCTCGTATTCACTCCCAACTTCTGTAAATTTGAGAACAGACCCTCAGAATCCAGAAGAAAGTAAAAGCTCCCGAGTAGGAAGATCGCGCTCAACAAATAACAAATTAACTTCGCTATTCTAAACATGTCTAACTTTTATTATCATAGTTAAATAAGTTTTTCGATTCGAAGTTTAATAGCAAATTTTATTAACTATTAATCACAAATTTTTAACATGGTGGATGTTCTCTATCCAAAAGAGGGGTTCGCAAACCTTGTTGGAAACTTGCTTATGCAGAATATTCGCAGAGATAAAAAAAAGGCAAAAATTGCTATGAAAACCCGCGGAATAGCTGTGATAGAGGTTAAAGATTTAGGATTTAGTGCCACCATTGAGTTTAAAGGAGATAAAATTGAAGTCAGAAACGGAAAACCAGAAGGATCGAATTACGCATTGATTTCCGCTAATTATGGAGTTATAAGTTCATTACTCGGAAATTCAAGTACTATAAAAACTCTTAAGTTAATTATTTCAGGAAAATTAAGGGTGAAGAAAATAGGTTTGGCAAAAAGACTTAGTGTTATTATGAGCACACGGTAGTATAATTGCACAAAAAATTTAAAATCTTTAAATTTAACAAATTCTATGGCAGTTGTGTATCCATCTTTGGAATGGATGAACGAAGTTTTGAAAAAAGTCAACAATGACCAGGAACTAAAAAAAGTCGCCGCAAACTGGGAGGGGGATTATCTCTGCAAAATTGAAGTCGATGAAGAAGCTTTAAAAGACTTCAGAGATCCTGAAAGACTTGCAGGATTCATAGCCATGCTTGCAACAATCCCTGTTGAAAAGTGGGGAAAGTTCAAAGGTAGTCCTGAGGAAAAGTTCCTGAACAAACTCGGAATCGAACTTGATCCTGATAAACTTGACATTACAAAGCTAAACGCTGAGGAACTGGCTAAAAAAGTTTCTGAATTAAAAATAGAAGATGTAAAAGGTGCAGCAACGTATATCTGGATGGACTTCTGGCATGGTGAACTCAGAAACATGGAGTTTGCTGCACCAGGCGAGCATAGTAATGCAAAATTCAAACTCATAGGCACTTATGGTGTGTTTAAGCAACTCATAAGCGGAAAAGCGGATCCGATAACTCTTGTGGTTAGTGGTAAATTGAAGCTGCAGGGAGACATTGGTTACATGATGAGAAACATGAATGCAGTTAGGAGATTCATGGAATTGATGTCTTCAATACCCATCAAGTAAGGTGATCTTTAATGGATTTCGATTTTTCGCAGGAGCACAGAATATTCAAAAGCTCCCTTAGAGAGTTTTTGGAGAAGGAAATTGCACCGATAGTTGACGAAAAGGAAAGAAGAGGAGGTTTGACAAAAGAAGAGGCTTTAGAGCTGTATGCTAAATTTAAAAAGATCGGAATAGGCTATGATCCTGAAAGTATCTCTGTCTACTTTGAAGACCCATTTTACTACGGGATTGCAAGTGAAGAAATAAGCAGAGTGTGGGCGAGTCTTAACGTCGTAATTGGGATGTCTTTTCCGGTAGTTTTCGTGAATCTGGCTTCTGATGAGACCAAAGATGCGCTTGGGAAGAAGCTTGAAAAGAATCAAGTTATAGGATGTCTTGCGGTTACAGAACCAGAAGCTGGAAGTGATACATCAACTCTAAAAACAACAGCTGTCCTTGATGGAGATGAATATGTTTTAAATGGAACCAAGACTTGGATTAGCAACGCCCCGATTGCAGACGTTGCTTTGGTTGCAGCTACTGTAAAGGATACCGGGACTCAAGAAATGTTTTTAGTAGATAGAATCAACTCGCCATTTGAGGCCAGCGAATTGCACAAACTCGGATGGCGTTGTGCTCCAACCGGTGAGATTTATCTTAAAAATTGCAGGGTTCCAAAGGAGAACGCATTGACGAATATGATTGCAAAATCTCTTGCTGGCGAGGCGAAAATTCCAATTCATGAAGGCATTGCAAAGCTTTTTGGTTATATGTCTCCTTTAAATGCAATTTTCTGCATGATGCGTGCTGGAATGGCCTTAATGGCCACAGGAATCTCTCAAGCTTGTTTAGATGCATCCATCAGCTATGCAAAACAAAGAAAACAATTTGGGAGACCCATAGGTAGATTTCAGTTAATCCAGGATATGCTGTTCAAGATGAGTGCCATAACTGAATCCTCAAGACTTCTATCGTATAAGGCGCTATACTTGGTTACAAAGGGAGACCCACAGGCGAGATTGATGTCATCGCTTGCAAAAGCCTATGCATGTGAGGGTTCAGTTAAGGTCGCTTACAATGCAATTCAGATTCATGGTGGCCTTGGCTTAAGTGATGAATACCCTGTTGAGAGATACTTCAGAGATGCGAGAATGATGACTATACCTGACGGGACTACAGAAGTGCAAAAGCTGATAGTCGGAAGAGAACTGCTGGGAAAGGGTTTCTCTGCTTATGTATGAATGGTTAAAGAGTTACAGCGTGCTGGGTCTAAGAGAAAGCCTTGATTTCCCTGAAATTCCTCTTTTTAAGTTTTTCGAGGATTCTGCAAAAGAGCTTCCAGAAAATACTGCCTGTTCTTTTCAAAAAGATAACTATACCTATTCCGAAATTCTTGATTTTTTGAATAAATTAAGCAATTATTTTTCAACTATAATTAAAAAAGGAGATAGAATTCTCATTGCTCTTCCTAATTGCCCGGAGTTCTTAATCTCAGAACTGGCTGTGTTAAAAGCGGGAGGGGTTTGCGCAATAACAAATCCTCTTCAGGGAAAAGCAGAAATAAATAGATGCATCGAAAAGGTGAAACCAAAAATTGTTGTGTCCACTGAAATTTTAAACGAAAAAGTTCCACATATTTTGGTTGAACATGAAAAAAGAGATGAATTCTGGGGCACGATTAGAGATCATGAACCAAAAGCTCCAAAAGTTGAAATAAACCCCAAAGAAGATATTGCCGTTATAATGTTCACCGGTGGTGTAACTGGCGTGCCTAAAGCTGTAATGCTAACTCACTACAACATCACAACCAATGTTTATCAGGTTTTACCTTGGATTCTTGGAGGAGCAGCAGAAGCTTTCAAAGGATCATCCATACTGTTAGCATTACCCATTTCTCATTCTTATGGCCACTGGGCACTTCATTCCGGTATTTTATGGGCTATGAATATCATAATGATACCCGATCCATCAAACTACGACGAAATAGCAGAAAAGATCAATAAATACAAGCCACTCATTACCGTGGGCGTCCCAAAGCAATATATGAAACTTTTATCCAAAGAAGTTGATTTTACATTGGCAATCTCAGGCTCGGCGCCATTGCCAAAAGCAGTTGCTGAGAGACACATGCTTAAAAATCCAATTCCCATAATAGAGGGATACGGGCTTACAGAAACTTCACCCGTGACTCATGTAAATATTTTCGCAATTGCCAAGTTTCTTGGCAAAGACGTGGATCCAAAGATAGGTTCGATAGGTGTTCCTGTGGTTGGCACTGAAGCTAAGATAGTGAAAGACGATGGCACCACTGCGAAAATTGGAGAAATTGGGGAACTTTATATCCGTGGTCCACAGGTTATGAAAGGCTATTGGGAGGCAGAAAGTCCACTAAAAGATGACTGGTTACCTACAGGAGATTTAGCATACATGGATGGGGACGGATTCTTTTACATCGTGGGCAGAGCAAAGGAAATGATAAATGTTTCGGGTTATAAAGTTTATCCGAGAGTTGTTGAAGAGGTGTTGCTCAGACATCCGGATGTTGAAATGTGCGCAGTTATTGGTGTTCCAAAGAAAAATGGATCGGAAATTGTAAAAGCCTTTGTAAAGCTTAAAAAAGGAGCAAGAATAAATCCTGAAGAACTTATAGACTTTTGTTCAAAAGAGCTTCCAAAGTATGCGGTTCCAAGAGAAATTGAAATTCGAGAAAATTTACCAACGAACTACGTTCAGAAAATACTTAAAAGATTATTACTCGAAGAAGAGCTGAAAAAGTTACAATAGTATTAGTGAATCGCAAAGAATAAATACATGAATAAATTCTGATAGACTATGAACTGGATAAGAGCATACAGATTGGCCATAAAAACTTTTATATTTGGGCTTATATGGCTTATTATAGGACTGCTGTTCGTCCTTGCGGGGGTTCTCTTCTTCTTCTCGGGTCTGGGATTTCTGGCAATTCTTGTAGGTCTTTTAGGTCTTCTTATATGTGCCACAGCGTTCATAGCAGCAGTTTTCAAGGTCTCCGACAATTTGATTAGAGAGAAGATACGAGAGATACTGAAAACAAGCGTAGTATGGAATATAAAAGAACTTGAAAAGGTTCCATTGATTCGAAGATTACTTGGTGAGAAAAAAATTGCGAAAGCAGTTGAGATAAAAGTTCCGATAGAGTTAGGGTTCAGATACATAGCAAATGGAGAGAATGCGGTTGAATGGCACCCCGATATAAGAGAGGCAAAAAGAATAGAGGGTGAATTTGGACCGAGTTCCGTGATGAAATACGTTGCAGAAGTAGGAAAAAGGAGATATGAGTTTACAACAAAGGTTACACATTGGGATCCACCCAAAAAGTATGTGGACGTTTCTAAATTCAATACAAGCCTAATAAGAAAATACGTTCACGAGGGAATTTTTAATCCTACTCAGGATGGTTTTAGGTATATTTTTGTCCTGAATTTTAAATTAGGTCCTCCAGGTTTAGGTTGGCTTACTACCAGGATAAAGTCAAAAGAGATAGAAGAGAGCCTTGAAAGAGCATTAGAAAGGCTTAAAAGAGTTCTTGAGAAAAAATATGCTGAAGGCAAACTTTCATAACAATCAATATTTTTTATGAACTTTAAGAAAATAAGAGTTTTTGTATCCGTCCTCGCAGCAAGTTTTTTATAGGTTTTATATTAGGAATTATATTTATGATTTTTATACCAAACAATATTGTTGGAGCGATTCCCGCGGGCTTTATAGTTCTTTTAGCAATTTTTGCAATTTTGGCACTAATAATGGCTATTATTTATAGCATAAAATTCTTTGAGCTATATGAGTAGACACTTTTGAAAAATAATCGATAAAGTCCCTGAGCAAAAACTCCATTTTGTCTGAGCAGAAGAAAAGATCAGAAGAATATTAACAGCTTAAGACCCTGAGTTCCATTTGTGCATAAATAGATAGCTTTACACTGACTAAAGAAAAGCGTTTCTAATAGCTATTTTTGTTGAGAATATCGTTAGAAGCTGTAAAATCAAGCTCTGTATGCTTTTGTTCCTGTTTCGCATGCGGGGGGAGGGATTCGAACCCTCGAATCCCTACGGAACTGGACCCTGAATCCAGCGCCTTTGACCACTCGGCAACCCCCGCTCAAAGTTTTTTAAGCAACACTACATATTAGGCTTTCGGGATGCTTTACATAGTAATTCTAACCCCGAAGTGCAATTCAAAATGCAGATACTGTGGAGGCTTCGAAGAAGGAGTGATGCCCGAAAAAATTCAGTATAGCTTGGATGATCTGAAAAAATTCGTTGGAAAATCTTCGATTGCCTTTTACGGCGGTGAACCTTTGCTCGAACTCGAGAAAATGAGAGAGATCATGGATAAGATTCCGGCAGAGAGATACATTCTGCAAACAAATGGTCTCTTGCTTGACAGACTGGATGAGATATATTTAAAGAAATTTTCAACAATCCTGGTATCTTTTGATGGCAGGGAACACGTTCACAACTATTACAGGGGTAGCTACAAAAGAGTTCTGGAAAATGCTGAAAAAGTAAAGCATTACGGTGGAGAATTAATCGCAAGGATGACCGCGAGTCTTGAGACTGATATCTACGAAGATGTTATGCACGTTCTCTCGCTGGATATATTCACACACGTTCACTGGCAGATCGACGCAATCTGGAGTAATTTTACTTTAAAAGAGTTCGAAAAATGGGTTGATAAATATAATAAAGGAGTAAGAAGACTTGTAAAGTTCTGGATTGGCGAATTGCTCGCTGGAAGACTTCATAGAATAGTTCCGTTCATGGGCGTTGCTACTGCAATCTTTGATGGATGCAATTACCCTCCATGCGCCTCTGGCTTTGAATCCTTTGCGATTTCGACAGATGGTAGAATTCTTGCCTGTCCAATCTGTCCTGACTTGGAATGGAACTGCCTGGGGGACATTTACACCGGGTTAAAGAAAAAGCTTGATATTCTTGAGCCATGTCCGAATTGCAATTACTTTCGATTCTGTGGTGGTCGTTGTCTGTTCTTCAACAGAGAGAGACTCTGGGGAGAAAAGGGCTTTAAATTAGTCTGTTCAACCGTAAAGAATCTTGTAGATTCGATTTTTGCATTCAAAAGCGAGCTTACAAAATTCAGAGAAGAATTAAGATATCCAAAATTCCTCAATACGACAGAAATCATTCCTTAGACTTCTTTTTGAGTAGCGAAGGTAAGTGAATTATGTATCTTCCGTCCTCTTCGAGTGCTATTATTATCTCCTCTCTCTCCAGTAGCTTTTCAAGATTTATTTCATACTGTCCGGGGGCGATTATTCTGACGCTTTCAATTCCAAACCTTAAAAACTCTTTCTTAAGTTCTTGAGCTACCTCCTCAGCCTTTTCAACTTCCTTCTCCTTTGGAACGTATAAAAACTTGTTGTTTCCACACTCACATCCATTTAACAGACGCATGTTGCCGTCTGCATATAGTTTTCCGCACTTGGTGCAACGGTGGGGCATATCACGTTATAAGGGCCTTTATTAGATCTTCCTGCTTTTCTAAAGTTTTCAGCCTGTTTGCAGGACCTATTATAGTAAGTCTTCCCTGTTTTTTACCGAATATTTTTGAGAACATTGATTTTTCTCTGTAGGGGTAGCTTTCCACCTCTATTCCCACGAAATTTTCATGATCTATTTCTAACATTGTCAGCTCTATAAGCTTAGCCTCCTCTTCTGGTGTAAGCCCAGTCTCAAGAACTACGATCCTTCCTTCCTTTACGTTATCAAGTATCATCCTTATTTTTTCCATTGAGCCCATTTTGCTCAGTCTTTCCTTGGAAATCAGATTCATCTGAACACCCATACCATCACCCGAATTTCTCAGCTATTGCCTTGTATAGCGAATCGATGTTTATACCCTTTAAAGCGGAAACCGGGACAATCTGGTGCTGAGGAAAGGCAGACTTAATCCTTGCTGGTGAGGCATTTGGCAAATCTATTTTGTTTGCGACTATTATTAATGGGAGTTTTCTTGCCTCGATATTGCCCACTATGGTGACATTTACCTGAGTAAAGGGATCTTCTGTTGCATCCATAACGAGCAAAACACCATCAAGATCATCAAGCCATTTTATTGCTTCAATAACCCCTTCTGTAGCTTCTTTTGCTCTTCTTTTTGCTTCCTCTTCACTCATTCCGTATTTCAGGAAATCGTGAAAATCTATCTTTGTTGCAAGCCCGGGTGTGTCAACCACGTCAATGGTTACACTCTTACCATCAACTTCGATCTTTACACCTTCTCTAAGCTTTACCCTCCTGGTCTCATGGGGAATTTCGCTTGGAGAACCCATAATTTCTCCAACCCAGTCTCTTAAAATTCTGTTTGCAAGCGTCGTCTTTCCAGCATTTGGAGGGCCATAGATTCCGATCTTTAGTTTATCTTTTCTGAGAAGAAGCTTGTAGATAAACCTTAACCTTTTTCTCAAACCTGTGAGCAGACCCATCCCCACACCTCAAGCTATTTGTGAATTCAGGCTATTAAATTTTATCCATCTTATGGTTTTTGAGACAAGTATAAAAAATTTAGCTCGTACTTCTGTATTTCCAGAACAGGACTATTGTAAGCAAGAAAATGAGCACCGGAATTACTGATCCGACGAAGTCCGCTCTTTTTTCTATATCAGAAATTATAAAATCTGCTACATCTTTGCTTTCAATTATCAGCCCTATCTCTCTGTTTAGCTTTAAACCAAACATGTTCATATTCGCAGACGTTATCAAAACTCTGTCGTCTGCAATTATAGCCTTACCATGGAGATTTCGAATCTTCTTTACTTCAAATCCCTCCCTTTGAAGAATTTTTGTTTCATCACCGGAATATTCTTCGCTGAGCACTATTGTCACCTCGGCACCATTAGCTTTGGCTTTTTGTATTGCAGAAAGCAATCCGTTCTCATTAAACCAATCTAAACTCATATAGGGAGCTATTATATAAAGTCTCCTTTTAGAAGATTCAACAAAGTCAAACACGGGATTACAGTCTGGCAAAATTAAAAGAGTCGTATTGGCTTCAAATTCGATTTTCTTTCCCTCACCAAAGTTCTTACTAACTGCATTTCCTGAACAGGTTTTATTTGCGGTTAAAAATCTGCTGTCATAATCCAGCAAATTGTTCAGAGCGTTTGCAAATGATTCACTACTAAACTCGACTATGTATCCTTTCTTAGAGAAAACCCAGTTTTCAGTGGTTATAACAACTCTATTATCTTTTAATCCAAACTTGTAATGAAAGTTTCGATAAGGGCCAGAAAGATATTTTGCCTCAAGGCCACACCTGACTCCCGTTTTTGAATCCACAAAGAGCTCTCTGGGTTCAAAATTTGCGAAAAAGTTGTAGCTTGCAATTCTGAAACCCTCAGCCTTAAAATCGGCGGGAGTAATTATAAGCGTTCCTCTAATCCGATCTGACAGACAGCTAAAATTGCTCCAGTCTTCATATCTAAAATCCCACAGCACACTTTTTCTAAAATAGATCAGACCTTCATCGAGAATTTTGATGTCTTTTCCATAGTGAAAACAGTCTTTTTCGTTTTTTGAAACAATACAGATCTTTTCACCATCATTTGACAGTGCAAAATTTTTTGGAAATTCCATGAGTTCTCCTAATGGTTCAAACCTACTGAGAAATTCTGATTTGTTCTTTGTAATTGTATAAAACCCATTTTTAATACTTAATTGTGTCTCATTATCGGTTAAAACACAATCATCGGGGCAATAAACCTTTAAATATTCTGCTCCGTCACTCCCGTATGGATTCGGGCAGATCTCAAGAAGTAAGGCAATGCTAAGAATTGCCAAGAAGTTCATTTCTCAGTTCTCCAATTTTAGCTACCCTTTCAGCAACGACATTATGCTGATGTATGCTTTCTTCGTTTTCCTGCCTTAAAAATACAACCACATCAGCCGGAGCGTTTGGATAGGCTTTAAGAAGTTCGAAAGCCATTTTACGAACACTGTCTTCTACAAACATCGTATTTCTATGGGCTCTTTCCACAACATCAAGCTCATCCTCTCGCTTTAAAATTTCGAATGTTTCATAACTCATACCAGATTTGGCAATTTCGATAAGCTTGGTTATGGAAACTCTAAAGTCATCCTTTACCTGAACCTTTATCGTTGCTCTTCCACGTTGATTGTGAGTAGCTACAGGAACTGCGCTCAATATCTCTTCTATTTTTCCTAAATCAAATCCGAGTTTGTATAACCTTTCTACAGCTTTTGCCTTTATGAGTTCCTGAGCACATGGGCAAGCAGTTATTCCAGTAACTTCTGCACCAACAAAAACTACTTTTTCACCCTTTCTGGAGATGCTGGCATCACTAAAGATTTTTGCAATTTCTTGGGTTCTTTGATTGCTAACAGGGGTATTTTTTCGCATAATTAACTCTGAAGTCATTGAAACTTCTGCTTTTGTGGCATATTCATGTTTTTCAAGCAGTTGCTCTCCTATTTTGATAACAAGCTCTTCGATGTTTCCAATTGGCTGTGATGTCAAATTCTCGAGCACTTCATCCACAACTTCAAAGTTCCTGCTTAAACTCACACCCTTCAGATAAGAAGGTAAATCTACAAAAACGTCAAATGTTGAAATGAGGATAATCGGTCTTTTTTCCTTTCTAACTATCTGTACGAGCTTTTTAATTCCTGTAACACCGACTCTGCTGAGCCCAATTGGAAATTGAGGTTTTAAAAACTGGATATCTGGAAGCATAAACACATTTAACTTGAAAGAATTTCAAAGTTTCGATTTTTGCAAAAGTTTTAAAAATATTCGGGAAAGTTTATACATGGACTTTAAATGTGAGGACCATCTTCGATGTATGCTCAAATGCGCTCTTGATATAAGCTGTTCCGACTTTGAAGTATACATCACACTGTTAAATAAAAACCCAGCCACAATCGAAGAGATATCTGAGAGTTTAAACAGAGATAAAAGCACAGTTTACAAATCTCTTCAAAAATTGCTTGAAAAGGGATTAATAGAAAGAGATTACCGAATTCTTAGAAGTGGAGGATATAGATACCTCTACAAACCAGTGCCATTTCAGAATTTTAAGGAGATCATGATAAGATCTCTTGAAACCTGGGAAAAAAGGCTAAAGGACACGATAACAGCATTGGAGAAAATGGAGCAAGAAAAAATTGAAAAGGCCCTGAATTTAGTCCGCTAAGGTTCGAAGATATATCTCAAATAATGCTTCTCGAGGCTTATTGTCCTTAACTTCTATCCTACCGCCAAAAGTTTCTATAATCCACTTTGCAATGAAAAGCCCCATTCCTGTTCTGTTTGCAGTTGAAAAACCTTTTTCAAATATTTTTGATTTTATCTCATCAGGAATACCTTTACCATCGTCAGAAATTCTGCAAACCGCCCAGTCTCTGTCTTTATAAACCTCAACTGTTACCTTTACATTCTCTCCACCATGGATGAAAGAATTGCTGATTACGTTCTCCAAAACACTCTTTAAACCTTCATTCGCATAAACCATAACATCCTTGAGCTTAGTTTCGATGGGATAACACTTTGCAATTTCTCTAACAATTCCGGCAATGTTGATCGGTTTTTTAATCTCAGTCGCAGACTCCAAATTTCTAACATCCCTTATAAGCTTTGTTATATATTCGATCTTCTCCTGTGCTCGCTTTTTAAGCCCGGGATCGTCAATCTCAAATGCCAACGCGATAGTTGTAAGTGCGTTCGCTATGTCATGCCTTAAAATGCTGTTCAAGATCGAAAGATATTCTGCTCTAAATTTAAGTTCCTCATTGAGCTCGTGAATTTCTGTTGTGTCCAAAGCGGTTGCAGCAACTGCTGGAGCTCCGTTGTAGATTATTCTGGCAGGTCTAACTGTAACCCATTTGACTCTGCCATCCTTGCTAAGGATTCTGAAGCTGTAAGTCTCGATATCTCTTAGTCCACGTTCTCTTTCAAGGTATCTCTGGATTACAAACTCACGATCTTCAGGATGTAGCATGAAAAAGTCTTTTCCGAGAAGTTCTTCTTTTGAATAGCCCGTAAGTTCCTCGAAGGCTTTATTTACATACAAGATCCTTCTGTTTTGCACTATATAAACAGGAGTCAGACTTTCCTCTATAAGCACTCTGTAAAATTCTTCTCGATTTCTAAGTTCATTTTCAAGTTTCTTTAGCCTTGTTATATCTATCCAATTTCCGAGAGCAAAAATTTTTCCATCTATCTCGATCGGATAAGCGAATCCCCAGATCCATCTAATCTCCCCATCTTTGCGAACGTATCTTATTTCGTAAAAAACCGTTTCTCCACTGAAAACTTTTTCGGAGAATTCTTCTGCCTTTTTTCGGTCTTCAGGAAAAGCCAATTGGTAAATCGTCATTTTATAAAGCTCTTCTTTTGAATAAAGTGTCGCTTTTTCTATTATATCGTTCACATAAATGATCCTACCATCTCTGTCCGAAATGTAAACTCCCGCGAGAGTTTTATCCAATATCTCTTTCCAATTTACTTTCATTCGAAATCAGTATATTGATTTGAAAGTGCCTAATAAATTTTTCCATTTCTAATTTAAAAAATATTAAAATTTAGCTAAACAACTCCCCAAAAAGTCCAAGCAAAGAGGGGTTATTTCTAAGAAGCTCGGTGATTATGGCCTGAACGCTCATCTCTTTGATATTCTTTCCAGCTATACTTTTTGCCAAGCTGTTCAAAGTTGAATCATCGAGTTTTAGGAAGAATTCCTGCAGTTTTTTGTTTCTTCTCAACTTCCAGCCAAAGTCAGCCTTCCATAGCTCATCATAGCGTTTCAAAAAGCTTGCAGAAAAGTCTTTTCTGGCAACAGCTTCCGAAGCAACCAAGCCAGCATGATAACCAGCGCTCAAAGCGTTTGCGATTCCTCCACCTGTAATTGGATCCGAGTGATAAGCCGCATCACCGCAGAGCATTATGTTGTCCGCAACAGCAGTGTCGATTTCTCCATACACTGGCACAGCTCCGGCGACAAATTCAACAATCTTACCTTTTATTCCTGCCTTCTCGATGAACCTGTCAAGGTAATGCTTTGCTGCCATTTTAGCAAGTGAGGGTAAAACTCCAATTCCTACGTTCGCTGATCTATCACCTTTTGGAAAAATCCACGCGTAACCGCCGGGAGCCAATTCGTTGCCAAGATAGAAGTAAGTATAGTTCTCGTCTATATCCAGCCCGCTCATCAAATACTGAGCACAGCTCTCGATTTCACTAATCTTGAGCGTTTTTATAATGCCCGCCATTCTACCAATTTTGCTCTCAACCCCATCCGCCCCTATGAGAAGTTTCGTCTCGACTTCCCACTCCTCTCCAAGTCTTCGCAGTTTCACCCTTAAGCCATTCTGTGTTCTTTCAAATCCTAATGCAGTTGTCTTCACAACGACTTCCGCCCCGGCCTTTGCAGCAAGTCTTGCAAGATGCCTATCAAAGATCTTTCTCTCGAGAACGAAACCAACTTCATTTCCCGCCATTTCTTCAGCCATTACAACTTCTGTGCCGTCAGGAGTGTAGATCTTCGCTCCAATTACTTCAGCTGCAATCCACTTCTTGTCGATTTCAACGAAACGCTTCAGCGATTCTTTGCTTATTCCCTCTGCACATCTCACTGGAGTGCCTATCTCCTGCCTTTTCTCAATCAGGAGCACATTAAGCCCCTTCTCTGCTGCTGTCTTTGCAGCCATGCTTCCCGCAGGTCCTGCGCCAACAACTACGACGTCGAACATGCTACACCTCCGCTAAGCTTAAAGCACCCATTGGACAGGTTTTAACGCAGATTCCACAGCCATTGCAGTTTTCATTGATCTCGAGATAAGTTTCAATAAGCTCATTCGCATTCAGATTGCATACCGCAACGCATGCTCCACAATAAGCGCATTTTCTACGATCTACTACTGCTCTTTTTGGCATAAAAAAAGTATGGGTTTTGAATATGATTTTTACCCTTTGCTCCTAAGCCTGCCGATCTTGCTGAATACAAAATAGCAAAGCCCACAGCCTACGAAAGTTGCCCACCACCAGTTACCCCAGCCCCATTGAGCAACTGTGTAAACGTAATAGCCTCCCAAAGCAGTCATTGCAAATCCGTAAAGCATGCAGGCTATTGCGCCAAGCTTATGAGCTCCTTTCCAGAACAGCGAGACAGCGAGAGTGTAGAAGAATATACAGCCAAGTCCGACTGCAGCACCAGCCATCAGATAAGCCAGAAGATCTGGTGGGCGTAGAATTACCCAGGTGATTGGAATTAAGCTGAAGAATATCGTTAGAATTCTTGCAGTGTTTAAGAGAGCCTTATCGCTAAGATTTGGTTTTAAAAGCTGAATTAGATCTCTTGTAAGACTACCAGACATTACAAGAACCATTCCTGCGAGCGTTGAGATTGCTGCAGCAAATACTGCTGCAACGTAGAATCCAGATATTGGGGCTCCAAGAGACAATGCTACCATTGGTCCCGCAGCATCCTGCTTCGCAGCGGCGATGTTGAAAAGCTCCGCCCCAAACATTGCCCTCGCTGATAAACCGGTAAGCAGATTAAACCATGGGGTCGAAGCGGTTATGAACACAACAAGAGTCATAATCGTTAGATCTCTCTTTGTGATCTTCCTTAATCCTATGAAGCGTGCAACGTTATGCGGGAATCCAACTGCCATTGTAACGAATAGCCCAAGAGTTGCGGTAAGCCCAATAAGATCCGCAGCAAATTGCAGATTCGGTTTCGCACTCAAATCTGCCCTTAAAGGTTCTACAAGCTTTGGATCTTGCTGAGCCAAAGCCAAGTTCAAACCTTCTACACCCCCAAGCGTTGCAAGAGCCAATAAGCTGAGTAGAGTGCAAGCAAATGCTATAAAAAGCCCCTGAATTGCAAGTGCCCACTGAGTTCCAGTGTAACCGCCAACAGCCATGTAGACTGCCATCACAATTGCAGAAACGAATATCGATAGCTCCCATGGCGTGCCAGTGACAATGTGCCAAGCGGTTGCAGCTGCCTTGTATTGCCCCACAGAATAAACGACCATTAGAACAACGTAGATTACGCACGCTAAAGCGGCAACGCCTTTGCTATTGTAAATTGCTCCAACAAGCTGTGGAACTGTTGTTGCCTTCATCTGTTCGAATCTGTTTCTTAGCTTTGGTCCGAAGACTGCAACAGTAGGAATTATGCCAACAAGAGTCCAGACACCCGCCAACCACATTCCGGACCATCCAAAAGTGTAAACGATGCCCATAAGTCCCAAGCAAGCCCAACCACTCAGCCATGTTGCGGTCAATGCAAGCCCAGTAACGACTGGACCGAAGTTTCTGCTTCCCGCAAGCCATGTATTGAAAGTTTCGCTCTTCTTTTTAGACATGAAACCTACTGCAACGCTAACACCAAGCAAAAGCACAAGAAAAACTGTAGAAGAGGTAAAATCCATACTACTCGGTTGAGGCAACATTTTATCCCTCCGGCTTGCTCAAAGCCAAGCTTAGTGCTGTGACTACGATGCTTAACAAGACAACCAATAGGAAACACGTCCACGCATCGAACATGTGTTCACTGAAAAAAAAGGGAATTTAAGTTTTATGCTACACATAGCCAAGACACTAAAATTTTTTTGTAAAATCCAATAAGCTAAACGTCAAAATCCGATAGATTTTTATTTTTTAACTCGTGAATTTTAGTGATGAAAGCGGTTATTATGGCTGGTGGGTATGCTACACGACTCTGGCCAATCACCAAAACAAGAGCGAAGCCTCTGCTACCTTTGGGAAGCAAAAAAATCATAGATTTTGTATATGAGAAGCTAATCGATTTCGATATCCCGATCATTCTTTCAACCAACAAGAGATTTGAAGAAGAATTCAGAAGTTGGTGTAAAGGTAAAAAAGTTGAAATCATTGCCGAAAATACGAGAAATGAAGAAGAAAAGCTCGGTGCTGTTAGGGCACTAGCTGAGATTGCGAAAGAGATAAAAGAAGACCTGCTTGTCGTTGCTGGTGATAATGTTTTTACATTTTCAATAAAAGATTTTTATAAAAAATTTGAATCTATAAGAAAGCCCATGATAGCCTTATACGATGTTGGTGATTTTGAACTTGCTAAAAGATATGGAGTTGCAGAAATGGAAGGAGATAGAGTTGTAAAATTTTACGAGAAACCAGAAAAACCACCTTCAACACTTATCGGCATAGGTCTGTATCTACTTCCAAGAAGCAGTGTTGAAATTCTACTCGAATACGTTAGAAATACCAAGAGAAGCGACAATCTTGGAGATTTCATAAGTTATTTATGCACAAAAGAGAACGTTTACGGTTATTCTTTTAATGGAAGCTGGTATGATGTTGGCAATCCGGATTCGTATCTCGAAGCTTTCAAAACATATACAGATCACTACGTTGACAGATCTGCGGAAATCGATAAATCCGTAAAGGTTATCGAGCCTGTTGTAATTGGGAAAGGTGCTAAGATCACAGGAAGGAGCATAATTGGCCCATACACTTTCATAGGGGAAAATTGCAGAATAGAGTCTTCAGATGTGAGCGAAAGCATAGTGTTTGAAAACACCACTCTCTCGAGAGTTAAACTTTGGAGAAGCATTGTGGATGATAAATGCGAAATTCGAAATATACAGCTCGTTGGCTCAATCATTGGCGGTAATGCAAAGATCCAAGGAGGATGAAAGCCTTAATTCTGGATGGCTACGTTGACGAACCTTCTTGCTTGGGGGTTCCACCTTTCGTTTCGCCATATCCAAGGTTCTTATACGGTCTGCTAAAGCACGCTGGAATTTCTGCAATTTACACGACAATTGACAGCTTCAGAGAGGACTATAAACTAAAAGATGAAATAAAAAACTTCGATTTACTGCTAATAATCGCAGGAATTGCTGTGCCCGGAAAATATCTTGGCGGAAAGCCCCTAAGCAAAAATGAAATCTTTTCACTGAACTTGGCTAAAAGAAATATTCTTTTAGGACCAATTTACCTTGAATTATCAAGGCCGGACATTACAAAGCTTGAGGATGCTTCGATTGAAGTCATTGAATTCCCCTTTGAAGAGCGAATTTGCGAACTTTTTGGTTTGAAACCCGAGTTCGATAAATTTTTAATAGCCGGTGCAGATGTTGTGAGACAGCATCCGGAATTTCCAAGTATTATATGTGAGATTGAGACATACAGAGGTTGTTATTGGGCTAAGTGTTCGTTTTGCATAGAGAGATTTCAAAAGTTCCGGATGAGAGATCCAAGAGCTGTTGTTTCGGAGATAAAAGCATTATACGATGCCGGAGTTCGATATTTCCGCTTAGGGAAGCAAACCGATTTCTTTACCTATTTAGCAGATTTCAAATACGACGTTCCTAAGCCTAATCCCGATGCATTAAAGCAATTTCATAGTGCTATCTGGAATAACTGTCCGAGAATAAAAACTCTGCATTTGGACAATGTAAATCCAAAAACGATTGCAGAATACCCGGAAGAGTCCAAAGAAATCATCAAAACAATTGCTACCTATCATACCCCTGGAAACGTGGCTGCTTTTGGCTTAGAAAGTGCAGATGAGAAGGTCATTAAAAAGAATGCTCTCTGCGCAACTCCTGAAGAGGTTATGAAGGCAATAGAGCTCATGAACAGATTTGGAGCAGCTCCTGGGTATAACGGACTACCTCTCCTGTTACCGGGCCTAAATTTTGTTATAGGTCTAAAAGGAGAAACTAAAGAGACTTTTGAAGCAAATTTTGAATTTCTAAAGGAAGTTCTGAAAAAGGGGCTTCTTTTGAGAAGAATAAACATAAGACAGGTAAAGATCTTTCCTGGGACTCCAATGGAGAAAGAGGGATATGGAAAACTGATTAAACATAAGCAATACTTTAACTTTTTTAAAAACAGGGTTCGTGAAGAGATTGACAACCTTATGCTCCGAAGGATTTTGCCAAAAGGCAGAAAGATTACAGATCTTAAAGTTGAAATCGAAGGAAAGATAAGCTTTGCAAGACAAATAGCTACTTATCCAATACTTGTAGGACTAATTGGGGAGTATAGAAAGGGAACTTTTTTAGATGCAAGAGTTGTGGATTATGGTTATAGAAGCGTCACAGCGGTTGAGAGTCCGTTAAATGTAAATAATGCCAGGCCAGATCAGTTAAAAGCGTTGATCGGTGCAAAATACTTGGAAATTTTGAAAAGAAGACCTTTCAGAAATTTAGAAGAGATTGATAAAATAGTTGAGGAAGCTAAATTGTTTTTTGTTGTAGAATAATAAAACCAAGATCGCAGAGTTGTGAAGTGATATGATTAAAACATAAATAAAAAAAATGGTAAATCGAAAAAGCTATAAGCGGGGAGATCAATGAAAGAGAAGGTGATCAAATGAATATATTTAACAATCTTCTTAACAGCACAGCTTTATTTAAAAATAGAGATGTTCTAAGGCATAGCTACACTCCGGAGAACTTGCCACACCGTGAAGAACAGATACAACAGCTTGTAGAGCTTCTTTCACCTCTTTTAAAGGGAGGAATTCCCTCGAACATCTTTATTTATGGCAAAACTGGCACGGGGAAAACTGCGACTGTAAAATTTGTAATAAAAAATCTTGAAGAGATCAGTCAAAAGGTTAACGCAAAAATAGTGGTTTTTTACCTGAACTGTGAGATAATCGATACTGCCTATCGGGTTCTCGCAACAATCGCGAGAAGGCTTGGGAAAAATGTGCCAATGACGGGTTGGCCAACCGATCAGGTGTATGAAGAAGTAAAGAATGCAATAGAATCCAACGACATAAGGATGGTAATCGTCCTCGACGAGATTGACAAACTCGTAAAAAGAGCTGAAGAAGCCTTGTATAGTCTTACAAGAATAAATTCAGACCTAAGCACTGGAAGAGTTTCATTAATTGGCATTTCGAATAATCTAAAGTTTAAGAGCTTCTTAGATGCGAGAATTTTGAGTTCACTTAGCGAAGAAGAACTCGTTTTTCCGCCTTACAATGCAGAACAACTTGAAGATATACTGAAGCAGAGAGCTGAACTTGCATTCGTTGAAGGTGCACTCGAAGATGGAGTGATTCAGCTGTGTAGCGCTATTGCAGCACAGGAGCATGGAGATGCAAGAAAAGCGCTTGATCTTCTAAGAGTGAGTGCAGAAATAGCTGAAAGAGAAAAAGACAATAAGGTAAGAATAAAGCATGTAAGAAAGGCAGTCAAAAAGATTGAAACAGACTACATGATCGAAACTGTCCGGACCTTACCGCTCCACACAAAGATACTACTTTACAGCATGACTCTTTTAGCCGAAAATTCTGACAAATTCACCACGGGAGAAGTTTACTGCATTTACAAAAAATTATGTGGAAAAGTCTGTATCGAAGCTTTAACTCAGCGCAGAGTCAGTGATCTGCTTGCAGAACTTGATTCTCTCGGAATTATAAACTCAATAGTTGTGTCAAAGGGGAGATATGGAAGGACAAGAGAGATAAAGATAGAATCGGACATAGAAGCGCTTAAAAAGGCACTTGAGGAGGACTACAGGCTACAAGAGCTCAAAAAATTCGAAGAAGAGACGAAAAAACTCCTAAAATTAGGTGTCTTTGATATCTAATTTTGTAGAAAAGTTTAAATATTGCTGTGTAAGAGTAGGTAAAATTAAAAGTGAGGTGTTAGATTTGAAGGAATTTGGATTTGGAAAACCGCCAGTAAAAGTTGGAGATGTTCGAGAAGTTAAGATTGAGGCAGTTGGTAGTGAAGGAGATGGAATAGCGAAGATAGAAGGTTTCGTAGTTTTCGTGCCCGGAGCTAAAATGAACGACAACGTAAAAATAAGAATTACGAAGGTTCTAAAAAAATATGGGTTTGCAGAAATAGTGGAGTAACTAAAGCTTTTTAACTAAATCTTCAATTTGAGCTATAAGCCCTTTTATTTTTTCTATATCTGTTTTGAGCTGTTCAATCTTGTCATATCCCTCGTCTTTAACCATTGCACCATATTGCGTAGGCACTATTATTCCGGATTGTTCCAGAACTCTCAAAGAGTAACGAACCCGATGTTTTGGCATGTTTAGCAGATCTGATAGCTTAAATATTCCTATTGGCTGTTTTTCCATCACTGCCTTTAAAACTTCCAGATGTCTAACTACTATCTCCGCCTCTGATATGAGTTTGCTAAACACCATAACTATGATCATCATTTTGGGTATATAAGCCTTATGCTATTCAGGAGATTAGAGATGGGCCGGAGTTAGTCGTAGTGATCGAAATCGATCTTAAAATCACTCACATCTATTTTTGTATAACCAAGACGATCCTTTATTATAAAATATGCCATTTCAGGTGGAATTGCTCCAACTTCTGTTATTATGACATCTATAAACTCTCTCGGCGTAACGTCGAAAGCAGGATTCCTTACCTTAATTCCCAAATCGAGTAGTTCTTTCGGAGCGACTTCTTCTGCAGGTCTCTCCTCAATCAAAACAAGATCCCCCAATAAAGTTTTAGGACTGAATTTGTATGTTTCTGCAGCGACGATGAATGGCACTCTCGCTTCTTTAGCGCACAGTGCAATCTGAGAAGTTCCAATTTTATTTACAAGGGCACCATTTGCGGTTATTGTGTCCGCCCCAACTATTACGCAATCCACCTCATTTATAAAGTATCTAACCGCAGAGTCAACTATCAATGTGACATCTATTCCCGCTTCTCTTAGTTGTTTTGCGGTTATATGCCCCTGCCATCGCGGCCTTGATTCAGTTGCAAAGACCTCTATTCTTTTCCCAACCTCATGAGCTTTCTTTATCACAGCAACTGCCGTGGAGGAGTTGCAGTGAGTTAAAATCGTGGAATTATCTTTAATTCTCTTTTCTCCGATTTCTGCAATTCTTTTTTGAGCATTTTCAACCCAGCTGATGAACTCTTCTGCTCTCCTGACAAGATCCGCTCTTTTTTCTTCAATACTTTCACCGCTGTATTGCATAATGTAGTTAATTGCATTGAAAAGGCTAATTGCAGTTGGTCGAGTGTTTAGAAGTATTTTTGATGCTCTTAGCATTTCGTCATCGAAGTTCTCCTTAACACCCAGAGCGTAGTCTCTCATAATCTCTGCGGCGAACTTGGCAATTCTTGAAGCGCCCCGAACTTCCATGGACTTTATTTTTTGTGCTGCCATCCATGGATCCATGTTTTGGTCTCTGTAAAACTCTTTAAATATCTTTGGTCTCAATTACTCTGTGGAAATCTGTATCGTTCATTACGGAGAAATAGGGATTAAGGGTTCCAATAGAGCATTTTTTGAGAAGAGACTCGTCCAAAATATCTGCAGATTTGCAAAAGCAAAGAGAAGATTTGGATGGATTGAGGTTGAATACTACAGTGGCATTGAGGAGAAGTTGAAGAAAATTCCGGGGATAAGATACTTTGGTGTAGGCTATAAAACTGAGCTCGATATGTCTGCAATCGAATCTGCTGTTTTAAAAACGCTTCCGGATAATTTCAATTCTTTTAAAATTTCGGCTTCGAGAAGAAACAAAAAATTTCCACTTACTTCCGTCGAAATAAACAGGGAACTTGGGAAAGTAGTGGTTGAAAAAACAGGTAAAAAGGTAGATCTTGAAAAACCCGATGTCACGGTATGGGTTGAGATCTGTGAAAATTATGCACTTGTATACTCCAAAAGATATGACGGTATCGGGGGACTTCCGGTTGGGAGTGCTGGAAAAGTTGTCTCTCTCGTTTCCGGAGGAATTGATAGCCCTGTAGCGAGCTTTCTTGCTATGAAACGGGGTTGTGAAGTTGTTGTTGTCCACTTTTTCAATAGAACCATACATTCCCCCGATGTGAGAAAAAAGATTTTAATGCTGGCCAAAAAGCTTGCAGAGTATCAAGGTGATTTGAAACTTTATATGATTCCATTTGAAGGCGTTCAGATGGAGATAATCCGAATCGTTCCTCCCAAGCTCCGAATGGTGGTTTACAGAAGGAGTATGATGAGGATGGCAAATATGATTGCTGAAAAAGAGAGAGCCAAGGCCATAGTAACGGGAGATAACATTTCTCAAGTAGCAAGCCAGACACTCGATAATCTGAACGTTATTTACTCAGCATCACGACTTGCAGTTCTTTCACCACTCTTGGGCTTCGACAAGGAAGAGATAATTTCGCTCGCAAAGAGAATTGGAACATACGAGATCTCAATCCTGCCCTATGAGGATTGCTGTTCGCTAATGGTTGCGAAGCATCCTGAAACAAGAGCAAAAAAGGAGATTGTGGAAGAATTCGAGGAATTCGAAGAACTAGAAAAAAATGCGGTGGAAAATGGAGAAATAATCGAGATTCACTCGTAAACCTTTTCCCACTCTTTATACCAGTCCATCGCATCTTTTTCGTAATCTCTATCCTTCGATGGTAGCCCAAGAAGTTCGTAGGCTTCGTGCTGAATCAGCACTTTCATGATCTCGTTGCTCCCAGTCCAAATAAGTCCCAAACGAAGATCTCTGAGCATTCTTTCAATTGGATAAACCTGCGTATAACCTATTCCACCAAGAATCTGCATAGCTTTATTCACGACGTCCCACGCAACCTCTGTAGCGAAGAGCTTGGCCTCGCTTACGAGTCTGCGGGGATCAAGCTTCGATTTACCCGCATCAAACGCATCAACAGCTCTTGCTGCGTTGTAAACAAGCGCTCTTGCTGCATCCAGTTTTGCTAAAGCTTCTGCAACCATAAAGTTTACGCCCTGAAATTCCCTTATCTTTCTGCCAAACGCCTTTCTCTTCTCCGAATATTTCATTGCAATTTCCAAGGCTGCTCTAACTCCAAGCGATCCCGCAGCAGAAGTGAGCCTTTCAGGAATCATCATTCTATTGAATATCTGCCTCGCGTTGTTAACCTCACCAAGGACATATTCTTTTGGAATTTCAATGTCTTTGAAAACTATTCTTGCTGTTCCCATACCACGAAAGCCCATCAGGTTGTAAAGTTCCTCGATTTCAACCCCTCGATCCCTTTCCACAATAAAGGCGGTTAAAGCCCTATGACTTGGTGCATTCGGATCAGTTCTTGCGTAGATCAAATAAAAGTCCGCCACTTTGCCACCTGCTATGAACCTCTTCGAACCATTCAAAACCCACACATTACCCCTCTTTTCAGCCTTCGTAGTCGTGCCAAAGAAGTCGCTTCCGCCTCTTGGTTCCGTTAGACCTTCAGCGGAGATCTTTTTACCTCTTATTATCGGTTTTAAAAACTCTTCTTTCTGCCATTCATTGCCAAATCTATAAAGTGCCTCCCCAACAATGCTTACCATCGAATACGCACAGCCTATGCCCATTCCGAGGACTCCTATTTCTTCAAGGGCAACGCTTTCAGCAGTCCATGTCATTCCCTTGCCTCCATACTCCTCAGGGAATCTCAAACCCAAAAGTCCTTTTTCTGCACAGGCTTTAATAAACTCGTAGGGATAATCAACCTCATTTCTATCCATTTTACGAATTAGTTCTGGATCAATGGTCGCTACGAACTCCTTTACCTTCTCTCGAAGCTTCACTTCTTCTTCACTCAGCAAGAAATCATTTTCGAGCATACACTCACCGCTTTAACTTCTGTATAACTCTACTTAAATTTTACGTTTACGTTAATGTCATTTATAAGATGGAAATATTTTTATGTTTTGCCGACTTTTTAGCTTTAATGCCAAGAAAAACTCGACAAAAAGAGAAGGAAACTTACACAATTTCCGAACTTGCTAAAGAATTCGAGATTAGCACAAGAACAATAAGATACTACGAGGAACTTGGTCTTCTTTCGCCACAAAGAACATCGGGAAATCAGAGAATTTTTACTAAAAAGGACAGAGCAAGACTTAAGCTGATTCTGCGTGGAAAAAAGCTTGGATTCAGCCTCAACGAAATAAAAGAAATGATAGAAATGTATGATGTTGCTGGAGAGACTGAGCAGATAAAGCTAACACTAAAATATGGAGAGAGAAAGCTTAAAGAAATTGAAGAGAAAATTCGGGATCTTGAAATGCTCAGGGAAGATTTGCTTGCAATTAGGGAGATTTTGCTGAAAAGATTGCAAGAATTGGAAAATGGGCAAAAAAGTTATAAAGTCGAAAAACAGTAAAATAAGGTGGAAAATATATCTTTATTGCTAAAAACGCTAATAGTTGGTATTGCTTACGTTTTGACAGTGATTACCACTGCAATATTCGGTAAAATCCTTGGAGCTGTTCCTCCAGTAAATGAATTCAATTTTCTGGAGATTTTAGTTCTCTTGTTCGTTGGAGGAACTCTTATCGCTTCAGTGATGATCCCGATACAATCAATTCCAGTAAAAAGCAGAGAAAGATTTCTGGTGAACTTTCTCGTGATTTACATGCTCTCATATCTAATTGGCGCACCAGAAATAGCGATATATACAAATTACGAGATTAATTACCAGCTCTTTCTACTCTTAGAGCAATTTTTTGTTGGCTTTACAATTGCATTCCTAATCACGATCCTTTTCAAACCCAAGGAAGTCAATTCAAAAATTTCGGTAGAAATAAAGCGATACTTTTTGTCAAGAGGTCGAAAGGATTGGATTTTCAGGTTCTCATTGACATCCCTACTTTTCCCACCGATTTACTTCTTTTTTGGATACATTTTTACCCCAATCACCGCAAGCTATTACATAAATTCCCCACTTGGATTGAAAATTCCAGAAATTGGAGTAATAATCCCCATTGAGATCTTACGTGGATTTATCTATAACTTAACTTTTATTCCTTTACTGGCTTTGTTAAAGATGCAGATTTTGAGGCTTGGCTTCTACTTTAGCCTACTGCTTGCTGTAATCGGTGCGATTGTGCCACTAATGGTAGCAGTAACTTGGCCTTTGGAACTGCGTTTTGGACATGCAATCGAAATGACCCTCGATAGTTTCGCTCAAGGATTTATGATTTCTCTGCTTCTTCACAAAAATTGATAGATCATGCAACTTTTTTTGCAACAATAACCCTATAATCCTCTCCAAATACATCCAATATTTCAAACCCAACGTCTTTTAGCTTTGACAAATACTCATCAAACGCAACGTCGCCCTCAAACGTATAAGCCTTAAAACCCTTTTTTAAACTCTCAAACCCCCAAAGATTCCATTCCAGATCCTCAATCGTAAAGCCTTCTCTTGGGAAGAACTGTCTGTTTACGTAGATTCCACCCAAGTTTAGCGCTTTATGAATTTTTGGAATTAACTCAGCACGCTTTCCTCCAGGATTAAAAGATGAAAAGACCACATCGTAGCCATTGCCAAGATCGTCTTTAAAAAAGTCTCCTTCAGCAAAATTTACCCTTTTAGCGTCGAAATTCTTGAGAAACTCTTTAGCAGATTTTACAACTTCTGGAAGGTCAAAAACTGTTGCTTCAAGCTTTTCGTTAAGCAAGGTAAAAGCATAAGCATATAATCCATGCCCTCCGCCAAGATCAAGGAGTCTCTTAGCTTTCCGAAACTCTCTATATTCTGCAATCTTGAAGACTATCTTCAAATCCTTCAGAAGGGACATTCTGCCTAAATAAATGATTCTTTTCTTGAAGAACTCGTTTTCTTTTCTTTTGCTCTCTCCTCTTAAAAATTTTTCAAGATTTAGCCAAGTTGAGATCTCTTCACGTTTCTCGTCGAATAACTGGATAATCGAGTAAGATGAATCGGATGTTAGAAAATTCTTGGATAGCTCTGAAAGGCTGAACTTACCGCTGTCCTCTATAAGCAAATTTTTAAACTTAAATAACTCGCAAATAGCTTCAACAACTTTTAAGTTCAGATTTAGCTCATTCGAAATCTCTTCAACGCTTTTCGGCTTCTTGAGCAAATCAAAAAATCCCATTCGCAGGCAGTTATCTATCAAAGCAAAGGTCTTAAAGTCTTCAAGCATAAGCAGATCTCTTAACCATTCTGAATTTAATCTTAACACTTCAAGCATACCAATACCTATAGCAAGAATTAAAAAACCTTACTTAGATGACGTCTTTCAATCTATCCACTTCTCGAACAGCCTCCTCCAATATTTCTTTTTCTATTAAAACAGCAAGCTTTTCCTTTCCCTCTTCTTTCAAAATTTTTATAAATCTAAAAAAGTCTTTAATTATTGCTCTCGCCTTCTCAGGCTCATTCAAGGCCATTACCATTCCAAGAATTCTTCCCAGCGTTAAAACACCAAAGATCAACTCTTTCTCTTTATAAATCTTGCAAAGCTCTTCAATTATTTTCCCGTCATCAAGCTTTTTCGAGAGCAATTCAGTCACCGCTGCCATTATTTCTCCCGCCTGTTTGGCTGAAAGGCCAAGTTGTCTGTATAGGGGTTCCATAAAGATACTAAATGTTTTGTAAAAAGTAATTTTGCCTTTGAATTCAGTTATAGTCTTTATCGACAAGCTTTAATTATTTTAGAAATTCCAATTCCCCAGCACAAAAGCTGTGAAAAGCTTTTATTCACAAATCCGAACGCTTTCCATGTATCAAAAGGTCAAACCACCTGAGGATGGAGAAAAGATAAAATACGAGAACGGAAAGCTCATAGTGCCTGATAACCCGATAATACCGTTCTTTAAAGGAGATGGGATCGGAGTCGATGTAGTTCCAGCGGCGATAAGGGTTCTGGATGAGGCTACAGAACTAACTGGAAAAAACATTTGTTGGTTTGAAGTTTACGCTGGCGAAGAGGCTTTCAAACTTTACGGAAATTACTTACCCGAAGACACTCTCAACGCGATAAGAGAGTTCAGGGTCGCTCTGAAAGGTCCACTCACAACACCAGTAGCAGGAGGATATAGAAGTCTAAACGTCGCACTAAGGCAGATTCTCGACCTATATGCCAACGTTCGACCAGTTTATCACCTAAAAGGCATTCCAAGCCCAATAAAAAATCCAGAGAAGATTAACTTTGTGATATTCAGAGAGGCAACTGAAGACGTTTATGCAGGAATTGAGTGGCAAAAAGGTAGTAAAGAAGCTTTAAGACTGATAGAATTACTTGAAAAGGAATTTGGAGTCAAGATTAGAAAGGATTCTGGAATAGGTATAAAGCCAATAAGTGAATTCGCTACCAAGAGACTTGTAAGGATGGCAATACGATACGCCATCGAAAACAACAGGAAAAGTGTCACTCTCGTGCATAAAGGAAATATAATGAAATACACAGAGGGTTCCTTTAGAGATTGGGGCTACGAAGTTGCAACCCAGGAGTTCTCCGACTACTGCATAACAGAAGATGATCTAAACAGCAAATTCGACGGTAAACAACCTCCTGGAAAAATCGTAGTTAAAGACAGAATTGCGGATAACATGTTCCAGCAAATACTTCTGAGAAGTGAGGAATACGACGTTATAGCTCTCCCAAATTTAAATGGGGATTATTTGAGCGAGACCGCAGCAGCACTCGTTGGTGGTGTAGGAATCGCTCCCGGAAGCAACATAGGAGACGGAATAGCTGTCTTCGAACCAATTCACGGTTCTGCTCCAAAATATGCCGGTCAGAACAAAGTTAATCCAACTGCGCAAATACTTTCCGGAGCCCTGATGTTCGAATATCTTGGATGGAAAAAAGAAAGTGAAATGATAAAAAGAGCCGTGGTCATGACTATAGAAGAGGGTATTGTAACATACGATCTCCACCGCCAAATCGGAGGAAAGCTGGTTGGAACGAGAGAGTTTGCTGAAGCAGTAATTAATAACCTACATACACTATGATCCAGATATATGGAGCCGGAATGGCCGGAACTTATCTTTACAAACTTTTAACAAATAACGGGATCAAGGCAAATATATTTGACGTTAGAAAAACTCCTGACTGTAGATGTGCCTGGGCCTTTGCTTATACTGAGGCAAAAGAACTATACTCAAAGATTGGTATAAATTTCGACAACTACGTCCTTGTTAGACCCAAAAAAATAGTCGTCAACGGACTTGAGCTAAGAAATAGAGGCGTTGTTACTGCAGATAAGCTTGCACTGCTTTCAGATCTTTGGAAGGATGTCGAGTTCAGAGAATCGGAATCAGAGTTGATTGTCGACGCTACTGGCTCAAAAAGAGCATTTTTACCAAAAATTCAGCAGGACAGATTTGTCTACACACTTCAGTTTATTGAAAACCATGAAAAAGATGAAAATATTTTTATAAATTTCGAAAGACATGGTTATGCTTGGGCATTTCCTCTCGGCGACGATTGGCATATCGGTGCAGGAAGTGTTTATCCAGAAAAAGTTCCTTATCTGATTCAAAAACTCCGTGAACGTTTCGATTTCGCAGAGAAGGGATCAAAGTGCAGTTGTAAAGCGGAGCTGAGAATGCTACCACCATCAAGATGCAGACCGTTTGTCTATGGAAAGGTTGTTGGAGTTGGAGAAGCCATAGGCTGTGTTAGTGGTGCCGGAGAAGGGAACGTCCCTGCTCTAAAATCTGCTTTGATTCTCTCTGAATGTCTAAAAAACCTTGAAAATTACGAGAAAAGAATTTTAGATGAATTTAGCTGGATAGAAAGGGAGCAAAAATTTGTGGACAGTGCAATTAAAGGTTTGCCAGCATTTCATTTGCTACCCAAAATAATAGCTCTGGAGCGAAAAAGACTTGTGGAGCACTCTCTAATTGACTTTTTGCGAATATTTATATGAAAAAGTTCAAAAGATTCAAGTTCTCATATAAAGAAACGAACACTACAATTCTTACCGAAGACGTGGAATTCTACAAAGTGGCTGTAAAAGCAATTCTGGAAGCAAGAAGCGAAATCGAGGAGTATATTAGACTTAACCCGGATTTTTTAATAAGCTACGAACCTTTAAATTGCCCCAAATGCACTGGAAAAAAAATTATCCGAAATATGTGTTATTCTGCAAGACTTGCAAACGTAGGCCCAATGGCATCTGTTGCTGGAGCAATTGCGCAATTTGCAGTGGATAAGATGATAGATGCGGGTGCTAATGTTGCAGTAGTCGATAATGGTGGTGACATTGCAATTTATTCGGATGAAGAACTAAAAGTAGGAATCTATCCATCAAAGTTCGCCCTCTTAATACCTCCAAGTGAGAAAATAGCCATTTGCACTTCAAGTGGAAAAATAGGGCCTTCTGTAAGCTTTGGATGGGCAGATTGTGCAACGATCATAGCGGAAAATGCCTGCATAGCAGATGCCTTTGCCACTGCACTTGGCAATGCTGTAAAAACTTCGGAAAAAGAAGATATAAAGAAAATTCTTTCAGACTTTTATTTCAAGAACCGGGAGTATATAAAGGGTGCAATCGTGGTAATAGATGAAATTTTAGCTTTTGCTGGAGAAATTCCAAAAATTGTCAGTGCAGAATTCAAGGAAGACCTGATAACTAAACCGCCTTCCAGAGATTGAAGCGCAAAATTTAAATTTGTATTGGGGGCTAAGCTTATTCTATGGCGGTGAAAATCATCATGTGCCCATCTTGCGGTGAGGAAGTTGAGATCTCCGATCTATATGAGGGTGTAGAGATTAATTGCAAGTCCTGCGGATGTCTAATGATCTATCAGCAGGGTAAACTACTGCTCTTGGACACAAATGAGGAATTCGATCTCGAAGATCTGGAAAGCTATGAAGAAGAAGAAATAGAAGAGGAGGAAGAAGAAGAGGAAGAATTCTACTACGATGAAGAATACTGATGTATTTTTTTAATGTATTTGGCTGGAATTTCCTTCGCTAAAGCGATTAAATCGTTTGCCTTTAAAATTCTTATTCCATCTATTTTTGCCTGTTTTGCATCTATTTCGAAAACTATTGGCTTCTTTGTTCTCAAACCTGCTACCTCAAGACTTTTTTCGATTGTAGTTGATAAGTGAACATAAGTCTGATTTACAGGCTTTATACCGATTTCAAGCATCCTGCTTGCCTCTTCTTCGCTTGTTCCATAGTAGAGAGTGTCCTCCTCAGCTTCAGGCATATCGCTTAATTTAACTTCGATGCTGTGTCCATATCTTGCCCTGATCTTATCTCCCTTAAGTTCATACCTCTTCTTTTCATCACTGTAAATCATAGCCTTTAGCACCCACTTGTTTGCCCAAGGATATCTTCTGCTAACAACTCTTGCCAAAGCTTCAAAGCTTACCCAACCGTTCTCATCGATTTTCAAATCAAATTTCTGAGGAAAGTGTCTTAAAAGTCCTGAAACAAACTTTCCCAGTTTCTCTACTTTTTCTTTGCTAAGCACAAGTTCCCCTTTTGCACCACACGAACAAATTTCTCCCCGATAAAACCCATGAGATGGGCAAAATCTTATCTCTTCCATTTTTACCACTGCCTCTTTCTCATTTTTATCTTCTTACCCGAAACCCGAAC
This sequence comes from Archaeoglobaceae archaeon, assembly GCA_038734275.1. Taxonomy (NCBI): domain Archaea; kingdom Methanobacteriati; phylum Methanobacteriota; class Archaeoglobi; order Archaeoglobales; family Archaeoglobaceae; species Archaeoglobaceae archaeon. The sequence continues at coordinate 274,306 of JAVYOO010000002.1, forward strand.
TATCCCCGCTTTTTCAAGCGATCTCACAATTAGGTCAAAGATCTCTTCACAATTTATTAATATTTCTTCATTCTCCTCCTCAATCAATCCACTGCTAAGTTCTCTTAATTTCTCGAGATCTTCTGTCTTTTCGATATTTAATATTATGTTCGAGATTACGCCAAGAAGACTTCCAAGCTCTTTGTTTTCAACCTCTTCTCCAAGTAGACTTATAACGTCAACATAAAGCTCCCAAACTGGGAAGAAGTGAATCGTCGTTAGCTTTTTGCTTCCATCACTCGCTTCATCAACAGTTATAATGACTTCAGGATCTTCTGGAAGATTACCTCGAATGAATTCCCCAATTTCAATTCCATTTCTAAGCAAAAAGAAAGTTAATTCATCTAAAATAACCCTTATCCTTATCGCATTCTCTGCTGAGGAAATAAGCTCTTCAGCACTTAAACCCCCTTCTATGAACTTTTTTGCAGTTTCGTAGCTTTCAGGTGCTTCTTTGCTTAAAAATTTATCCATAAATTCATTATAACTGATCCTCTCATCCTTTAAAATCCCTCTTAGAATTTGAATCCATCTTTCCCATCTTTCCAGTTCTTTGGCGTATTTTTCCCCAGCAGGATTCTTTCTAAGCTCACTCAGTTTTCCCCGTAGGATAAATTGCTCTTCCTCCTCAAGTTCTACGATCTCTCTAATTTCTACCTTTGCTCCCAAACTTCTCAGCTCAGAAGCTATTTTGAGCAATTCCTCTTTATTTTCTGAAGTTGCCAATCTTAGCCACACTGCTGAAGTTTATGAATTAATTTTAAATCTTTTGCTCTACAAAGAAAAAATGATATAGCTGACCAGCATTAAGGGACTCTATGTTTGAGATCTCGGAAAGAATGAAAAAGATCCCACCGTATCTTTTTGCAGAAATAGACGCGATGAAAAGGAAAAAGATTGCTGAGGGGGTTAAAGTTATCGATTTAGGAGTTGGGGATCCGGATCTACCAACTCCAAAACATGTGGTTTCCGCGATGCAAAAAGCAGTTGAAAGAGTTGAGAGACAGAAATATCCAAGCTACGAAGGTATGCTGGAGTTTCGTGAAAGCGTTTCAGAGTTCTACAAAAGAAGGAAAGGAGTTGACTTAGATCCAAATAAGGAAATAATCGCTTTAATAGGCTCAAAAGAGGGAATTGCTCACTTACCACTTGCCTTTGTCAATGAAAACGAATACGTTCTTGTTCCGGATCCAGGGTATCCAGTGTATTATGCCTCAACTGTCATGGCCGGAGGAAGACCTTTCTTCATTCCTCTTCATGAGGAGAATAGATTTTTACCGAATTTGGATTCAATACCCAGCGAAGTCACAAAAAGAACCAAAATTATGTTCTTAAACTACCCAAACAACCCAACAGCAGCAATAGCAGACAAGGAATTCATAAAAACTGCAATAGACTTTTGCATTGATAACAAGATCATCTTGGCTCACGACTATGCTTACGGTGAAATAGGGCTCGATAGCTATCGCCCCATAAGCTTCTTGGAATTTGAGGATGCCTTTGAGGTGACTATAGAGTTCAACTCTCTTTCAAAAACCTACAACATGACAGGATGGCGAATTGGATTTGCGTGTGGTAACGAGGAAATTTTAAAGGGGCTGTTAAAGGTCAAAACAAATGTAGATAGCGGTGTCTTTGAAGCCGTGCAAGAAGCAGGGATAGCAGCGTTAAGAGGGGATGATAAGATTATAGAAGAAAACTGCAGAATCTATACTGAGAGGAGAGATATTCTCGTAGAAGGGTTGAAGAAATTAGGATTTAAAGTACAGAAACCCCTTGCAACGTTCTACGTATGGTGCAAAGTCAATGGAAGTAGCATAGAATTTGTAAAAAGAATCCTTGATGGTGCGGGTATTGTTGCAACCCCGGGCATCGGTTTTGGAAAACACGGAGAGGGCTATGTTAGATTTGCACTAACAAGAAGCAAAGAATTAATCGCAGAAGCCGTAAAACGGCTGGAAAAATTATTTTAAAATGAATTATATCCAAGATTAATTTTATAAATCCTGAGTATGTCAAAGATAAAAACCAGAAGACAGGTGAAAAGGGATTGGAAAGTGACCTGAAGTTCGAACAAGTTCTGGATAAAATGCTGGATGCCGTTCTTCTGGTTGACTTAGAAACGAGAATAATTTATGCAAACCCGGCAGTTCGGGTTTATGGTTATGAGCCATCTTACCTGATTGGTAAAAAAATACTTGATTTCATTCCGGAAAAATACCAAAAAAACGTTTTTGATATCATAAAAAGATTCATTGATGGTGAAACGGAATCCTATAGACTCGAGATTGAAATTCCAAAGAAAAGTGGGGAACTTAGATGGACCGATGTAGTGATTTCAAAAATAGACAACTATAGAGCAGTGTTGGAGCTAAGAGACATCACAGAGCTAAAAAGAGTTCAAAAAGAATTGGAAGAGAGCAAAGAAACATATAAAACGATTTTTGAGGCGTATCCTGATTTTATAGCAGTTGTAGATGTTGATGGTAAGATTCTCAACATCAATCAGAATTTTCTGAAAAGATATAAAATCGACGAAAATAGGGTTCTCGGTGCTTCGGTATTATCATTTGTTCATCCTGAAGAGCTTGAAAAAACTGCTGAACTGCTAAAAAAAGCCACTGAAAGCAGAGGGATTATAAGAAGCACGATAAAAGGACTGGTTAAAGGTGAGGAACTAATAGTTGACGTTGCAATTAGATATATAAAATCCGGGAAAAAGACCTTTGGAATCATTGTCGGAAAGGACATAATCGACAAAGCAAGGCTTGAGGAAGAACTAAAAAGAAGGGAAGAACTTTACAGAAATATCATCGATAGCAATCTTGCAGGGCTACTGTTGATAGAGAACTTTAAAATAATTTTTGCGAATAAAGCAGTAACCAAAATTACCGGATACTCAGAAGAAGAGCTTTTAGGGAAGTCTGCAGACATATTCTTTGAACCAGAAGATGTTGAAAATTTCAAAAAAGCCGTAAAAGATATTCTTGAGGGAAATAAAATCGATATTATATCGAGATTTCGCAGAAAAGATGGTGAGAGGGGCTATGTAAGAATAATGGCCAGCTTGATGGAATACAAGGGTAGAAAGTTGATTTTGACAAGTTTTGAGGATATTACAGACAAAAGAGAGATAGAAAAAAAGCTGGAAGAAAGAAATATTCTTTATCGAACTCTTGTCGAGAGCTCTCATACAGGTATATTTATTATTCAAGATAATAAAATTGTTTTCGCAAATGAAGTTGTTGCTCGCATGCTTGGGTATACTATCGATGAGATAAACAGCCTCCCCCATCCTTACAGCATAATTTCTCCCGAATTCAGAGAGATTGCCATGGAAAGATATAGAGCACGAGAAAAGGGGCTGGAAGTTCCAGACAGTTATGAACTAAAAGTTATAACTAAGGATGGTAAAGAGAAATGGCTAAAAGTTCTTGCCAAGAGAATAAAATACAAAGGTTCGCCTGCTGTGATGGTGAACATTGCGGACATAACCAGCATTAAAGAAAACGAAGAGATGTTGAAGAGAATGAATACACTTTTAAGGGTTGCAGGAGAAATTAAAGGGATGCTGATCCAAGAAAAGTCAGAAATAAATATCTTTTCGAAGCTAAAGTCCTGCCTGGAGAAATTGGATGCAAAAGTTTTGGTTTACTATTCAAACGGGGTTCATTCGCAGAAAAAAGACCTTTTATGGAATTTGTTGGACTCCGTTCGGGATAAAATAAACGCTGGTGAGGTCATTCAAAAGTTTGTAGATGGAAAATGGTTGACTTTTCTACCAATTTACGAGAACAGACTACACAGTGTTTTGATCCTCAAAAGAAGCCATAGATTTACGGAAGACGAGCTAAGAGTTATCTCTACAATTGCACAGGATGTATCAATGCGATTAAAAGCTCTTAAAGTCGAGAAAGAGCAGGAAAGAGCATTAAAATTGATTATGGAGAATTTAGAGCAATTTGAAGAACTTGCAGATAAGCTGAGAAATCCGCTTGCAGTTATTAAAGGCTATTTGGAGATTCGAGATGAAGTTCCAGAAGAAGAAGTTATAAAGAACATATGGGAACATGCAAACAGGATAGAGAAAATACTGGACGAGCTAAGGTTTAAAGAGCTTGCAACCTACCAGATGAAAAAGATTCTGGAGAGTAGAGACTTCAATTAGTTAAATAAATCTTCCAGAGAATTTAAAACATAGTCTGGTTTTGTTTCTGAGTTCTCTATATCCTCTCTCCTCGTAACTCCAGTCAACACGAGAAGCGTCTCTGCGCCTATTCTTTTTCCAGCAACCACGTCAACTTCAATCTGATCTCCTACCACCACAACTTCCTCGGGCTTAAGGTTGAGCTTTTGTAGGGCTTCAATCATTATGACTTTCGACGGTTTTCCAACCACTACATCCGGCAATCTACCAGTCATCCAGTAAAGAGCTCCAATAATAAGCCCAGTTCCAGGAGTTGGACCATCTTCAGAAGGGAAGATCTTATCAGGGTTTGTTGCTATATATCTTACTCCACGAAGGCAGCACCGCAGTGCTTTGGTCATCAGATCGTAGTTCAGATTTCTGTTAGAACCAACAACGAGATACTCTGCATCCCTGTAATCAACCAATTCAAGGCCTGAATTCACAAGTTCTTCCTTTAAACCGGCTTCGCCGGTTGTAAAAATTTTTGCTTTAGGCTTTTCTTTTGCTATAAAGCTTGCCGTCGCGTGAGTTGCGGAAACCACGTCTATCTCCGTGGTAGGGATTCCAAAAGATTTGAGTCTTTCAAGCAGTATCCTTCTACTTCTTGTTGAATTATTCGAAACAAAAACAACCCTTTTACCCGCATTTAGGAGCTTTAAAACACCTCTAACTCCTTCTTCAATCGGCTCAACACTTCTCCCGACGACTCCGTCTATGTCTACTATAAAACCCCTCTTTTTTAGGAGAGGATGCATCACATCAATCCAAGCATCTTTAGCTCATTTGAGATCCTCTCAACAGCTTTTTGGGCATCTTCAGGACTCTTACCGCCTGTTACAACCATCTTACCTGAACCAAATATCAGCACAACTACCCTCGGATCTGTAAGTCGATAAACAAGTCCTGGAAACTGCTCAGGTTCATATTCAACATTCTCAAGCCCTAAACCGACTGCTATTGCATTCAAATTTAGGTCTGTACCAAGATCTGCAGAAGCGACTATGTTCTGAACTTTAACGTCAGGCTCATCGATTACAGAAATTCCGATTTCCTTGAGCATTTTTACGATTTGCTTAACCGCTCTCCTCGCATCATCCACTGATTTCGAGCCCGTGCAAACAATCTTGCCACTCCTAAAAACAAGAGCTGCAGCTTTAGGCTCATTAGTCCTCAAAACAAGTCCCGGAAATTGCTTTGGTTTATACTCTGAGTCTTTAATTTCTTTTGCAATCTTTGCAAGATCTATGTTCTCCCCAATCTGCGTCGAAGCAACAACATTCTCGATCTTTATTTTGTATTCCATAATAAACCCCAAATGTGATGGTATATAAAGTATATAAATGCTTCTACGATGTCAAAGTGAAACAAAATTTTTAAATTTGAAGTAACATTTTAAAACATGAACGAAGAACCATTTGTTCTTTTCGTGAGCAAGAGGTTTTTGGATAAAGCTTCGAAAGTTTTTGGACTGGGTTTCTTGGCAAGAAAGCCTGCTTTAGACATTTTTAAAAAACTTGGAGTTTCTCTTACTGAATTGGATAGAGAACAGGCAAAAAATGCAGTTGAGAGGGTTGGAGAATCGAAGGGAATTAACATTTCAACTGCACAGCTTATAAAAGGCTTGGCTTTGGCTTTCTTTCTGCCTACAGGCGTTTTTCTTGCAACATTAAAGAAGGTTCACTATCGTTCTGGACTTGAAACAGAAGACTTTATTTTTGTTGAGCTTCTCGCAGAGATCCCAAGGGCTTTTAGAACGACTCTATTCTACGACGTTTGGCTTGTTGTGCCTAAAAGCGAGAAAGGAGGAGAAAAAATAAGAGAATTGGTAAAACAAATCGTTAAGAGAGTTGACGAGAACCCGTTGAGTGTCGAAGATTGGGAAAACCTGAAGCCAATCAGAGAGAAACTATCAGGAAAGTTGGAAATAAAGGGATTATATGAAGATCTATGGATTTCGATCTTAAAAACCTGAGAATTGACTAAATAACCCATAAACTCGAAGAAAAATTTATATAGTTACTCGTGTAATAAAAAGTATGAGAAAATACATAATTGTGTTGTGTGGAGTGTTTTTAGCAGTAATTCTCGCAGGTTGCCAAAGCGAAGGTGTTAAAGCGAAAATTTCAGGTTATGAAATAACTGATTTTAACGGTAGACCTGCAATAAAGGTAAGCGTAGAGACAAACAAGTTTCCATTGACAATAGAATTAATCGGACCAGATAGAAGAACGATAGATACGAACTTTGTAGAGTCGCAAAAGGACCTACCAGCAATTCTCTATTTTGGTCTCTCGGGTTTAAACGTAAAGGAGGGGACATATTACTTGTCGCTGAAGTATGGAATTAATACATTAGATGAAACGGAGTTAACTCTCCAAGGACCAAAATTCCAGCTTGTAGATAAAAAAATTGAAGTTGAGTATCTTGAATTCGTGGGTTACAGTCTCAAAAAAGTTAGCTTAACATTAAAGAACATTGGGGATTGCCCAGGTTACGTATATTGGATAAAGCTATCAATCGATAATGGAGACCCACACACAGGAATTTTAAATGAATACAATGTTCCAATAATGCCCGGAGAGATAAAAACATATACTGCGAACTTTGTGTTTGTGAGTGTAAAAGAGCCGGGAGAACATTCTATGATAATCAAGGTCGCTGATTCTGGATTGAATGTTGTAGAAGAATTCAGAACAACATTTACAATCTAATATTTATTTCTATGAGACCTCTCCTGTGGGGAACTATTTGGTTTGTGATAGGCATGATAGGTTGGGTAATGTTTAGTGTAATCTGTGGTCTCGAGGCGGGGCTTACCGGAGAATGTAGTGGGGTTTCAAGGGCACTCGTTTATTTGTTTGGTATTGTTTTCTTCTTCAGTTTACCAGTTTCAATCCTTGTGGAGATCATTCAGTTCGTCAAGAAAAGAGAACGAAAGAAGTAAAAAATAACATTTTTAAAATTTAAAATTCTGCATTAGTGCTTGAACTCACTTTGATCCTATTTTTCTTTTAAGCCACCTCTCAACCTCTCTAAGGTCCTCGATCCTCTCGAAGTAGAGCGTTTTGACTCCAAGGATCCCTTTTTTATCCAGCTTTATGACCAGATTGCCCTCATCAACCTTGAATCCCCTAACATCGCTTATTTTGGTCTTGAATGGTTTGTAAATTATTAAGTCCTCGTCTAAAAGGTAGTATCGGGGTTTGCCGAGAGTTATTATTGCGTAAAGGAATATGAACAAAGAAAAGAGTGTCATGAGCAAAGCTATGCGAATGACATTCCCTTCAGTAATAATTCTGTATAGACCATAGCCAAATATCACTAAGACCAGTGATGAGATAAAATAAAGCCATTTTCTTCTCGCCAAAGGATTCTTTATGGCTCTGTAGCTCCAGATCATGTCCCGCTCCTCCAATCACTAAGGTATTTTATTTGCTCCTCAGTAAGCTTGTCAATCTTAACACCCATTGTTTCAAGCTTTAGCCTTGCAACTTTTCTATCAAGCTCTTCTGGCAATCTGTAAACCCTGTTCTCGAGCTTCTCCCAGTTCTCCGCAATATATCTAACTGCCAAAGCCTGATCTGAGAAGCTCATGTCCATTACTTCTATTGGATGACCATCGCCAGCAACAAGATTCACAAGCCTGCCTTCTGCAAGCAAATAGACTTTTTTATTACCCAAGTCGTATTCTTTGACATTCTTCCTGACTTCTCGAACATTCCTTGCAACCTTTTCAAGAGTGTTTACATCGACTTCGACATTGAAATGCCCAGCGTTTGCCAGAATTGCCCCGTCTTTCATCTTTCTAATATGCTCAAGTCTTACAACGTCTCTGTTGCCCGTAGCGGTTATGAAAACGTCCCCGATTTCGCTTGCTGAGTCCATGTCCATAACGGTAAAGCCGTCCATCAAAGCTTCCAATGCTCTGACCTCGTCAACTTCTGTAACTATAACATTGGCCCCCATTCCCCTGCAACGCATCGCAATTCCCCGCCCACACCAACCATACCCAGCAACTACGACTTTTTTTCCCGCAAGAAGCATGTTCGTGGCTCTCATTATTCCATCTACTGTTGACTGTCCAGTTCCATAGCGGTTATCGAACAAGAATTTTGTAAAAGCGTCGTTTACAGCGATAACCGGAAATTTCAAAGCTCCTTCTTTTTCCATGGCTTTAAGCCTTATAACTCCAGTTGTTGTTTCTTCACTCGCCCCCATAACTTTCTGTTGCCGTTTGTGGAGCTCAAAAATCAGATCTGCACCATCATCCACCACTATGTCTGGCTTGAAGTCCGCCACCTTTGAAATTGCGGAGTAGTATTCTTCAACGCTCATGCCACGTTTTGCATAACACCTTATCCCCATTGAACGCAAAGCTTCTGCAACGTCATCCTGAGTGCTCATCGGATTGCATCCTGTAATCGCAACTTCTGCACCCCCGTCAATTAAGGTTTCCACAAGCACTGCAGTTTTTGCTTCAACATGCAAGGCCATCCCAACTTTTAAACCCTCCAAGGGTTTGTCCCTCTTTAGCTCCTCTCTAATTTTTTCAAGAACTTTCATGTGCTTTTCCGCCCATGCAATTTTGTTAAAACCCTCCATATCTCGTAACCTCCTCAATTCTGTCTTCAAGAAGGGAAATCCAATCTATTTTCCCGGGCTCGAAACCCTCAGTTTCACCTGAAAGGATCTTCTCAATAACATCTGCAACTTCTTCAATTCTAAGCCCAGTCGTGTCAACTTCATAAACCTTCTCACAGTTCTCCAAAGCTTCTACGAGTATTACATCAATTAGCTCTGCTTCAACGTTTTCCATAACCTTATTGTAATCCCATCCACGCTCAATGAGTCTTTTCTTAATCAAAAGTGGATTGCAACGTAAAACTATCGAAATTTCAGGTCTTAACAAATGGGAGAGATGCCCCTCTACGATACCGTCAAATCTGAATTGAGAGAGCTTTTCAACATCTATAATAACTTCTTTTCCCTGCAATATGATGCATTTGTGCATTTCAGCAAATTCCTTAACAGAAATTACTTTATAACCCCGACGCTTTAATTCTTGTGCGACACTGCTCTTACCACAACCCGGAGTTCCTGTAAGGGCAATCATATCAACTCTTTTAGTTTTTCGAGGAAGAAATCGTTTTCATCCGGCTTTCCGACTGTAACTCTGTATCCAGAAACTCCAAAACTCTTACAATCCCTGATTATAACACCTCTTTTCAGCAACTCCTCTGCAAGCCAATCTTTAGACCTGAAAAATATGAAGTTGGCCTGAGAAGGATAAGCCTGAGTGACACCACGGAGCTCTTTAAAGAGTCTCTCCCTCTCTGTTTTAATTCTCTCCACACACCACTTCATCCACTCTAAATCTTCGAGAGAAGCTATCGCAGCCCTTTCTGCAAGAGTTGATACTGGAAATGGAGTTGAGGCAGATCGATAGTATTTTACAAGCCATTCAGGAAGTCTTGCATAACCCACACGGAGGTTTGCAAGACCAAAGGCCTTTGACATAGTTCTCGCAATCACGATATTTTCGAAATCTAAATCCACCTTCGAGTCTGAGAATTCGACGTAAGCTTCATCTACAAACACAATTGCCTTGGTGGATTCTGCAAGCTCCTTAACAAGCTTGAGGTCCTCTGTGTTACCTGTAGGATTGTTTGGAAATGGTAGGATGATGAGCTTAGTCTTATTACTTAGATACTCAAAGATTTTATACGGAATTCGAAAGTTCTCATCTCTTTGAACTCTAATCTCCCGAGCACAGTGTAAACGGGTTAAAATACCGTAATACTGGAATGTAGGCACTGGAATTATTACCTCATCACCTTGATCGATTAAAATTTTGAATAAGGTCTCGAGAATCCCATCTATTCCCGCACCTATAACTATTCTATTCGCATCCCAGCCCGTATATTCTGCAAGCTTTTCTCTGAGCACCTTATACTCCGGGTTGGGATACCTGTGCAGATCGGTAAAATTCCTGACCACTTCGATTGCCTTTGGACTTGCTCCATAGGGATTCTCGTTCGAAGCGAGCTTTACAACTCTCTCGAGACCATAAATCTCTTTGACTTCTTCGATACTTTTTCCGGGCACGTAATTTTCAAACTCGATGCACTTCCTCATTTAACCACTTCTAATTCTATTTTTCTCCAGTTTTCATCAACACCTTTGAGCGAAGTTACAAGAGCTTCAACAACTCTACCAATAACCTTCATCACGAATGGATTAAGGTCGATTTCTTCACCATCCACAACCAATCTGACCTCCATCTTATATCACCCTCCTGAACTCGCTAATGAAGTTCTTTATAACCTCTTCCGTCACGTGAGGCATTAAAACAAATCTTATCGCTTTCGGCTCCCTTATCGTTGATATAACCCACCTCCTTCTGTAAAGCTCCTGCTTTATCTCCTCAGCTTTTTCAGTTTTAAATGCCACAACGTTCATCACGGGCTCTATCACAGGCTCAAATCCGAGCAAAGACATTTCTTCTACGAGAATTCTCGTATTTTTCAAACATCTTTTCACGATCTCCCTCATTCCCTCAAATCCGAGAGATTTAAGAACTGCATATGCCGAAGCCACACCTGTGCCGGGACGAGTTCCCGTTAGGGTGAACTGCATTTTAGACGTTAGATATGGTGTTTCAACTTCCAAGGCCCTCAAAAAGCTGTCATTCTTAAAAAGTATCCCTCCAGCGGGAATCGTCGCCATACCCATTTTGTGCGGATCAATTGTAATCGAAGATACTCCCTCGTTTTGAAAATCAAATGGATATGGTTTTTCCATAAATGGAATGACAAGCCCGCCAAATGCAGCATCCACATGCATCGGTATTACTCTCTCTTCTGCAATTTTCGAAAGCTCTACTATTGGATCTATCTGTCCAAGCTCTGTTGTGCCAGCAATACCGACAACCGCAACCGTTTTGTCATCTACCAACTTCTCTACTTCCGCTAAATCCACTCTATACTCCTCATCCACCCCTGCTCTCCTGATTTCAACACAAAGGATATCACAAATTTTTTCAAATGAAAAATGGGCAGTTTTCGGTATTACGATATTTGGATCTTTTTTTCTTTTTACATTTCTTGCAGCTCTTATGCCCTGAATATTCGCTTCTGTTCCTCCTGAACAGATATATCCTGCACAGTTTTTATTATGTAGTAGTTCTCCAAGCATCGATATTAGCTTCTTTTCAAGTTCAACAGTTCCTGGAAAAATACCGGGATCGCCAAGATTTGTCCCTATGAAAAGCTGATGAGCTTTAACAGCTATTTCATGTGGAACAGTGCACATTGAACTTAGAACTCTCGAATATGGTATATCTTTCTCCCTGAAACTTCTAAGCTCTTCAAGCACATCCATGCTCATAGTTTAGGAAAAAGGTAATAAATAGGTATCTAAAAGATACCGAGTGTGAAAATTGCGGTTCTAATGGGTGGGAAGGGGAGAAGAGTTGGAATGGAAAAAGCTGAAATAAAAATTTGTGGCAAAAAGTTAATTGAAATTGCCATACATAAGTATCAGGAATATAAACCGATTTTTGTCTGTAGAGATGATATTCAGGCTGAAAAATACTCAAAAGAATATGGAGTCAAATGTGTTTGTGATATCTATCGTAACTTCGGAGCTCTCTCCGGCATACATTCTGCCTTGATAAATGCCGGAGATACAGTGGTTGTTGCAATTGACATGCCATTCGTAAAAAAGAGACTTCTGGAGTTTATTTTTGAATTGGGAAAGAAAATTGATTGCGATGCTCTGATACCAAAACATGAGTTTCCAGAACCTTTGCTCGGTTACTACTCAACAAGAGCAATTCCTGAAATAGAGAAATCGATAAAAAATGGTGAAAAGAGCATAATGACTCCCCTAAGCAGACTCAAGACTGTTTTCTATCCCGCTGAAGAGCTTAGAAAGTTTGACAGTTCTTTGATTTCCTTCTTCAATATAAACACTATGGAGGATATAAGGAGAGCTGAGGAAATATGCTCACAGACTCTTTTGGAAGGACAGTGAAAAACTTAAGGATCGCTGTTACAAACAGATGCAATCTGAACTGTATTTACTGTCATCGAGAAGGCGAAAATAACCCGGGAAAGGAAATGAGTGCAGAAAGAATAGCAGAAATAGCCGAGGCCTTTTACGAATTGGGGGTTAAAAAGTTAAAGATCACGGGAGGGGAACCATTGCTAAGAGATGACATATGTGAAATAATTTCATTGATGCCGGAATTCGAAGAAATCTCGCTAACAACAAACGGTATGTTTCTCGATGATGTTGCATTCGATCTCAAGGAGAGCGGCCTTGATAGAGTTAATATAAGTCTCGATACGCTCAATCCCGAGATATTCAGATTCATCACTTCGGGAGGGGACATAACTCGCGTCATAGAAGGAATAAGAAGTGCAGTAGAAGCAAACTTGACCCCAATAAAGCTCAATATGGTTCTAATGAAAAATTTAAATGATATGGAAGTCTTTAAGATGCTTGAATTTGCAAGTTCATTCAATAAAGGGAAGACTAACGTTATTCTTCAGCTAATCGAGCTAATTCCAAATTCAAAGACAAAGGATTTCTATCTAAGCCCAGAAAAGTTTGAGGAGGAATTCTCGAGAATTTCCACAGCAATAAAGATCCGCGATATGCACAAAAGAAAACAGTTTTTTACCCCATTTGGCATTGTGGAAATTGTAAAACCTCTCGAAAACACAGATTTTTGCATGCACTGCAATCGCATCCGAGTTACCTCAGACGGAAAGATAAAACTCTGCCTTATGAGTGATGAAACGGTAAATATCTCAAATTTGTGTGGAGATGAGCTAAAAAGAGCGATAATTGAAGCTGTAAAGTTGAGAAGACCGTTTTTCAGGTAAACTTCACAGCTCTGACTATTTTTCTAACCTTTTCAGCATCAACTTTTCCATGCTTTTTTATATAGCTCCCCACTATAACTCCGTCGCAGTGTTCTGCCAGTTTTCTGGCATTATTTTCATTTAATCCACTGCCAACAAGAATTGGAGCAAATAAATGTTCTCTTGCAAGCTTTAAATCCTCAATATTGGGCTCCATTCCTGTTGCTTTCCCCGTTATTATAAAAGCGTCAGCAAGACTTCTTTCCGCATTTATGAAGTAATCTTCTAGGCTTGCAAAGTGAATCGCATGCTTTACATTTATATCTGCGAATATCATCGCATTGCATTGGATCAATTTTTTATATCTCATTACTTCGCCAACTTCAGGAAGTAGAAACCCCTCAGGTGCTACTGATGGAAAGATTAGCTGGTTCACTCTTACAAAATCAGCCTTAACGGCTTTTGCAATTGCCAACGCCGAGACTGCATCATTTCTTAACACATTTATACCTATGCCGAGATTAGTTGTCTTTTTAATTTCCCATGCTATCACGCTCATGCATGCAACTGTTTCCTTGCCTACAGACTTGAGAAATGGCTTATCGCCATAGTTCTCAACTATAACTGCATCCGCCCCTCCCTCCTCAATAGCCCTCGCATCTCTCAATGCGCTCTCGAGCACATCGTCAAAATTCTCATGCAATGGAGCTCCTGGAAGTGGTTTAAGATGGATTACGCAGATCACTGTCTTTTCCATACAATCTCGCCTCCATAGCGGATTTCAACAATTCTGTGCTGCGGGATTGCGGTTCCACTTTTCAGATAGACAAATTTATGCCCAATTTCGCCAACCTCATCGCCTTTAAACTCTAGAAAACCCTGAAAACGATCCAAATATATCACCACAACTTTAGAAAAATCGTATTCGGGATGCCATCTCAGCCTGTTTAGAATCTCCCTTATGCTATATCTCCTCATCTTTCGCAAATTCGATAAGTTGTCCTTTTAGATTGAACTTGAGGGATTTTTTGACGATTGCCCTGACGAATAAAGGATCGTAGTTGAGAGTTTTTATTATGTGACCGACAGAATTTCTGCCCAATTCTACCTCTTTTCTGATCTTCTCTAAATGCTCCTCCATCTCGTCTTCAGGCATAAATACAATTTCTAATATTTTATTGAATTCCTTTAATGAAACGTAAAAATTGGCAGATATGTGAGTATAGCTCACATGATATTCTTTTTCTGGCTTTCCAGCCGGGTCAGAGGGCATTCTCCATCTAACTTCAAGCATCCCGGCATGCTTTAAAATTCGAAGAGTTTCTTCAAACCCATCTCCAAAGTTTTTTCTGAGTTCGTCTATTGTAAGCCAATTATCAAGCAAAGCAGAATATACTTTCCTGTGATACTCTGAAGACAGTAGCTGGAATATTGGTATCAGTTCCACTATGTCGTTGATAAGCTTCGCCCTTCTCACCATTGTACTATTTTAAATCTCGGGACAATTATACTTTTCCACGAAACGCACAACTTCCCCAACTACCATTAAAGCGGGACTCTCGAAAGATCTTTCCTCAGATGATAGCTGACCCAAAGTGCTGACTGAAACCTTTTGATCCTTTAATGAGCCTTTTTGGATTACTGCCACCTTTGTTTTTTCACTAAAACCTATTCTAATTAGATTTCGTGAAATCTCGGACGCAGAAATTCCGCTCATAAGAACAACTAATGTTGCATTTTTCAGAGTATCGTGATAGTTTTCCACCTCCCTACCGCCTATAACCACGATAGCTTTACCGAAATCCGGATGAGTTAGCGGGATACTTGCACATGCAGGAACCCCATTCACAGAACTCACACCCGGGACTATCTCGAAGGGGATATTATTTGCTTTTAGAAAATCAATTTCTTCCCATAATCTACCGAAAATAGTTGGATCTCCGCCTTTTAATCTTAAAACCTTCTTTCCTTCTTCAGCAAACTTTTTCATCAAATTATTGATCTCAATTTGCCTTTCTTTGCCTTTTCCATCTTTTCCAACGTAAATGGCGGTTTTACCAAGAGTATGAATCAATTTTGTGATCTCTTCCCCTACCAGTCTGTCGTAAAGTATTACATCAGCTTCCTTGAGTAGCTTATAAGCTTTAAGTGTCATTAGCTCGGGATCACCTGGGCCGGCTCCAACTATGTAAACTTTCCCAACCACAAAAAGGTTTTTCTGGTAGACTTAAAGATTTTTTTGAAGCTCATCACAAGACAATGTTCTGCTTATATCCACAGGTAGGACACTTTGTATCTTCCAGATTTATCTTGCCAATATAGAAACCCCTTCTTTCGATTAAAGTCTCTCCACAATTTGGGCAAAAAGTATTCTCGAATCTGTGTCCCCAGACGTTGCCAATATAAACGTATTCAACACCTACATCCTTTGCAATTTTGATTGCCCGCTCCAAGGTTGTGATTGGAGTTGCAATTTTGTCCATCATCTTGAAGTCAGGATGAAACCTCGAAAAATGAACCGGAATCCTTTTGTCCACTGAAACTACCCATTCAGCAAATTCTTTTATCTCGTCTTTGCTGTCATTCTCTTCCGGGATAACAAGATAGGTAATCTCAACAAAAATGCCCTTTTTGTGCATGTATTCCACAGTTCTTAGCACATTTTCGAGTTTTGCCTTGCAAATTTTACTGTAAAAACGCTGAGTAAATGCCTTAACATCAACATTGGCTGCATCCAGCCATTTAAATTGCTCTATTGCTTCGGGGGTCATGTATCCATTGGTTACGTAGACTATAAAATATCCCTGATCTTTAGCCAATCTTGAGGCATCAAGAGCAAATTCATGCCAGATAGCAGGCTCATTGTAAGTCCATGCTAATCCGTCTGCCCCTCTTTCTTGACAAAGTCTCAAAACGTCTTCAGGTTTGAGCTCTTTTAAATATGGGTATGTGAGATCTGCAAACGATATTTCGAAGTTTTGGCAATGATCACATTTAAAATTACAGCTCACAGTTCCAAAAGACAAAACCTTCGAACCGGGTTTATAATTGTGCATGGGCTTTTTTTCTATCGGATCCAGCGCTATGGAAGATGCTAATCCATAGTTGTAGACCATTAATTTCCCATTTTCATTCTTTCTAACTTTACAAATTCCCCACTGCTGATCTTTAAGCTTACAATTGTGCCAGCAGGTTTTACAGATCACAAATTCATTTGACCTTTCATAAAGATATGACTCGATCACCATACCGTCCTCAACTCACTCGCATAGTCCTCAGGAGAGAAGAAGGTAATGCTCTCATCATGGAACATCTTTGAGAAAAACACATCGTTCCAGTAGTATCTGGAGAAGGGAGTTCTCGCCACAATATGAAAATTTGTCCTGAAATGGTTTCCAATTCTGTCCCCACAGAAGAAGGTAAAATTAAAGGCATTAAATCCCCTGCTTTCATAAAACTTCAGAATTTTGGTAATCCCTTCTGAAAATCCGGACAACTGATCTTCGCTCATCAATGCAAAATCCGTTTCCTCCGGAATACCTACAAAGTGCAAAAATCCCTTTGGCGCAAATGCTGCAAGCCAGTCTGTTTTCTTTGTTCTACCAATATATCTTTCTCCACCTTTTTCCTCTTCCACAAGTGCTGACCAATAATCTTTTCCGTGAAGCTCCATAAATTCATAGGCGCTCCACTCAAGTCGGGCAAAGAAGTCTGTAGAAGTTTCAGAGACAATGAGCTGTATATGTGGATGCATTACACTGCTTCCTGCAGATTTTAAATAGTTCATACCTATAGAAACGTAGAATTTTTGATTGGGAAGTTTATTCAAAAACTCTTGGATCAACTTGAACGCATCAAAGAAGTGAGAGTTTTTAAACTCTGAAAGGGGCAGATAGTGCCTTTCTGCAATACGCAGAATCAGAGAATACCTGGAATAAGGCATAATATTTGAAAATGCCAAGCATTCGCCACGCTTCCAAATAGCCCCTTTCATTATCTCGGGATCTCTTGCAGCCATATCTTCGACTCTTTCATTGCAGAAGGGACACCAATTTTTTGAATTAGCGATTTCGTCTTCAAAATCTCCGATCGCAGGTATAGGAATGTTTTTTCTTACAATCCTACTTGTTTGAAGTGTAAGTGGATCGTATCGGATCTCAACAACACTTTCTTCTACTTTGTCGCCGATCTGTATTTTTGATTTTTCAAATTCTTTTCGAAATTCCATAAATTTGATAGGTCTTGACAGATTTAAGTTTTACGAGAAGCTTTTTATTTCTACCCACACTTTAGCTGTGAAGATCGAAAGACCTCGAGGCACAAGAGATTTTTTACCAGAAGAGATGGAGAAAAGGAGACTAGTTGAAAGAAAACTCAGAGAGATTGCTGAATCTTTTGGATACAGAGAAGTTGCAACCCCTACCTTTGAGCATTCAGAACTCTTCAAGCTGAAATCCGGCGAGGGAATTATTGAGGAAATGTACGTTTTTAAAGATAAATCTGATAGAGAACTGGCTCTTCGCCCAGAACTCACTGCTCCAATTATGAGGTTTTTTGTGAACGAATGCAGTTCTCTTCCAAGACCAATTCGATTTTACTACTTTGGAAATTGTTTTCGTTACGAAAGACCACAAAGGGGACGCTATCGAGAGTTCTGGCAGTTTGGAGTCGAATTAATTGGTTCAGAATCCTATCTTGCAGATGCTGAAGTTATAATGCTGGCTGACAAAATGTTAAAAAGCCTTAATATCGACTACGAGCTCCATATAGGCCATGTAGGAATTTTGAGATCAGCTCTCAGCTTTTTGGGAGAGAGAGCATCAAAAATTATGAGACTCATTGATAAAAGAGATGAAGAGGGGCTTGAAAACTACTTAAAAGAGATTGGCGTGGAAGATAAATTAAGGGAGAGGATAAAGTCTTTGATGAACCTTCAGGGAAAGAGAGACATCTTAGAGGATGCTAAAAAGATTATAGATTATGATTTTAGCTACATTGAAAAATTGCTCGATTTAATTGACTCCTTGGGATTAAAGTATGTCCTGAATTTGGGTGTTGCCAGGGGCTTGGATTACTACACAGGTATAGTTTTTGAGTTTTATGCGAAAGGACTTGGTGCCCAAAAACAAATATGTGGAGGGGGCAGTTACGAACTGGCACAGCTGTTTGGAGGTGTTAGAACTCCAGCAACCGGTTTTGCAATAGGCTTTGATAGAGTTTGTGAATTGATAGAAGGTAAGACAGACAAAAAAGTCACCGTAGTGGTTACATACTTCAAAGGTTTTGAAAAAAATGCTTTTGAAATCGCTGAAAGGTTAAGAAATCTGGGGTTTATCACCATCGTGGATGTGATGGAAAGAAGTTTGAAAAAACAGCTCAGCTATGCAAACGAGATAAACGCGGACTTTGCAGTCATAATAGGAGAGGACGAGCTAAAAAAGGGAGAAGTATCTATTAAAGATCTCAGAACCGGAGAACAATTCGGAATACCCTATTCCGAGATCACCACATCTCTCTCCGAAGTGCTGAGAAGAAGAGTGTAAGAACAGGCAAAATTTCCAAACGACCGATCCACATGTTTAGTATTAATATAAACTTCGCAAATGGATTGAAATTCGCATAAGTCTCGCTTGCTCCAGCCAGACCCATTCCAGGGCCTACATTGCTCAATGTTGCAATAGTGGCTGAAATGGACGTTTCCATCTCGTATCCACTTATTGAAATCAGCACGAGAGAAACGATAAATGCCAATACATAGATCATAAAAAATGAAACTATTTCGTTTGCCTGTTTTTCCGTAATTATTGTGTCGCCGTACCTTATCACTTTAACGCTTCTCGGATCTACTATTCTCATGATCTGGTAAGAAGCGTATTTTAGAAGAATCACGAGTCGGATCACTTTAAGTCCCGAAGAAGTTGAACCACTACAACCACCGATTACCATAAGTATCAGAAGGATGACCTTTGCGGAATCAATCCAGTTATCGTAGTCAAGAATTGTGTATCCTGTGGTAGTAGCAATAAATATTGTCTGTAATGCAGAGTAATGTAGCGAATCGAAAATCCCAAGGTTTTGAGCGTTAAGAAATGTTAGGATTAAAATGGCTCCAAAGAGAAGGATAAGATAGTTTTTAAATTCTAAATCTGCTATTGCTCTTACTTGACGCTGAGTCAATGCATATAGAAGTGCAAAGTTTGTCCCTCCTATTAAGCAAAAGAAAGCCAGAACTAACTCAACTCGAACATCTTGGAAGTATGCAATGCTCTGTGAATGTGTAGAGAAACCTGCAGTCGAAATTGAGGTAAAAGCGTGGTTAACCGCCTCAAAAAGGCTGAGACCAAGAAGATAAAGGACTGCTATCTCTACAATGGTAAGAAGAAGATAGAGTCTAAATATCAGAATGGCCATGTCCCTGACTCTTGGTCGAATCTTTGGTAGAACTACCACAGGATATTCCGCTTCTAAGAGAGAGGAACTTTTTCTCGTTTGTGGAAGAAAGATCAGGAATACGACCACTATGCCTATACCCCCTATCCACTGCATCAGACTTCTCCAGAACAAGACAGAGTTAGGCAAAACTTCTGGTGCCACCACTGTTGCTCCAGTGGTTGTGAAACCAGACATTGCCTCGAAAACTGCATCAAGTGGACTCAAGTTACAGAACATAAATGGAATTGCACCAATAAGTGGTATCAGAAGCCATACAAAGGCAACAGCAGCGTATACGTCTGAATCCTCAATGTTTGTCTTTGTATTCCTTTTTGAATCAAATAGAAAAAGCATTCCGAGAAAGAGAGAAATGGAGAGCGAAATTAAAAATATTTCCACTCTCTCATTATAGAAAAGCGCAACTATTGTTGGAAACAGAAAAATAATCGCATATACGATTAAAACCTGCCCAGCAATATTTTCCACATAGCGATAATTCATCCAAACATCTCTCCTACCTTTTTAACCTTATCCCAGGTAGTTCTGAGCACAACTCGATCTCCCAATTCCAATCGGAGGTCTGGATGTGGGGCTAAACATTTGTTGTTTCTTATTACAACCCAGATTGCAGTATTCTTTGGCAATTGCACTTCCGCAATACTCTTATCTTTAAGCTTCGGATTGTTCACTTCTATCTCCATCACAACTGCTCCGGAAATATCTGCTATGGTTCTGACTTCAACTTTGTCTAAAAGAAGCAATTTCTGAACCTCCATTATCGTCATCTTCTTTGGATTTAGAACATGCTCAATACCGACTTTTTCAAAGATCTTTATATACTCCTCATGTTCAACTTTAACAATCGCCCTTTCTGCGCCAAGACTTTTTGAAAGAAGGGAAACCATCAAATTACGCTCATCGCTATCGGTAAGTGCAACCACTGCATTGGATTTTCCTACTTCCTCTCTGTCCAAAAATTCAAGATCCAAGATATCCCCGCATACTATCCTTATTCCCCTCAGCTTTTCAGTGAGCTCTTCACAGGCTTTCTTGCTCGCACCTATAACCTTTACATTAACCCTGCTTCTGTAAAGAGTCTCCGCAAGATATGAGCTTATCTCGCTCGTTCCAAAAATCGTTACTCTCCTCACTACCTGCTGACCAAAGATCTCTCCAAGCTTTTCAAATTCCTCTCTCTTTCCAACAATTATAACTCTGTCTCCTACTCTGAAATCATCCTCTCCAGGAAGAATGACGTCGCCATTCCTATGGATTGAAGCCAGCACAACATCCGATGGTAAATTTAGATTTCCAGAATTTTTACCAATTACAGGAGAGCCGTCAGAAATCTGAAATTCGATCACATCCATCTCCCCACCACTCAAAGTTACGACTTCCTCGGCAAATGGAATGCCTACGAGTTCAGCAATCTCTTGCGCCAGAACGAGGGGCGGACAGACCACAATATCAAAGCCGAGTGGATGATATCTCGTTACAGGTTTGTCAGTATACTCTAAATTCTCAACTCTAACGAGAGTTCTCTTAGCACCCATTTTTTTAGCAGACAAAGCAGCCAGTATATTTACCTCGTCGTTACCTGTAACTGCCAAAAATATGTCCGCCTTATCTGCTTTTGCCTCTTTTAAGACATTTAAGTTTGCAGCATTGCCTTTTATCGCAATAACATCAAGCTCACTTAATCTATCTATTTTTTCCTTATCCTTTTCGATTACATAAACTTCATTTTTACCTGAAAGTGAGCGGGCCAACTCATATCCAACTGAGCCTGCCCCTGCAATTACTATTTGCATATTATTAAAACCATAACGTCTTTATTTATCTTTTACTGAAGCGGAGGAGGAGCAGACTCAATTCAAACATTATAAAAAATGATAAGATAATAGCAAGTTGTGTCAGACCTCCTATATCTGTAGGGGAATTAAGAAGGAATGCTATAAGAACAAGATAAATCGGCAATCTCAAATTTTTAAGCGTCTGATAACTCACAATTCGAAAACTGTCGAGCAGTATGACTACCAATGGTATTTGTAAAAGAATCCCAAACGCAAATGAAAGTTTTATGGCATTAATAGTTGTTTTTTCCACAGAATAAAAATGCTCTCCAAAAGAAAAGCTGTATAGATATGGGACCAAAAATTTGTAAGAAACATAAGAACCCGCAAGGAAAACCAGATAGCTTGGAATAATTGCAAACTTTAGAAATCTTCTTTCCGAGTCATAAAGTCCGGGTTTTGCAAAGAGATATAGCTCAAGCATAGCATATGGGTATACTATTATCATTGCGACTACTAAGGATAGAACAAGACACAGAAGGATCCACTCAGTGGGAGAATAAACATACATCTTCTCCCCTACTAACTCTCCCCAGAACTTTTCGATTAGCGTAGGAGAAAAATAGAGGGCTAATGGCAAAACAAGGGTAAGACTTAAGACTATCCTTTTAAGTCTTTTCCTTAACTCCGCTACATGTTCTACAAGCTCGCCATTTTCCACATAAAAAGTCGAGAAGAGAGTATAAAATTATCCATTGGGTGTATGAGTTAAATTAAAATTAGAAAAAGTAGTTAATATTAACTGCGAATTCCAAGAATAGACTTCTGAGCCCTCTTTATCCTTCTTCTCTTCTTTCCATCAGAAGTATACTTCTGATTCGGTCCCGGCTTCTTGTAATTCTGCCACTTCGTAGGCACAAGCCTATACTCGTTGCTGTTTCTCTTCTTGATTTTGACCCAAGTAGTCGTTCCTGTCTTGCCCATGAAATTTGCTCTAATCTCAACTTAAAAACTTTCTCCTATAAATTGGAATTCTGAATTACACGTCCACTATCAAAAATTTAAAAATTTTATCAGTCTCAAAAAATCCCAGCAGTTAGCTTCCTGTAAAGCTCCCCGTTGTTTTTCCACAGATCGTAGCGGTCTATGTGCATTAGCTTTGTCCAGACTGCAATGAAGTCTTTCACAAACTTTTCTTTTCCATCCAACGCTGCATAGACTTCGCAAACAGCTCTAAGCTCTTCATGATGTCCGAAGATTAGATCAAACCTTGTTGCTCTCCATTTCAGCTCTCCACTTTTTCTGTCATAGCCTTCGTAGAGATAACCGAACTCGTCTGCTGGTTTCCACTCTGTAGCCATGTCAAGCAAATTTGCAATGACTTCGTTGCTCAAAACCCCGGGATTTTTTGTAAGCACTCCTAAACCATCTGTATAGACCGCTCCAAGTGCCCTTATACCCCAGAAGAGAACTACAAGCTCTGGAACTGTGAGCCTTAGAAGCTGTGCCTTATCGACAAGCATTTCTTCAACCCTTTTTATTTTGTTTATCGAAGCTTCGCGGGCGTAATTTCTGAAACCACACGCAATCGGCTCAATCGCTGACCAAAATTCAATGTCGACATGCTCTTGCAAAGCATCAACTCTTCCCGGAGCAAATGGAACTCTAAATTTTAATCCCGCTCTCTTTACAGCTTCTTCAATCGCAGTATTTCCAGCTATAACTATCAAATCCGCTATAGAAACTTTCTTGTTCTCTCTTTCATGCTCAGCATCGAATTCAGCCTTGATCTTTTCAAGCTTTGCAATAATCTTTGCAAGCTCCTCTGGTTTGTTAACTTCCCAGTTCTTCTGCGGAAGAAGCCTTATTCTTGCCCCATTGGTTCCGCCTTTTCTGTCCGAGTCTCTGTAAGTGAGTGCTGAGGACAAAGCGACGTAGATAAGTTGTTGAACGCTAAATCCCAAGCTCAATATTCTGCTCTTTAGCTCTTCCAAGTCTTTATTGTTGATTAGCTCGTAGTCCCTTGCGGGCAACGGATCCTGCCAGATAAAAACTTCTTTCGGCACATCTTTGCCGAGATAGCAATCTCTTGGCCCCATGTCTCGATGGATCAGCTTAAACCAGGCTTTTGCGAATGCTTCCTCGAATTCTTTAGGATTTTCAAGGAATCTCTTCGCAATTCTCGAATACACAGGATCGAATCTTAAAGCCAGATCAGAAGTCAGCATCATTGGCGGGTGCTTCTTGCTCGGATCATGAGCGTCAGGAATTATTGCTGGCGCATTTTTCGCAACCCACTGATATTTTCCCGCCGGGCTCTTTGTGAGCCCCCATTCGTGCTTGAACAATAGATGGAGATACTGAATACCGAATTTCGTTGGCGTAGGGCTCCATGTGAGCTCAAAGCCTGAAGTAAATGTGTCGGGACCTTTTCCAGTTTTGTAGTTGAACTTCCATCCCAAGCCCTGCTGTTCTATGGGTGAAGAACTTGGATCAGGACCAAGAAAAGTATTTGGAGTGGCTCCATGGCATTTG
The DNA here is from genome assembly GCA_038734275.1 of Archaeoglobaceae archaeon. Taxonomy (NCBI): domain Archaea; kingdom Methanobacteriati; phylum Methanobacteriota; class Archaeoglobi; order Archaeoglobales; family Archaeoglobaceae; species Archaeoglobaceae archaeon. The sequence goes on from JAVYOO010000002.1 coordinate 298,164, forward strand.
CCAAATGCATGCCCACCTGCGATCAAGGCTACGGTTTCTTCATCGTTCATCCCCATTCTCGAAAATGCAACTCTGATCTGCTTTGCAGACTCTACTGGATCAGGATTTCCCTCTGGACCCTCGGGGTTAACGTAGATCAAACCCATTTCCGTAGCTGCAAATGGCTTTTCGAGCTCCCCTTCCTTAAAACGCTCCTTTCCAGAAAGCATTTCAATTTCTGGCCCCCAATCTGTGCCTTCATCAGGCTCCCATGCATCTTCTCTACCACCAGCGAAGCCAATGGTCTTAACTCCCATCAACTCCAGAGCAACGTTTCCAGCTAATACAATTAAATCAGCCCAAGAAAGCTTTCTACCATACTTCTGCTTTATTGGCCAAAGCAAACGGATTGCCTTGTCGAGATTTATGTTGTCGGGCCAGTTGATCCTTGGCGGGAATCTTATTTCTCCAGTCCTTGCTCCCCCTCTGCCATCGAATATACGATAGCTTCCCGCACTGTGCCAGGCTAAGCGAATGAAAAGTGGCCCATAATTCCCAAAATCTGCAGGCCACCAGTCTTGCGATTTTGTCATGAGCTCCCTTAGATCCTTCTTCACAGCTTCAAGATCAAGACTTTCGAATTCCCTTGCATAGTCGAAGTTTTCGCCGTAAGGGTTGCTTCTTGGACAGTTCTGTCTTAAAACTTTCAAGTTAAGCCTTTCCGGCCACCAGTCAGTGATCCATCTTTTTCTTTTTTCCATACTTTCACCTTTAAAATGATGAATTGTTATTGTTTAAAAATATTTTGACTTAGAAATTATTTCTAATCAGAAAATTATAAAAACAATTGAGCTAAGTGAGTTTGTGTGGAAGCAAAAAGCAATTGAAGCATTAAAGTCTGCAAACCTAAAATTGACTCCTCAAAGGCTGAAGCTAATTGAGATAATTGCAGAGATCGGCAACAGACACCCCACGCTTGCGGAGATCCTTGAGAAGGTCAGAGAGGAGTTTCCCACAACAAGCTTTTCCACACTTTACACGAACATCTTAATGCTTAAAGCTCTCGGATTACTCGAGATCTTTGCAATTGGCGATGAAACGAGAATAGAGCTGAATTTAAAGCCCCATATCAACGTCTTCGATCGTGAAATCAGGGATTTTTGCGATGATGAGCTAATGAGAAAAATTGAAGAAAAAATTGGTATGAAAGTCAAGATCGTGCTCGTTTTTGTAGACAAAGAAACTAAACCCCCAATAAGCTTCTAAAATCCAATTAGACCAAAAAGGTTAAGCACTCTCGGGCTGAGGATAATCAGGAGTTAATAATTAAAATATAAATAATATTTCAAATATCAAAATACTTCATGTATTCCCATGGAGTTATATATAGGCAGAACTGGTTCCACTCCTCAATCTTCAGTTCCATAAATGCATCATATATATGACTGCCAAGAACTCTCTGAAGAACTTCGTCTGTTGCCAAATGATCGAGTGCATCTCTTAGCGTTGTTGGTAGCTCACCAATACCCATCTCTCTCTTCTCTTTACCAGATAGCTCATAAACATCAACCATTACTGGATCTCCGGGGTCAATTTTCTTCTTTATACCATCCAAGCCCGCTGCAAGCTGGGCAGAAATTGCCAAATAGGGATTGCAACTTGGATCAGCTCCGCGATACTCAACTCTTATTGCTGAGGGCTTCTTCAGATACATTGGCACCCTTACCAAAGCAGAACGATTCCTCGGGCTCCAACAGATGTTTATCGGTGCTTCAAATCCTGGAACAAGGCGTTTATAGCTGTTCACCGTCGGACAGCAAATCGCAGTAAGTGCTTTCGCATGCTCAAGCAATCCACCAATGTAGTATCGAGCTTTCTGACTCAGCATAAATTCGTCGTTAGGATCTGCAAACAGAGCTTCACCTTTGAATGGTTCCCCCTTCCAAAGGCTTTGATGAGTGTGCATACCACTTGCATTGTCCAGATAGATCGGCTTAGGCATGAAAGTCGCTACCAAACCATTTTTTTTGGCAATATTCCTCGCAGCGAACTTGTATAAGTAAAAGGCGTCTCCAACTTCTGTGAGCTTCTTTGGCTTAAAATCGAGCTCCACTTGTCCAGGGGTTGCTACTTCATGATGGTGGTATTCAACAGCCACACCAAGCTGTTCCAGATTGTAGACAAGCTCGTTTCTATACTCGACGGTCGTATCCTCTGGTGGAGCTCTGAAATAGCCTTCTTTGGGTCGAATAACATAGCTCCCATTTAGTTCCTCGCTTAAGGGCAAAATTCTTGGAGCTCCCCAGCTATCTCCCACACCGCCATTGGGAGAAGCCCAGAGGTCCCAAACCAGATTTCTAAAATCCACACTCTTAAAAACAAAAAACTCAATTTCTGGGCCAAATATAGCAGTCATTCCCATGCTTTCAAGTTCTTTTTCTATCCTCTTTGCAACATAACCTCGAGGATCGCAATCAGCAATTTTAGATGCCCAAGCTTCGTAAACATCACCAAACATGATCGCACTCTTTTGAACTGGATCCGTGAGCCAAGGAATGATCCTTAGCGTTTGCGGATCTGGCATCCAGATCATATCACTCTGCTCAATGCTCTTGAATCCCCGAATGGAAGAGCCGTCAAAGCCTATACCTTCGAAACCGCTCCCTTCTATGAATTCCCTTGCTGGAATTGAAAATGTCATTAAATAGCCGCGAACGTCACTAAATCCACATAGAATTTGCTTTACACTATTTTCCTTGAGCAAATTTTTTGCATTCTCCACTAAATCCATCTAATCACCCTTCAGTTTTTGAGACCTTCAGTATATATTTTTTTCGTAAATCTGGTTAAAAGTTGAGAAAAAATCAATTTTATGGTCAAAATTTTGAAAAATTTTTAAAAAAATTCCTAAGGCTATCATAAACAAACTTTCTTTAATCACTGACAGAAAAAGGCTTAATCCTCAGCTTCATGAACTCTTCCTTAATCTCGACATCGTATCCTATAAATGGCAAGACGATCTCTAAAAAGCTCTTTACAAAATTCTTTAGGAATTCACTGCTAAGCACAAGCGTATATTCTCCATCCTTTGCTGTAAATCTGAACAAATTGCAAGCTTCAAGCCTTCTAAGAACGTATTCAAGATCCTTTCCCGCAAATTCGTCGGCATGAGCTCTTGCTATGTCTCTGTGAATCTCCCAGAATTGCTCTTTCTCAGGATGAGAACTAAGAAACTTCATTAATGCTATGAAGTGATCTATATCGAGCACAACATGCTCTCCATTTCTTAACATCTCAACATATCTCATTATTATTTCCTTTCTGACGTTCTTGAGCTCTCTGAATTCGTAGTAAAACTTCAGAACTTCCCTTATTAGCTCGCTTTGTGATTCAAATTCCCCTCTTAGCTCGTTCATAATTTTTAGGCTCTTCTCATCCAATGCAACCGTTAATCTTACTGGGTTCTTCACAAAAATTAAGAAGAGTCCAGATTTAAAAATCTTTCGTAAAGCGAGCAATTTCCTAAAAAATACTCAAATTTTTTTAAAAAACTTGAAGGTATGAAAAATTAAGAAGACTTATTAAAAAGATTTTTAAATCCACCATTTGCTCAGGATTTATGGATGGGGGAGATATTGCTTGGCTTATAACCGCAACTGCGATGGTTATGTTGATGACACCAGCGCTCGGATTGTTCTACGGCGGAATGGTTAGGAGCAAGAACGTGATCTCAACGATCACACTTTGCTACTTAGCCTATGCGCTCGTCAGTGTCCAATGGGTGATCATTGGCTACACTCTTGCTTTTGGAGGCGATCAAGCTGGTTTGATCGGCGGATTTGAGTATTTGGGGCTTCAGAGTTTGAATTTAGTAGATCTTGGTTTTGTGGCATTCCAAATGGTTTTCGCTGGGCTCACAATAGCGATAGTAGTCTCTGCAATGGTCGAGAGAATTAAGCTGTCCTCCTTTCTAATCTTTGCCCTACTTTGGACTACGCTGGTTTATGATCCAATTGCTCACTGGGTCTGGGGCGGGGGATGGCTTGCAAAGCTTGGGGCTCTTGATTTTGCAGGTGGCACAGTTGTGCACATAAGCTCAGGATTCTCCGCTTTAGCCTTGGCACTTGTAATTGGAAGGAGAAGCAATTTAAAAGGAGTAATTACAGAACCTCACAATGTTCCAATGACTCTGCTCGGCGGTGCTTTGCTCTGGTTTGGCTGGTTCGGCTTCAACGCTGGAAGTGCTCTGCAAGCAAATGAGATAGCCCTTAATGCATTCTTGGTTACAAATACATCTGCAGCTTCAGGAGCATTGGCTTGGATGATTGTCTCATGGCTAAAGGGTAGACCCGGTAGCCTTGGAATGATCAGCGGAGCGATTGCGGGGCTTGTTGCGATAACTCCAGCTGCTGGCTATGTAGACGTGCTGTCTTCAATTGCAATAGGTAGCATCGCTGGAATTGGTTGTTACCTTGCCATGTTGCTTAGAACAAAGCTCGGAATTGATGAAAGCCTTGATGCATGGGCTATTCATGGTATTGGCGGACTCTGGGGCTCGATAGCTACTGGAATATTTGCAAGGATCAACTCGGAAGGTCTGATACTCGGAAACTATTCCCAACTCTACGCTCAGATAATTGGAGCATTCTCAGGAGCTATCTACGCTTTCGTGGTTACCTTTATACTTGCAAAGCTAATCTCCGCTCTAATAGGGCTAAGAGTTGAAGAGACTGAAGAATACGTTGGTCTTAACATTGCCCAACATGGTGAGATAGCTTATTCGAGGTGAGGGAGATGAAGATGATCTTGGCAATAATACGCCCGGAAAAGTTCGAGGAGGTAAAGAGCGCGCTGGAGAGAGAAGGTATCTTCGCTTTAACAACATTTGAGGTAAAAGGGCGTGGAGAACAGAGGGGAATAAAGCTCCAGTTCCGAGGCAGAGAAATACAAGTAGACATGCTCGAAAAGCTCGCAATTATGGTGGTCGTTGATGATGAGATAGCTGAAAAAGCTACAGAGCTCATAAAGGAGAGTGCAAGAACTGGAAAGCCCGGAGATGGAAAGATCTTCGTTATTCCAGTTGAGAAGGCGATCAGAATTAGGACTGGAGAAATAAATTAAATTTTTTATTTTTATATTTTTAGTCTCCTAATATTTATACGAATCCATACGTTTGGTTATAAGCCATACGTTTACAATCGTAAAATTTATATTCATTCCCTTTCGCCATCAAGGGATGAGAATCGTCGTTAAGCCAGAAGTCTGTATGGGATGCCAAATCTGCGAAATCTGGTGCTTGGTAGCGCATTCTATGTCAAAAGACATCTTAAATGCCTTCCTTCTGGAGAAGCCAAGAGCGAAGCCAAGAATTGTGGTTGAAAGAAACCTCTCAGAATACCTTATTTTGCAATGCAGAAACTGCGAAGAACCAAAGTGTATGTTCGCATGCATCAGCGGGGCGATCTATAAGGACAATGGAGTCCTGAAATACAATGAAGAGAAGTGTGTTTCATGCTTGAGCTGTGTAATGGCTTGTCCTTATGGTGCTGTGAAGTTTGAAGATGGGAAAATCGTTCGATGCGATCTCTGCAACTTAGATCCTGTCTGCGTAAAAGTCTGCCCAAATAAGGCATTGGAAGTGGTTTCATGAAGTTCGAAAACGTGATCATCGGTAATTCTTCCGCAGGGATTGGATGCGTTGAGGCGATAAGAGAGATAGATAGCGATGCAGATATACTTATGGTTTCTGCTGATCGACAGGCGTATTCAAGAGCTCTAATCCCCTATTACCTCAGAGGTAAGATTGAATTAGAGGGTTTGCTTTACAGAAGGCAAGAGTTCTTTGAGAGGCTAAACGTTGAAACAAAGTTTGGAATTAGAGTTGAGAGAATAGACACCAACAAGAAGGAAATAACGCTCGAAAATGGCGAGATTGTTGGATACGAGAAGCTCCTGATCGCAACTGGCGGAAAACCGTTCATTCCAAAAATTGAAGGGTTGAATGCTCAAGACTTCTTCACTTTCCAGACGCTCGAAGATGTGCTAAGAATAAAGGAAGCGGTTGAAAAGGCTGAGAGTGCTGTAATTCTTGGCGCTGGCATAATAGGGCTGATGCTTGCGGAAGCGCTTGTTGAGAAGGGATTAGAAGTTAAAGTTGTGGAACTCGCGGACAGAGTTCTCGCTCCAGTGCTTGATAAAAAGACTTCTGAGATCGTGCAAAGGAAATTCGCTGAAAAAGGTGTTGAAATTCTGCTGAACAACACCATCTTAGAGGTGCGAAGGAACGAAAAGAAAATACTAAGGCTAAAGGATGGAAGGGAAATAGAGACGGATCTACTCGCAATCGCTGTGGGTGTTGTTCCGAACGCTGAATTGGCAAAGAATGCGGGAATAAAGGTAAACAGAGGAATAGTTGTGAACAAGAGAATGGAAACTTCTGTAAAAGACGTTTACGCTGCAGGAGACTGCGTTGAAATATTCGACAGCATTGCCAAAACGAGTAGACCAATACCCCTCTGGATCACAGCCTACATGGGCGGAAGAATTGCAGGATTCAACATGAGCGGAATCCCAAGAGATCTTAGCTTTGTTACCGCAATGAACTCGATGCACTTCTTCGACTACTACATAATCACCGCTGGTCTGAGCAATTCAGAAGATGGTGAAGTGATTTCGAGACTTGAAGGTGAGAACTACAGAAGGTTCGTGCTAAGAGATGGAAAGATCGTTGGTTTCATAATCGCTGGAAAAGTTGGAAGAGCAGGTATATTCACGAGATTGATGGAAGAAGAATTGGACGTTTCTGGATTTAAGGATAAGCTCCTTAACGATAACTTCGGCTATGTTGACATTCCTGAAGCAATTAGATGGAATTTGCTAAAGGAAAAGGTAAAGTTTGGGGTGGTAAGGGATGCGTGGATTTGAAAAGGTTCACGACGCCTGTGGACTCTTTGGAGTTATAGACAGAAGCGGTAGTAGATTTGATTCAGATATGGTTGTTACTGCGATGAAGAACATGAAAGTAAGGGGCAACGGCTTAGGAGGGGGTTTTGCTGCCTATGGAATTTATCCTGACTTTAAGGATTACTATGCTCTCCACGTTATGCTCGAAACTCCTGAAGTGAGAAAAGATGTTGAAAGCTTTTTGGAAAAGAACTTCGATGTTGTAAATGCTGAAGAGATACCCACTAATTCGGAAGCAAACGTTTTCAGACCACCAGTGTTTTGGAGATACTTTGTAATGCCAAAAAACGATGAGGGCGATGACTACGTTGTTTCGAAGGTTATGGAGATAAACACAAAAATAGACGGAGCTTATGTTATCTCTTCAGGCAAGAACATGGGTGTATTCAAGGGCGTTGGATTCCCTGAGGATATTGCAGAGTTTTTCCTACTTCATGAATACAGGGGTTATATGTGGATAGGACACTCAAGATTCCCAACAAACACCCCTGGCTGGTGGGGAGGAGCGCATCCCTTCAACATCCTCGATTGGAGCGTTGTGCACAATGGTGAGATCTCATCCTACGGAACAAACAAGCGCTATTTGGAAATGCGAGGCTACTTCTGCACCCTACTCACGGATACGGAAGTGATGGCTTACGCGGTAGACTTGCTGATGAGAAAGCAGGGATTACCGATTGAGATCGTGGCAAAGATCTTGGCTCCGCCAATGTGGGACCAGATTGGTAGAATGGATGAAAAAAGCAAGAAGATCTACACCGCTCTAAGGATCACATACGCTCCCCTGCTCATCAATGGTCCTTGGACGATCATTGTAGCAAGGCATGGGGAGATGTTTGGGATCACAGATCGCATAAGGCTAAGACCAATAACCTCAGGAGAGAAGGGAGATCTATTCTTTGTCTCTTCTGAAGAAGCAGCAATAAGGGCTGTATGTGGAGAACTGGATAGAGTTTACACACCAATGGGTGGGGAACCAGTAGTTGGAAGACTTTACAAATTTGAAAAAGCGGAGAGAAGGTCTCAGAGAGGTGAAGTTTTTGCTTAAAAAAGAAGAGATGTTTAGCTTCATGCTCCCTGAATTTCTCGTTGAGAGAAGAGGGGATCGGTGTATAAAGTGCAGGGTATGCGAGAGACAGTGCGGTTTCGGCGTTCACAGCTACGATGAGATGAGCAATACGATGAGAGCTGACGAGATGAAGTGCGTCGGTTGCCAACGTTGTGCGGTGATGTGCCCAACAAAAGCGCTCATCATTCGCCCTCATCCCTCGGATTATCGCCCCAACGCCAATTGGACAAGAGAAAAAATACAGGACTTGAAGAAGCAAGCTGAAAGCGGTGGAGTTATTTTAACGGGAAGCGGTTGCGACAAGCCCTATCGCATATACTGGGATCACATCGTGTTGAACGCTGCTCAAGTCACGAACCCGGCAATAGACCCGCTAAGAGAACCAATGGAGCTTCGAACTTTCCTTGGAAGGAAGCATGACAAGCTTGAGTTCTCTTTTGATGGCGGAGAAGTTGAGCTCGTAACAGAGCTCTATCCGAACGTGCAAATCGAGACTCCGATCCTATTCTCAGCGATGAGCTACGGAGCTATAAGCTACAACGCCTTCAAAAGTCTTGCGATGGCTGCAAGTGAGTATGGGACTCTTTTCAACACTGGCGAAGGTGGATTGCCAAAAGAACTAAGGAAGTTTGGTAAAAACGCAGTAGTGCAGTGTGCAAGTGGCAGATTTGGTGTTGATCCAGAATACTTTAACGTCGCTGCAATTGTGGAGATAAAAATAGGGCAAGGGGCAAAGCCCGGAATCGGTGGCCATTTGCCAGGAGAAAAAGTTACTAAGCCGATCTCTGAGACAAGGATGATCCCTGAAGGAACCGATGCATTATCGCCTGCTCCACAGCATGACATCTATTCGATCGAAGATCTGAGCACGCTCATATATGCTTTGAAAGAAGCGACGAATTACGAGAAGCCTGTGAGCGTTAAGATTGCAACGGTTCACAACGTCGCAGCAATTGCAAGTGGTATTGCAAGGGCGGGAGCGGATATAATTGCAATCGATGGCATTCGAGGAGGCACCGGAGCGGCGCCAAAGATTATAAGAGACAACGTAGGAATTCCGATTGAGCTTGCGATTGCTTCGGTAGATGAAAGGTTGAGAAGGGAAGGGATAAGAAACAAGGTCTCATTGATCGCTGCGGGAGGCTTCAGAAACAGCGCAGATATTGTAAAAGCCATAGCATTGGGAGCGGATGCGGTTTACATTGGCACTCCAGCATTAATTGCGATGGGTTGCACTCTATGCCAGAAGTGCCATACGGGAATTTGCAACTGGGGAATTTGCACACAGGATCCGCAGTTATCTAAGAGACTGAATCCCGAAATAGCTTCAAAGAGACTTGTAAACTTGTTAAAGGCTTGGAGCAATGAAATAAAGGAGATGCTTGGAGCAATGGGAATAAATGCAATCGAAAGTCTGCGAGGCAACAGAGAGATGCTTCGCGGTGTTGGTTTGCAGGAATGGGAGCTTGAAGTTCTCGGTATAAAGGGGGCGGGAGAATGAAGTTTTACGACCTCTTCCTCGATTTTTCAAGAAAATTAGATGAGTTAATCCCAAGAATTAGAGTCCAAGGAGACGTTGCGGAGATCGACGCAAAGGATTTAACACACAAGGAGATCAACGATCTGATTCGTTATGCGGTCTTTGAGCATAACTGCAACAAGATCAGGCTTTTGAATGTCGTGGGACAGAGATACATTGGAACGAGGATCTTTTCAAGAAATCCAAGGAAGATAAGCGTTGAGATCTTCGGATGCCCAGGCAATGATCTCGGAGCCTTTCTTGCGGGTCATAAAATTGTTGTTCACGGCAACGCTCAGGATGGAGTTGGCAATACGATGGACGATGGCGAGATAATAGTCCATGGCAGAGCGGGAGACGTTGTTGCGATGTCGATGCGTGGCGGTAGAATTATGATCAGAGACGACGTTGGCTATAGAACAGCGATTCACATGAAGGAATATAAGGAAAAGGTGCCCGTGCTTATCGTGGGTGGAACGAGTCAGGACTTCTTGGGAGAATACATGGCCGGCGGAAGAGTTATTCTCTTAGGGCTTTACAGTGCAAAGCATAGGGGAAGATACATAGGCACTGGAATGCATGGCGGAATCATTTACGTTCGTGGAAAACTTGAGCCCTGGCAAGTGGGAAGAGAGGTTGGGATTTTAGAGCTAAGTAGCGAGGACTTCAGGTTTCTTGAAAAGCACGTTGGAGACTTCTGTAAAGAGTTTGGATTCGATGCAGACGAGGTCCTCGGAGATAAATTCTTAAAGCTTTTACCTGTGTCAAAGAGACCATACGGAAAAGTATACGTCTACTAATATGAGAGCCCTCGCAATCAGACATGTTGAAATAGAGCATCTGGGATTACTTGAAAGAGTTCTTGAAGCTCTAAATTTCGAATTTGAATACCTTGACGCTTACAAGAATCAATCCTTAAACCGCAGTATTCGAGATTACTCGCTCGTTGTCGTTCTTGGAGGACCGATGGGCGCATACGAAGAAGAACTCTATTCCTTCCTAAAGCGGGAGTTCCATATAATTGCAGAAGCGATAAAAAATAGAATTCCTTTGCTCGGAATATGCCTTGGAGCGCAGATGATTGCAAAAACTCTTGGAGCTAAAGTTTACAGAGGCGAAAATGGAAAAGAAATTGGATGGATTAATGTTCGTAAAGTGGCAAATCACGAGCTTTTTTCTGAATTCCCAGATGAGCTTAGGGTTTTGCAATGGCATCAGGACACATTTGATTTGCCAGTGGGGGCTTTAAGAATTTATTCCTCTCAAAAATACGCGAATCAAGCATTCGTTTCGATAAAGCGGTAGGTTTACAGTTCCACATTGAAGTCACGAGAGAGATGGTTAAACAGTGGGCCGAAGTTTACAGCGATGATTTGAGCAATGAAGGCTTAAGCAAAGAAGAAATTCTTGAATACTCGAAGAGGGATGAAAAGTTCAATGCGGAAATGATGGAGAGTTTAATCTCAAAACTGCTCAATTTTTAGACTTCCACGACCTTATCTCAGCTTAATCCTCGGCCTTCAATTTTGCAAATTCATCAAGCCTGACAAATTATCGCTCCGGGAGAGCTTAAACTCCTAAAAGCTAATTGAATAATCGCAATATTTGGTGGGTATATCTTAAATTTCTTCAATTTTTTGCGGTTATTATTACATAAATACAGAAAATTGCCTTATAACTTAAAAATTTTTTATATGTGTTTGTCTGTATTGGTTAAAGTCTATTAGTTTGAAACGTATATAACCAAAAAATTTTTATGCTTACCACTGTCAAAATCGCAAGACGGAGGTGGTAAAATGGAGAGAGTACAGATGAATTCGGCATACCTGAATGCGATGTCCACGACTGGCACAAGGACGAGAGTTCGCGACGTGAATCCGCAAAGCGGAATGTGTCCAATTTGCGTCAGCGACTGCCCATTTATCTGCGAAATCGCTCTTTCGACCTTCAGAGCAAACGAAGCTTTGTATCCAGAGCCAAAGTATTTTGGCGAGAGCACAGCTTCTTCGCTAAAAGACTATGGCTTGGATTGGGCGCACTTCAATTTACTTGCAAGACTTAGGGGTGCGGAAGGCATTGAGCCGGATCCAGACCTTGCGATTTTCCCCAACGCGAGCGTTGAGTCAAAGATCGGAAAAACTAAAGTGAGATTCCCGCTTGCAATGGGTGCATTTGGTTCAACTGAAGTTGCCCGTCGTTATTGGGACGGACTTGCTGTTGGTGCTGCCTTGGCTGGTTGTATTCTCATAATCGGCGAGAACGTCTGCGGAGTTGATCCAAAGTCGGAATTCAAGGATGGAAAAGTCGTGAGATCGCCAGAGATGGAAAGAAGAGTTAAGAAGTTCAAGGAATTCTGGGATGGGAAGTATGGGGACATAGTAGTGCAGGTAAACGTTGAGGACACCCGCTTTGGTGTTTACGAATACGTTGTTTCGAAGCTCGAAGTTGATACTGTTGAGATCAAGTGGGGGCAAGGAGCGAAGGCTATAGGCGGAGAGATTAGAGTAAGAGATTTGCAAAGGGCGATTGAGCTAAAGAAGAGGGGCTACGTTGTTCTGCCCGATCCCGAGGATCCAGTGGTTCAGCAGGCTTTCAAGGATGGTGTAATTGATGGCTTTGAGAGGCACAGCAGAGTTGGAATGCCCACAGAGAAGGGTCTCATAGATTTCGTTGAAGAGATCCGTGACTTAGGGGCGAAGAGTGTTACACTAAAAACGGGTGCTTATCGTCCAGAAGACGTTGCATGGCAGATGAAGGCTGCAAGTGAGGCAGAAGTGGATTACGTAACCTTCGATGGTGCGGGCGGCGGAACTGGAATGAGCCCAGTGCCAATGATGAATGAGATGGGAATTCCAACGGTTTACCTCGAAGCTCTCGTGCTCAAGGCTGCGAGAAAGCTGAAGGAAAAGGGCAGATACGTGCCCGACATAAGCATAGCTGGTGGCTTCATCAACGAGACCCAGATCCTTAAAGCCATAGCGATGAGCAACTTCGGAGATGGGCCAATAGTGAAGACAGTTACAACTGGAAGAGCACCATTGACTGCGGTTATGAAGTCTGAATACTTCGTAAAGCTTGCAAAAGAGGGCAAGTTGCCGAAGAGCTTTACCGAAGTTTATGGCGACAAGCCAGATAAGTTCTTCGCCCTTGCAGATGAATTCAAGGCTAAGTTTGGTGAAAAGATTGGCAACGCAATTCCATGGAGCGCAGTTGGGCTTTACAGCTATGTCTACAGAATGAGCGTTGGTATGAAGCAGTTGCTCGCTGGAATGCGAAAATTCAAGCTTGAACTTGCAAATCGAAACGATCTCGCAGCTTTGTCGCCGTTGGCAAGTGAAGTGACTGGAATTCCAATGATTCACAAAGTTGATGAGCAGATTTTCGATAGCATTCTGAGCTAATCTTCTAACTTTTTATTATATTTTAATTTAAATTCAATTTCAAAAGAATCTTCAACTGTGAATAACTTGATAAAAGCTAAAAAATAAAGATTTATAAAAATTATTCAACCTTTATCTTCTTTCCTCCTCCGGCCTTCTTTGTCAAAATGACTTCAAGAACTCCGTTGTTGTATCTGGCCTTTGCTGAATCTGGATCCACTTCGACCGGGAGGCTTACAGTCTCATGATACTTCCTGTTCTCTCCTTCTGCTCTGATTTCAAGGCTTCTCTCGGTTGCTTTTAGCTCGATGTCTTCCTTTCTCACACCCGGCATCTCTGCAATCACCTGGACTTCGTTATCCGTCTCGATTACATCAACCAATGGCTTTCTCTCTTCGATGCCAGTCTCCTTGATGAGAGGTTTTGTGCCAAACTCTCTGATCTCTGGCCTACCGTCAGGGCCAATTCTGATTGAGAAGCCTCTGACAATTGGCTTTGTCTCTCCAAGTTCACCAAATCTGAAGGCACTTTCTATATCTCTCATCATTCTTCTGAATATCTCATCAAACTCTCTGAACGGATCCCAACCCCAAAAGTCCTCCTCATCTTCTTCCCTATCCTTCCTCCTTCTCCTCCAAACCATAATTCACCACCTCATGCATACATCTTTTGGAAATCTTTTAATACTATCTCATACCTCTTCAAATCTTCCTTGCTCAAACTTGGTTTAACCTTCCTAAGTGCTTCTTCGAAGTGTCTCTTTGTAATTTTTAGCTTCTTTGCAATTTCCTTTGCTTCCTCTCTGGTAACACCCGGCTTTAAAGCCTCCCTTATTGCGAGCATTCCTGCCTCTCTGCACACCGCTTCGATGTCAGCCCCACTATAGCCTTCGGTCTTTTCTGCAAGTTCATCCAAACTAACATCCTCTGCCAGTGGCTTGTTCCTCAAATGGATTCTAAATATCTCTTTTCTTGCTTCTTTGTCAGGAGGCGGTATGTATACGTGTCTTTCAATTCTTCCAGGCCTCAGAAGAGCGGGATCTATCAGATCTGGGCGGTTTGTAGCAGCAATGACTACAACTTCGCGAAGCTCTTCAAGTCCATCGAGTTCTGTAAGCAGTTGGCTTACCACTCTCTCAGTGACATGCGAATCTCCAATGCTGCCCCTTCTTGGAGCCAAGCTATCTATTTCGTCAAAGAATATGATCGCTGGGGCAACCTGTCGAGCTTTCTTGAACATGTCCCTGACGTGTTTCTCGCTTTCTCCAACCCACTTGCTAAGCAATTCTGGACCTTTAACGCTTATAAAGTTTGCATTGCTCTCATTTGCAACAGCTTTGGCAAGCAAAGTCTTTCCTGTGCCCGGAGGACCGTAAAGCAGAATTCCCTTTGGCGGTTTGATGTTTGTAGTTCTGAACACTTCAGGATACTTCAACGGCCACTCTACCGCTTCTCTTAACTCTTGTTTAGCATTTTCAAGTCCTCCAATATCCTCCCATCTGACTCTTGGAATCTCTACAAGAACTTCTCGCATTGCAGATGGCTCAATGTTCTTTAAAGCTTCGATGAAGTCCTCTCTCGTGACTTTTAGGTTTTCGATCACTTCGGATGGGATCTCTTTTTCTATGTCTATTTCTGGCAGAACTCTTCTAAGTGCATGCATCGCTGCCTCTTTACACAAAGCTTCAAGATCTGCTCCAACAAAGCCGTTTGTTGCGTCTGCAAGCTCATCCAAGTTTACATCCTCCGCCAATGGCATTTTTCTTGTGTGAATCTCAAGAATCTCCTTTCTGCCGTCTCTATCAGGAACTCCTATTTCAATTTCTCTATCAAATCTCCCAGGTCTACGCAAGGCTGGATCTATAGCGTCAGGACGGTTGGTGGCAGCGATAACAATAACCTGCCCCCTGGATTCGAGTCCGTCCATCAAAGCCAGAAGCTGAGCTACCACCCTTCTTTCAACCTCTCCGGTAACTTCTTCCCTCTTGGGGGCTATTGAATCTATTTCATCTATGAATATTATACTTGGAGCGTTCTGCTTTGCTTCCTCAAATATTTCTCTGAGTCTCTGCTCCGACTCTCCGTAGAATTTGCTCATGATCTCTGGACCACTAATGCTTATGAAGTGAGCATCAACCTCATTTGCAACTGCCTTGGCAATTAGCGTTTTTCCAGTGCCAGGAGGCCCGTATAGCAGAACCCCCTTTGGCGGTTCAATCCCAAGTCTCTGGAATAGCTCAGGATGTTTTAAAGGAAGCTCTATCATTTCCCTAACAAGTCTAAGCTCTCTCTTTAGTCCGCCAATGTCCTCATAAGTAACATTTGGAACTGCTCTCTTTACTTCTTCTGCGGGTTTCTCCTTTAACTCGATTTCAGTGCTTCTATTAACTACTACAACTCCAGTGGGCTTTGTAGCAGTTATTACGAATGTTAGAGTGTATCCAAAGATTTCTACCCTAACTTTCTGCCCTCTAACAACCGGTCTTCCCTCAAGAAGTCTAAGAAGATAGTTTTCTCCGCCGGTAATTCTTACTGCCTCCATTGGTGCCAAGGTTATCTTTTCTGCAGGCTTTGCATCCACTTTTCTTATCTTAACCTTGTCATCAATGCCAACCCCTGCGTTGCTCCTAAGATTTCCATCGATCCTTATTATACCCTTCCCCCTATCCTCGGGGTAGCTTGGCCAGACAATTGCTGGAACACTTTCCTTTCCGATGATCTCTATTATATCTCCACTCTGAATTCCGAGCTTCTCCATGATTTCTGGATCGATTCTCGCAATTCCTCTTCCAACATCCCTATAATAAGCTTCAGCCACTCTTAACATTATTTCCCTTTCCCCCTTCATAATCTCACCCTATTACCCAAACACTATCTCCATTATTAAGTCTTTCAATTCTAACAATTCCTCTTTTTCTCAAAGATTCGAGAGTTTCCTCAACGTCTCTGTAGGGTATCCTGAAACGCTCAGCTATCTCTGTAGCCCTTCTTAGCCCCTTGACCAATCCAAGCAACACCAAGCGCTCCAAGTCATCTTTAGTAACTCTCTCGACTTCTTCGAGTATCTCTTCAAACATCTCGTTCAATTTCGATGTGATTGCTCCCTGTATTGCAGAGAAATTCTTTCGAATCTCTTCGGCCATTCTCATGGCTTTGTAAATCTCTGCAAGAGAGTCAACGTTTGAGCCTATAGACCATAACTTCTCTTCAATCTCTCTCAGTATTCTCGCTGGATCCAGATTTTGCTCACAGTTCAGTAAATTGACTTCGAATTTGTGGGGAGAGATCGTAACCTCTATTTGGATGTTAGTTGCAATGTAGTAGTATCTTCTTTTTCCATCCTCGACACTCTTAACTATCCCCGCATTCTCAAGTTTCTCTAAGTGCTCTATGACAACCTTCGGAGCCATACCGAGATAGTATGAGATCTCACTGACATAGCAAGGCTTCTTTGCAAGTAGTTCCAGTATTTTTCTCCTGCTCTCGTTTCCTATTGCGTCGAGCACGTTCATTCCATCACCGTTACTAACTTATGGTTAGTAAAATTAGTATATAAATTTTTCGGTATTTTCATCTATAGAGAAATGCAAGACTTTAAGCTCTACAGACATTGTTGTCTATGAACTTTGTTCTGACTGAAAAGTCGCCCATACAACTCGTTATAACGTTGAACAGAAATGGCTGAAGAACTGGAGAGATTTCGAAAAAGATGATGACATACACGTAGGAATAATAACCGGGACAGGAGAAAATTCTGCTCTGGAACAGATTTGGGTGATCTTGATAGACTCGCAGGTAGATTAGAAAGTCCAGATGGTCCACTTGGATTTACAAGGATAATTTTATCTAAACCCGTAATTGCTGCAATATCTGGCTATTGTGTGGCAGTGGCCTGGAGATAGCACTTTGGGCAGATATCAGAATAGCAGACGAAACTGCCAAATTTGGTGTGCTAAATAGAATGTTTGGTGTTCCGCTGATCGATGGCGGAACTCAGAGATTACCGAGAATTGTCGGCTTAGGCAATTCCCTGGAGTTGATTTTAACCGGAAAGCTGATAAATGCAAAAGAAGCTTGTGGAATTGGACTAGTGAATGAAATCGTTTCAAAAGGTTTTGCATTAAAGAGAGCTTTGTAAATTGCGAAAATGCTTTCATCATATCCACAGGTGGCGATAGGGAATGATAAAAAGGCAGTTTATTATGGAATGGGACTAAAGCCTAAAAGAGAGTTTGGAAATCGAAGCCAAGCTTGATCTTGAAACATAAAAGATAGTGCCTTTTATACATCTGGCAAAAAAGTTCTTAGAAGAAAGAAGAGATAGACATGGTGAGAAACTGGATTACGAATGTTGACTCTAATCGTGTTTGCCTTTAAAATGCCTTAAAGGGGTTCTGCAAATTCCTTCGAAAGACTTTAATCTTCAACGCAAACCCGTTGCATGGAAGCAAGCAGACTCAAAGATATTTCAACATCGATGATCAGAAGAATGTTTGAAATAGTAGAAAAGGCCAAAAAAGAGGGTAAAGACATAGTTAGCCTCACAATTGGAGAGCCAGACTTTCCAACGCCAAAAGAGGTTATAGAAAGAGCCTACAAGGCAATGAACAATGGTTTTACTCATTACACTTCAAACTTTGGAATTGAAGAGCTGAGAATTGCTATTGCTGATGAATATGGCGTTTCAAAGAACGAAGTAATGGTTACGGCAGGTGGTAGCGAAGCATTGCTAAACGCAAGTCTTGCGTTTATAGAAGAAGGTAGCAGAGTCGTAATTCCCTCCCCATCCTTTTTGAGCTATTTTACCTATGCAAAGATGTGCAAGGCAAAGATCATTGAAATTAAGACACATGAAACCAATTTTGTTCCCACTCCGGAGAGCTTCGCTGAAATTATGAGTAAAGACGTGAGTGTAGTCTTTCTAAACTACCCAAACAACCCAACCGGAGCTGTGATCGATAAAAAGTCTGCTGAAGAAATTGTTAAAATTGCAGACGATTATGGTGCGATTGTTGTGAGTGACGAGATTTACGATAAGATATACTACGACAAAAAACCAGTCTCACTTGTAAATCTCGAAAACGTTGTGGTTGTAAACGGCTTTTCAAAATCACTTGCAATGACCGGCTGGCGGATAGGTTTTGTTATTGCAAGAGAAGAACTTTTGAATTCTATGCTAAAGATTCATCAAGTAAATGGTGTTTGCGCACCGGCATTTGCCCAGAAAGCCGTTGCTGAAGTTATGCAGAGCGGAGAATTCAGGAAACTGGTTTCAGAAATGGTTTCTGAATTCAGAAGACGAAGAGACTTTGTTTACAATGAACTAAGCAACCTTTACTGGACTGTTAAGCCTGAAGGGGCGTTTTACATGTTTCTTGATGTCAAGGAAGACTGCACGAAATTTGCAGAAAAGCTTATCGACTATGGTGTCGCAGTAACTCCTGGAAGGGCTTTTGGAAGCTGGAATGATAACTTTGTTCGAATAAGCTACGCAAATTTGATGGAAAACCTCAAAAAAGCTGTGGAAAGAATTAAAAGATACTATGAAGATCAGAGAACTTAGAGATGATGATCTCGTTGATGCTGTAAGAATCCTTGCTCTGTGCTTTGAAAAGGAATTGACGGCGGTCTTTAGGGATGTAGATATCTCAAGAGAGTTGCTCATAGACTTTTTCAGGGAGAACAAGAATGGCTGCTATGTTGTGGAAGACAGAAGAGTCATCGCCTTTGCATGGATTCTGACCGAGAAGAAAAGGATCTTAAAGTTTTTGAGAAAACGAATTGGTATTTTAGATGGATTGAGAGCCTATTTACTACTTAGATTTTTTGTTAGAACCCCAAAAAAAGGTGAGGCTTTTTTGATATTTATTTGTGTTTCGCCATTGAGACAGAAAAGCGGTGTGGGCAGTGCTTTAATGTTGGAGATCATAAAAAGGGCAAAAGAGAGTGGTGTAAAGCTATTAAAATGCATTATTCCTGCAGAAAGCAACTCTGTATACTTTTTTAAAAAATTTGGCTTTGAAATAATTCAACTATTTGAGAACAGGTTAGCAGAGAAGTATTTTTCCTCAAACCAATGGATTCTCATGAGCAAATATTTATCAGCCTAAAGACAACCTAATTCATGCGTCCATTTGGAGTGTTGGTGATTAGCATATTTTTACTACTAATGGCCCTTGTTTGTATTTCTGGTAGTTTAATGATGCTTCTTTTCGAAGAAGAAGCTCGAAATTTAATTCAGGAAGAATTTAAACACATAGCGGACATCTACGGCATTTCTGAAGACGTTTTCGACGAAGTTTACGATACTATGGCAATTTCTGTTTTTTTGATTGGATTAGTATACTTCATTAATTCTGCGGGAATTTTCATGCTCAAAAACTGGGCAAGATTACTGGCAATCATTCTTTTCAGCTTCCAGATGCTTTATTCTCTCCTCCTGATATACTATGATCCTTTTGCAGCTATATACATTGCAATTAGCATTGCAGTGATCTGGTATCTCCTCAGAGCAGACATAGCCGAGACATTCAAAGGCAAGAAGATGAGTATAGAGGAGCGGGTTCTCGGGCAAAAGCCTTAAATATCGCATCACGAAGAGAGTCTGCCGACGGTCATAGGAGCAGGGGAAACACCCGGACTCATTCCGAACCCGGAAGTTAAGCCCTGCTCCGTTCCGCGTTGTACTGGGTTCCGAGAGGTCCCGGGAAGCGCGGAAACTGTCGGCTTTTCCTGTTATCTATCAAAAAATTTATTGAGTCTGATAAAGTGTATTATTATGCGAATCTATGTTGCATTGTTGCTCTCAATGTTTGTTTTATGCTGTGCAGAGAGAAGTCTGCCTGCGCAAAGTCCTGAGCTTTATATAAGCGTCCCATTTTCAGTTTTTCCTCCGCAATTCACCTGCGATGGTGAAGACGTTTCGCCACCGATCGAAATCTATGGTGTCGCTAAAAACGCGAAAAGTTTGGCTATAGTTTTAGATGATCCAGATGCTCCTTTCGGAATGTTTACACACTGGCTGATATGGAACATCCCTCCCAACGCTACCGAAATTCCCAAAAATATTCCAAAAGAACCAATTCTCGAAAATCCAATAAAAGCGGTGCAGGGGAAGAATGATTTTGGAAAGATTGGTTATAATGGCCCCTGCCCCCCAAGTGGTGTCCATAGATATCAATTTAAGCTGTATGTTCTCGATACAATCTTGGAACTCGAGCCAGATGCCTCTAAATCTGAACTAGAAAATGCTATGAAAGGACACATCCTGCAGTTTGCGGTATTTGAAGCAAGTTACGGAAGATCAAAATGAGGATTGCTGTTAGAGTAAAACCTAATTCAAAGAAGAGTAAAGTTGAAAAGGTCGGTGAAGAATACGTGGTATCTGTAAGGTCTCTGCCCGTTGAGGGAAGAGCCAATGATGAAGTTATCGAGGTTCTGGCAGATTATTTTAAAGTTTCAAAGTCTAAGATCAGAATTGTAAGCGGAATTAAGTCAAAGAAAAAAATTGTGGAGATCGACTAATCAAGATCGAGCTCTTTAAGCTTCTCTGCACTCGGAATTCCTTTTTTCCATCCTCTATACTCGTAGTATTCCTGAACCTGCTTGCTCACATCGGGCACATTTCCAGCGCTTCCACCTTCAAGAGGCTGTAGAACTATCTGCGGTAGCCTGTCGTCTTCTTCGGGCTTCACTCCGCACTTCAAATCGTATAACCTCTTTAGCGTGAAAATTCTTTCACCAGTCTTTGCCAAGCTGTTGAGATCGAATTCGAAACCTGTTGCACATTTAAGCATTTCAGCAAGCATGCTTGGCGTTATTGGCATAAATGCGCACATAGTTGCAGCGTTGAAGAGCTCAGTGAAGTTCTGAACCTTCGCAGTCAGAACACCTTTTCCTTCATTTGCAAACCTATCATTCGAAATTATGCCGTAATCTTCGATAACTTTGCCCATCTCATAAAGATACATCTGGTGTGGTAGATGACATGCTCCCCTTACGTGCACTGCGTAAGCACAAGCTAAAGAAGCGAAAGCTCTTGCATCGTGCATCGGAATTTCAAGCCCCTTAACGTGTGCTCCCCAGCCCTTAAAGTTGTATTTTTCTTCCAGAAATCTTACTCCTTCAGCAAGCTCTGCTCCAATTCCTTTTCTAAATGCTATTTCCTTCACAAGCTCTTTTACTCTATTTGCGTCTCCCCATTTTATATTAAAATTTCCGACACCTTTTTCTGTCATCCACATGGCAAATGCGATCGAAACTCCAGCAGAAATCGTGTCCATGCCAAGATCATTGCACATGTAGTTTATCTCAACAAGGGATTCAAGATTGTCGTTAAGCTGAAGCGAGCCAAAAGCAGCAACTGTTTCATATTCAGGGCCATGAATCTTTTTTCCTTTGAGCTCAACCACTCTACCACATCTAACAATGCATCCCAAACAGCCATCATTCCCTCTTAAAATTGAACTTGCCATTGCAGAACCTGAAATGTTGGGTGCCCCTTCAAAAGTCCCCTTGGAGTAATATTTTACAGGCAAATCTCCGAAAGCCTCAGCATTCTCAACATAGCCAGAAGTCCCAAGATCTTTGAACATGGTGCATGTGAAGTCGTTGTTTATAACGTCTATAAACTGCGAAACCAATTCTTTGAATTTTTCTCCATTTGCAAGCTTAATTTCCCATCTATCCGCAGGATCATAACAAACAGCTATGCCCTTCAATTTCTTTGACCCCATTACAGTCCCCATGCCCGTTCTTCCCGCATGTCTCGAGTTGTCAACCTGAATGCAGGCAAATTTCACCAAATTCTCCCCTGCTGGCCCTATAACCGCAGTCGAAACCCTCTTCTCTCCTAACTCCTTCTCTATAGTCTCCTGAGCCTCATAACATCCTTTACCCCATATTCCTGTGGCATCTCTGAACTCAACACCATTTTTGTCAATCTTCAGGTAAACTGGCTTTTCGCTCTTTCCTTCTATCAGAACACCATCCCAGCCAGCGTATTTTAGATATACTGCCATTCTTCCTCCAGAATTTGATTCTCCCCAGATTCTTGTAAGTGGGCTTCGGGCACAAAATGCCAGCTTACTTGTTGCGGGAGCGGGAGTTGCAGTAAGTGGGCCAGTCATTATTGCAAGTGGATTCTCAGGAGAAAGTGGATCTTTTTCATACGTTTTCATCTGGTAATGGATCCTTATTCCCATCCCCGCTCCGCCAACAAAAAGCTTCGCATCTTTTTCATTTAAAGGCAAAGTTGAAAAACTTCGAGCGGTTAAATCCACTCTTAGGATTTTTCCACAGTAGCCATACATTCTACCACCCCAAAAAATTAGAAGTCAATTCTCTTTCCTTCAAAGGCGTATTCGTATATCTTTTTCGTTTGCTCGTAATCCGGAATTCTTGGACTCATTCCAAGACTTGAATCGTTTAAAGTGTTCATTACAAGATTTTCAAGATTCTCCTCGAATTCTTTTTTACTAATAACCTGCGAAATCTTGGTAGGCAATTCTACACTCTTCATTAGAGCAATTATCTTATCTATTAACTCTTCTGCACCTTTAAGCCCCATTTTCTTCGCCAAAGTATCCATTCTTGCCTTTGCATCACTTTTTAGATAGAACTGCATAATGTATGGAAGGAATAACCCAACACACATTCCGTGATGGTGTTTGAATACAGCTCCAAATGTATGCCCGAAAGAGTGAGCAAGTCCCACCTGTGAATTTCCGAATCCCAAACCCGCCATTGTTGCAGCTAAATGCATCTTCGCTCTTGCTTCCAAATCACCGTTGTACGATTTCTCAAGATTCCCCATTATTATCTCAACAGCTTTTTCGCAGAGAGCATCGCTGAAATCATTTCTCCAAATCGATACTATTCCCTCAATTGCATGCGTAAGAGCGTCGAGTCCTGTTCCCGCTATCAGTTTTTTAGGCATGTTTGCAACAAAGCGATAATCGAGGAGAGTGACATCCGGAACGACTTCTTTATTTGCTGGAGTCAGCTTTCTGTGCTCAGCTTTGTCTGTAAGAACCGAAGTCCAAGTTACATCAGCACCAGTTCCACTTGTCGTGGGAATTGCTATCAGCTTTGCCTTCTTTTTATATCCAAGCTCAAAAAGATCTGTAAAAGGTGTTACAGCAAGTGGATCTATGTCCAATTCCATTAGAATCCTCGCAGCTTTTGCCACATCAATTACACTTCCTCCGCCAAGCGCTATTATCAGCTCCGGCTGCAATTCTCTCGCGATTTTTGTGCATTTCAGTGCAGTATCGATGCTTGGTTCTGGCTCAACTTCGCTGAATACCTCTATTTTTTCAGCTTTGAGAGAGTTTTTAACCATATCCAGAAATCCAAGCTTTACCATTGACTCATCTGTAACTATTAGAACCCTGATTGCCTTTTCGCTTTCAAGGAAAGTCAGGGCATCATCTCCGTAAACTATCAACCTTGGAGAGACGAAAGTCCACATACCACTCCCAAAAAATTTTATCCTAAATCTATTGGTAGTGACGACATCAGCTGGCTAAATCTGTTCACAGTGGCGGTGTTTCTCATCATGTAGCCCAAGTCACCCTTTAGCTTCAGTTTCCCTCTCATTATCTGGGTGGTTGGATCAACTTTGCCCAAAACTATCTCCTTGAAGGCAGAATACGGCCCAGATAGCACGAATCTCGGATTCTTAACATCTCCCGGTGCGACCGCTTCAGCCTTTCGCATTTCACCGTGCCAGAAGTCAAGCCAGGTATAAATTGCAGCACCCTTTATTTCCTCGAGTTTCAGCTCAGCAACCTTTTTTGCGAGCTCCTCGAGGTTAATCTTTGAGATATCTATGTCCTGATCCAATTCAAAACCGAGTTTTTTGACCATATTTTCTGTTGGCGTTCCTTTGTAAGCCACCCTTTTTTCTTTCGGAATCGAAACAAGCATCGAAATAAGACCACCAAGCACTTTTGGCTTCTGGAAGTCCTTTAAAGCTTCCTGATCTACTTCAATTATGCACAGATAGTCGCCCTCCCAGTTTGCCGCAACCTTTTTATATGTTTCGTCGCTGTTGACCTTCTTCTTTAGTTCATCCAACCACTCCTTAGAAGGGAACACAACTGCCATGTTTGTTAGTGGACATCACTGGTATTTTAATTTATCGATATTGAATAAATGAAAATAGCAAAATTAATTGTTAATTTTTTATTTCTCTTTTATTCTTTTCGCTCCCGCCTAAAGGCATCTATACCCGTTATGGCCCTTCCAAGGATAAGCGTGTGTATGTCGTCGGTGCCCTCATAAGTGTATACACTTTCAATGTTTGCCATGTGCCTTATTGGTGAATAATCCAAGCTTATGCCATTTGCTCCAAGGATCTCTCTTGCTGTTCTCGCACAAAATCTCGCAACTCGGACATTATTTTTCTTTGCAAGAGATATCTGTTCTGGAGTTGCCTTTCCAGCATTCATAAGCTGGGATAACCTCAAGCTTAGAAGTTGGCCCTTTGTTATTTCGATCAGCATTTCCACAAGTTTCTCCTGAACAAGCTGAAAAGAAGCAATTGGAACTCCAAACTGCTTTCTATTTTTTGCATAATTTAGTGCAGTTTCATAGCAATCAATTGCAGCCCCGAGCGCTCCCCAAGAGATCCCGAACCTTGCCTGATCCAAACAGCTGAGCGGAGCCTTTAAACCAACAGCATTCGGGAGTCTATTCTCCTCAGGAACTCTACAATCAGATAAATATAGCTCCCCTACGTCTCCAGCTCTCATTGAACCTTTCTTTCTGATCAAAGATTGTTTAAAGCCCTTTGTTCCTCTCTCGACGATAAATCCCTTTATCTTTCGATCCTCGACATCTCTCGCCCAAACTACTGCAAGATCCGCAATTTCTGCCTCGCTAATCCAAGTTTTTGTTCCATTCAGAATCCATTCATCGCCTTCTTTTCTTGCAGTTGTTTCCATGCTCCCGGGATCGCTTCCAACATTTGGTTCCGTTAGCCCAAAGCATCCAATCAGTTCCCCTTTAGCAAGCTTTGGTAGGTATTCCTTTTTCTGCTCCTCGCTTCCGTATTTCCAGATCGGAAACATCACCAAACCAGAAGTAACGGCTACAAAGCTTCTAAGCGCACTATCTATTCTCTCAACCTCTTCACAAACAATTCCAAAAGTAGTATAGTTCATCCCAGGACAGCCGTATTCTTCGGGAATGAATGTGCCAAGCATCCCAAGCTCTCCAAACTTTTTAGCTATTTCTCTGAAATTGAGTGGATTTTCCTCGTGCCAAGCATCAACTACGATTGGCCTGATCTCTTTTTCAAGAAATTCCCGAATAGAACTCTTTACAAGCCGGTCTTCGTCGCTAATTAGCTCTTCTACGTCGTAAAAATCCGAAATTCGCATAAAGATGAGTTGAATTCATTTAATATAACTCTTTCGAGATGCCCGACAAAAAAACAAAATAATATAAAGTCCTAATCCAACATGGCCATATGTCGGAAGCTGCAATAATTGGTGTAGGACATTCAGTTTTTGGAACAAGAAGAGACGTGAACATTCCAGAACTCTGCTGGGAGTCAATGAAAAAAGCTTTAGAGTCGGCAAATCTCGAACCCAAAGACATAGAATTCTTTGTCGTCGGAAATCTTGGAATATGGAGTAGCGAGCTTGCCGTTCCATCTATTATGGCAGAATACGCTGATCTTGCTCCAAAAGGCTCAATGAGAGTAGAGGCGGCATGCGCAACTGGAAGCGCGGCAATAAGAGTTGGATACACTGCGATAAAATCTGGGCTTGCCGATATCGTTCTTGTTCTTGGAGTTGAAAAAATGCAGGAGTCGCCAAATCCAAATGTTATAGAACTCATTGGTAGATTTGGTAGCTATTTCTGGGAATTCGAAAACTTTGGACTGACATTTCCCGGCTACTATGCATTGCATGCTAGTGCCTATATGATGAAATACGGAGCAACCGAGGAAGATCTTGCAAAGGTTGCGATAAAAGCCCATTACTATGGTGCCAAGAACCCGTTCGCCCAATTCAGAAAGGAGATCGATGTCGCTACAGTAATGAAAGGTCCATATGTTGCCTGGCCTTTAAAGCTATTTGATTGTTCCCCAATAACAGATGGTTCTGCCTGCATTATTCTTGCAAGCGATAAAAAAGTCAAAGAAATGGGAGTTGAGGAAAAAGTCTGGATATTAGCGCAGGGTGTCGGCACTGGAACAGCGAATCTGAGCAAAAGAGAGGATTTTACAAGCTTAGCTTCAGCTCGCTATGCTGCTGAGCAAGCATATAAGCTTGCTAAAATTGAAGATCCCGCAAAAGAGCTCGATGGAGCAAATGTCCATGATTGTTTCACAATTGCAGAGATAATGGCCTATGAAGATCTTGGCTTTTGCAAGCGTGGAGAGGGATACAAATTAGCAAGAGAAGGACAGACTTACATCGGCGGGAAGATTCCTGTGAACGTTGACGGCGGTCTTAAGGCAAAGGGGCATCCAATTGGAGCAACTGGCGTTAGCATGGCGGTTGAAGCTTACAAGCAGTTGCTCAGAAAAGCGGACAAGGGAAGACAGGCAGACATAAAGAACGGAAGATGGCTTGCACATAACATCGGCGGAACCGGACATTATGCCTATGTTACAATCTATGGGCTTGAAAGGAGGTGATAATAATGGAGATTAAGGAAGCTATTGAGAAAATGGGCTTTCCGATAATTCCTGACGAGAAAAGCGGTGCTTGGCAGTGGTTCGATGTTCGAGAGCTCAAGCTTAGATATATCCTCTCAGTAGAGGGCATAAAGAAGTTCTATGAGGGGCTTAAAGAAGGAAAGCTTTTGGCTACGAAGTGTAAATGCGGTAGAATATTCTTCCCACCCCAAAAGGACTGTCCAAGCTGTAAAAAATCAGAAATGGAATGGATTGAGCTTAAAAAGGAAGGTGTGCTTGAAACGCTGACTGTGATTCATGTGAGACCAACGAGCTTTTCCCACTACGATCCATACGCTGTTGGGATTGCAAAGCTCGACGATGGAGTGCGAATTCTCGCTTGGTATCGTGGGGAGCCAAAGCTCAAGCCGGGACAGAGGGTTAAAGTCGAGATTGTGAAAAGGAAAGAAGGCTATCTGACCTACGAGCTTGTGCCCATTTAACCAAGTTAATAATTGGAATTCAAATTTTTTAAAATAGAAAATTTTTTATTCAACCTTTCCACCTTCGGATTGGTGGTAAAATGAAAATTATCGTGCTTGCAAAACATGCCCCGGATCCGCAAAGCGAAGTCGGAGTTGCTGGGGACGGCAAAAGCCTTTCGCTTGGCACTGCGGTTTTCGACATAAACGACTGGGATCGCTATGCGGTCGAAGAGGCTATCAGAATAAAGGAAAAAATGGGTGGAGAAGTCGTAGTTGTTGGCGTTGGAAAGAGTGAGGACACGCTGAGAAAATGCCTTGCAATGGGTGCGGACAGAGCGATAAAGATCCCATTCGATGCGGGTCTCGATGCTTACCAGACCGCTGAAGTGATCTGCGAAGCGATAAAGAATGAGAAGTTCGACATGATCTTCGCTGGGCTCATGAGCCAGGACTACAACAACTCTCAGGTTGGCGTAATATTAGCAGCGATGCTAAACCTGCCATTTGCCACAGCAGTTACTTCGCTTGAGATTGGCAACGGAGTGGTTAAAGTAAAGAGAGAAATCGAAGGCGGTTATCAGGAAGCGGTTCAATTGCCAATGCCATGTCTGCTTACGATTCAGAGCGGTATAAACGAGCCAAGGTATGTTTCTGTCATGGGAATTAAGAAGGCAAAAACAAAGGAGCTCAAAGAAGTAAGCATAACTCCAAAGATGTCCACAGTAGAAGTTGCAAAGATGTATCTGCCACCCGTTAAGAAGGCAGAGCTCATTACTGGTGATCCATCGCAGATAGCAACCAAGATAATTGCAATATTGAAAGATAGGGGGTTGATAGGATGAAGGTTTTCGCAGTTGCTGAACACAGATTTGGAGAACTGAATCCACTGAGCATCGAACTTCTCAACTTGGCTAACAAGCTTGGCGAGAGCAATGCGGTAGTAATAGGCAAAGATGTTGGCAAATTTGCCGATGAGCTTGCAAAATATGCGGACAAGGTCTGGAAGATCGAAGATGCAAGCCTTGAGAACTACAATCCCGAGCTATACATTGACGTTCTGCTCCAGCTGTTCCAGAAGGAGAAGCCAGATGTCGTGCTCATAGGAAATACTGCCCAGGGAGCTGAATATGCTCCATACCTTGCGGTGAAGCTTAACGCTCCAATCGTTACAGACGTTGTGGGTGTAAATACCGCCAATGGTCTCGTTGCTTCCCGTTTCGTTATGCAGGGAAAGATCATGGTGGATCTCAAGATAAAATCTATGCCGTGTGTCCTAACTGTTAGACAGGGTGCATTCAAGGAAGGTGTCCAGAAGAACGGAAAGATCGTTGATGCGGGAATAAAGCCATCTGTAGCGGCAAAGAGAAAGTTCATTGAATACGTGCAGCCAGAAGCTGGAGAAGTTGATATCACAAAGGCAAATATCATCGTAGCAGTTGGAAGAGGTATCGAAGATGCTGCAAACATCTCCTTAGCAGAGGAACTTGCAAAAGCACTTGGAGGAGTTGTCGCTGGAAGCAGACCAGTTATAGACAACGGATGGTTACCAAAAGACAGGCAGGTAGGTATTTCAGGCAAAGTTGTGAAGCCAAAGCTCTACTTAGCTCTGGGCATAAGCGGTGCGTTCCAGCACGTCATGGGTATGAAAGATAGCGAACTCATAATCGCAATCAACAAGGACCCCGAGGCGCCAATCTTTGGTGTTGCCCATTACGGAGTTGTTGCAAACCTCTTCGACATCGTTCCAGAACTACTGGATAAACTTAAGGGCAAGTAAACTTTACTAAAATTTATTAACAAATTACTTTTACTTTTTTTATGTGGCGAAAGATTGCGGAAAAGTTTGAGAAGTATCCATCCCAAATTGCAGTGGTTAGGGAATTTTTAAGACTTGGAATTGCTGTGAGAAATGGAAAGGCGTATTGTAATAACATAGAGCTAATCCCAGCAAAAATAGCGGAAGCGATTGGTGTTGATAGAAAAGTAGTTGTTTCGGCAATTCAAAACATAGAGAACGATCCTGAACTGAGAGAAGTTTTCTCCAACCTCAAACCAGTAGCAAACATAACCGAGATAGCACGCTACCTTGGATTTGGCGTCCTTGAAGTGTATGCGGAAAGTAGCAAAGTTGGAATAGTCGCGGGAGTTGCAGGTGCACTTGCACGAGAAGGAATATCAATAAGATATATCCTTGCAGAAGACCCTGAACTGAGCGTAGAGTCGAAGATGACTGTAGTTACCAATACAAAAATACCCGGTAAAGTGGTTGAAGAAATTCTCAAGGTTGATGGTGTTAAAAAAGTGATAATAAGCTGATTTTGGACTGAAACGGCATTATACATTATGATAATTGTATTACATTATAGTTTAATATTGTAAAGCTTATATTTTTGTTTCAACTCTTTACCAGCATGAAATTATTTGAGGCTATCTCCTCAAAAGCGATTTCCGAGAACAGATACTACTTAATGGAACATGAAAGTAAACAAATCCTTGAATATTATGGTCTCGAAACTACTGGTGCTTATTTTGCCCATACGGCAGATGAGGCGGTCAGAATTGCAAAGGAAATAGGCTATCCGGTGGTTTTAAAAGTTCTATCGAGCAAGGTTCTACATAAATCCGATCTTGGCGGTGTAAAGCTCAACCTGAAGGATGAAAAAGCAGTAAGAGAGGCATTCAAGGAAATAGAGCTAAAATTCAAAGATCTTGGTATGATCGGCGTTTCTGTGCAAAAGATGGTGGAACCGGGGATGGAAGTTATCGTTGGCGTTACGAGGGATGAAACCTTTGGACCCGTCATAATGTTTGGTTTGGGTGGAATTTTTGTCGAAGCCCTTGGAGACGTGAGTTTTAGGGCAATTCCAATAACCGAAAAAGATGCCGAAGAGATGATTAAAGAGATAAAAGGATACTCGATCCTGAAGGGTTACCGTGGAACTTCAGCTGACATTGAAGCCATAAAAAATGTTCTACTCACAGTTTCCAAGATCGTCACCGAAAACCCCTTGATAAAAGAAATGGATCTCAATCCAATTTTCGTTTATCCAAAGGGTTACAAGATCGCGGATGCCCGAATAATTCTGTCAAAAGAAAATAATGCAGAAATCGAATCTATTAAAAGCGATTTCAAAAAACTATTTTATCCGAAAAGTGTTGCAGTCATTGGAGCTTCAAACACTCCAGGAAAGCTCGGCTGGAATGTGTTTAGAAATCTGCTAACTCATGGCTTTGAGGGGAGACTTTACCCCGTTAATCCAAATGCCGAAGAAATCCAGGGTGTAAAGGCTTACAAAAGCATAAAAGAAGTCCCTGAGGCTGTAGATGTAGCAATAGTTCTCGTTCCCGCAAAGCATACACCAAATGCTGTCAAAGAGTGCTGTGAAGCTGGAGTGAAATTCATAATAGTCGAGTCGGCCGGATTTTCTGAACTCGGAGAAGAAGGAAAGAAACTTGAAATGCAGATGAAGTCTGAAATAAGAAAACATGGATGCAGACTCGTAGGACCAAACTGTGCAGGAATTATAAACACTCACAACGGTTTTGTAGGGTCACTGGGTCTTCTTGAAGACCTTGGCAAGGGAAATATCGGGCTCATAGCTCAAGCAGGTGTTTATGCGGCCGGATTTTTATGGGGCTTGAGAAATATAATGGACTTCGGAATCATAGTAACGATCGGAAACAAGCTCGATGTAAATGAAACGGACATGCTTGAAGCTATTGGAAATGACGAGAATATCGAAGTTGTTTGCATGTATCTCGAAGACATCAAAGCTGGAAGAAGATTTATCGAGGTTGCAAAAAGGATTACGCAGCAAAAGCCTGTAATAGTTTTAAAGACGGGAAGAACAGAAGAGGGGAAGAAAGCGGCATCAACCCATACAGCATCTCTTGCTGGCAATGATCGGATTTACAGTGCTGTTTTCGGACAGGTGGGCATAATAAGAGCGAGAGACAACGAGCACCTCTTCGCACTTGCAAAGGCTTTTTCGAAACAACCATTGCCGAAGAACAATAACGTATTTGTAATAACCTATGCAGGATCTCTTGGCGTAGCATCAGCAGACGCGATATCTCTAAATGGGCTTAAGCTCGCAGATTTTCCGAAAGAAATCAAGGATGAACTCAAAAGTTTGATGCCAAGCTTTGTTGGAAGCTTTAATCCACTGGATTTGACATTCGATCAAAATCCCGAACAGGTTAAGAAAGTTATAGAGACCGCTTTAAAGAGCCAGAGTGTCGGTAGCATCGTAGTTATAATGCAAACTGAGAAGTTCAAGAGTTATGTCGAAACGCTCAGATCGATCGACTACAAGGGTGTTCCAGTTTTTGCAGTCGTATTCGGGAAGGAATTCGTTATGGAAGACGTTATAAGACTTGAAAAGGCAGGAATACCGGTTTATACAACTCCAGAGCAGGCAATCGAAGTAATTGCAACGATGTGGAAGTATAAGGAGAAATTCAGGTTTGCAGAAAAGACAGAATACACGAGTGTTAAGGCAGCAAAAGGTATTTCTGCAACTCCTTGATTTTCCAATTTTTTAAATCTTAAGAATCTGCGAAGTAGATTACTTGGCTGAAAATTTGGCTCGGAAAGGTCAATAAAAGTTCTTTGCTAGAAAGAAAAATTTCATCGAATTAAAAGCTGAAATTGGGATTTTTATGAAACTTGGTGTGAAAAGGTGTTAATAAAGGCCGAAAATAAATTATACCGAAATATCAAAAATGAAAGGTAGATCTAACTGAATTAAGGCATTATCCGTAATAAAAAGAAAAAACACGGACCCGGCGGGATTTGAACCCGCGATCTACGGCTTAGAAGGCCGTCGCTCTGTCCTGGCTGAGCCACGGGCCCTGCTTTTATATGGCTGTAGGAAATGTTTTTAAGTCTTTCTCAAAGCGAATTCAAGTCTCAATTGACTTTAATCGTTTATACATAGGAAGTGACCCATTTTGTCTCTCTTTGCTTTGAGATAACTTAAATTCGCCTCTGTTGGTTCCACCTCGATCGCTTCTCTTTTCACGTTAAAGCCGTATTTTGCAAGTTCTTCGATCTTTAAAGGATTATTTGTTAGCAACCTGACGTTCTTAACCCCCAAGTCCATCAGTATCTGTGCAGAAATCCCGTAACTTCTGAGATCTGGTGGAAATCCGAGCTTTAAGTTTGCATCCACTGTATCAATACCATTTTCCTGAAGTCTGTAGGCCAAAAGCTTGTTTATAAGACCAATTCCTCTGCCCTCATGGCCTCGCATGTATATCAGAACGCCCTTTCCCTCCCGATCAATCATCTTTAACGCGCTTTCAAGTTGTTCACCACAATCACAACGCAACGAGTGCAGAACATCTCCTGTTAGACACTCTGAATGAATTCTTACAAGAATATTTCCAGAGGAAACGTCTCCCTTTACCAGTGCGAGTATTTCTCCTATCGGGCTCTTGTAACCAATTGCCTTAAAAGTGCCGTAAAACTTTGTTGGTAGAGTTGCTTCGACAACTCTTTCGACTATTTTTTCGTTTTTCAGCCTAAACTCTATAAGATCACGTATATTAATGATCGGAATTGAGTGGACTTCTGAAAAGTTCTTGGCAAACTCAATTCCACCAACCTTACCTTCAGGCGTTAAAATTGGGGCATAAACGGCACATGCCCTAAAACCAGCGAGTCTTGCCAAATCAGAGCACGCTTCAGCAATTCCAGGCCGCTCAAGAATTCCCATTTCTTTTGTTTCCTCTACAAAAATCCTTCCAGGGAACTTTATTTCCCCCGGGCTTATATTTTCAAGAACTAATTTTTTTATGAAATTCGCTCTATCTTCAGCCGAAATCTTTTCAAGTTTTGGATCTATTGGAATTAGATTGCCATTGAAGAAAAATTTATTTAAACCAAGTGAGGAAATTTTGCTCCATGTCAGTGAAAGTCGTATCTCGTCACAATTTTTCATAATGAAGTTAATAGAGTTGGAGTTGACAATTTCCGCAGGAATACAGAGAAAACTCTTATCTTCCTCACAAACTATGACAAATCTTCCCGCTTTGATTTCTTCTATTAAATTTTCCATAGAATTCGAAATGAACAAAGGGATATAAATATTCTTATACTCAGTGAATGCCTGAATAAAAGATGCGAATAGCTGTGATCGATAAGGAGAGATGCCAGCCAAAGAAGTGCGGGCAGGAGTGTTTGAAGTATTGTCCTAAAGTCAGAAGTGGAGATGAGACTGTTGTGATTGCAGAAAAGGCGATCATTTCGGAAAAACTCTGCGTAGGCTGTGGTATATGTGTTAAAAAGTGTCCGATGAAGGCAATCCGAATTGTAGGGCTTCCAGAGAGATTGGAGGGTAGAGAAGTTCATAGATATGGTAAAAATGGTTTTGTGCTATACAATTTGCCCGTGCCGAGAGTAGGAGCTGTAGTAGGGATTCTTGGGGCTAATGGGACTGGAAAAAGCACAACTGTTAAGATTCTTTCAGGCCAGTTGAAACCAAATCTCGGTAAAGAACAGGCAGATTGGGAAGAAATTTTTGAAAGATTTTCCGGAACAGAACTTCTGGATTATCTTAAAAAGTTAAGGGATGGAAAAATAAGGGCAAGTATCAAGCCTCAGTATATAGAAACGATTCCAAAGGTTTTTTCAGGAAAAGCAAGGGATTTGCTTGAGAAATTTGACGAGAGAGGTATTTTAGATGAGATAGTCGAAAAACTAAACCTTAAAACATCTTTGAACAGAGAACTGAAAGATCTAAGCGGAGGAGAACTGCAAAGGGTTGCGATTGCAGTTTGTTACATGAGAGATGCGGATTTCTACTTCTTCGACGAAGTGACGCCATATTTGGATATCTACCAGCGAAAAACTGTGGCCAACGTTATCAAAGAACTTTCGAGTAAAAGAACTGTGATGATAGTAGAGCACGATCTGGCAATTCTTGACATGCTTGCTGATTTCGTTCACATAACCTACGGAGTTCCGGGCGTTTATGGAGTAGTCACAGCTCCGAAGTCTGCAAGAGTGGGGATAAACCAGTATCTAAACGGTTATTTGGCTGATGAGAACATAAGAATACGAGAAAAAAGAATAGAATTCGAGATCTTACAGCCAAGAGAAAGCGTTTCGGAAAAAATTCTTCTTGAATATCCTGCTTTCAAGAAAACTCTCAACGGTTTTACACTAATGGTCGAAAAAGGAGACATAAGAGTTGGCGAAGTCCTCGGCGTTGTTGGCCCTAATGCAACTGGTAAGTCTACATTTGTAAAGGTCCTTGCCGGTGTTTTGGAAGACGATGAGAAAAAGGTAAGTTTAAGTTTGAAAGTGAGCTACAAACCACAGTATATAAAAGCGGATATGGATGAAAGCGTTGAAAATTTTTTACGAAAGATAAATCCGATGATATATTCATCTTTTATTAAAACAGAATTTTTAAAACCTATGCAAATCGAAGAATTAATGGAGAGGAATCTTCAAGACCTTAGTGGAGGAGAACTTCAAAGAGTTGCGATTGTAGCATGTCTTTTAAGGGATGCGGATCTTTACCTTCTCGACGAACCCACAGCACATTTGGATGTTGAGCAAAGGAGTGAGACCGCCCGATTGATAAGAAGATTTGCTCTCAACAACTCAAAAAGCGTGCTTGTCGTTGATCACGATATCTACTTTATAGACATGGTAAGCGACAGGCTAATGCTATTCGATGGAGAGCCCGGGAGGAGGGGTTTCGCAATAAGGGCGAAAGGTATGAGAGAGGGGATGAATGCATTTCTTTCAAAGCTTGGAATTACCTTCAGGAGGGATGAAGAGACAAAAAGACCAAGGGTTAACAAGCTCGACTCAAGGCTGGATAGAGAGCAAAAAGCTGTTGGAGAATATTATTACTACATTTAAATTTTAAAGCTTATAGTAATCGGTGTAAAAAGCGTCGATCTCATCGTAGCGTTTTAGTAATTTTGCAACCTCGACAGCGATGATATGAGCACATGGATCCTTCCCCTTTAGCTTAATTTGAAAGTCTGGGCACGAGCAAAAAAACTCGTCCACTATGTATTCATTTTTACCAACCACGACAAAGAAGTCGTGATACTTTTTAATTCTGTTCTCTTTCAAGTAGAAAAATGCCTTCTCACCCCTTTTTCCGTAGTTCAAAAAAAGAGCTTTGTATAGCTCATATCCTAGCCCCTTCTGTGTGGCAATAATCACATCATTCGCCAGTTTCATCTTCTGCTATTTCTTCGCTCGCATCGATCTTTGAAAGTTCCACAACCATGCCTATTGCATCAACACCATCAAGCCAGCTCAAAATTACTGAATCCTCCTGCAAATTGAGATCTGGAAGTTTTTCACCTTTTATAACCTTCGCCCCCACTTTCGCAATAGAGTCAAAAGCCATATCCAGTTTTCCATTCTTTTCATTTTCAAGAGCATCTTTTATGAGCTCTTTTATACTTTTCCTGCTAAACTTACCTTCAAGATAGTATCTGAAGGATTCTATGCTGGCCTTTATTGCCTCCGCAGTTAACATGAATATATCTGTTTTGAGATCTGAATTTAATTTGTAATCTTTATTGAAAGAGCTGGCAATTTTTTCAAGTTCTTTAATAGCCTCTGCCTTTTTGATTTCCCGATTTTTTACTGCATTTAAAATGCTAAAACAAGCGATGATCACATCCTCGAGCATCTGTTCAAAAACGGATAAACTGTCGGGATCATCTTCACGAACTTCACTTTCATTAATTTTTTTTATCCAATTTTGGAGTCTTGAGTCAGGGTAGAAATCCATAAGAAAAAGTTTTTAGGGAAGATATAAGGATTTCTACTTCGCATCCTCGACGCCTTTTTCTGTAATCTTGAACACAACTTCAGTCTCCGGAAGATGCGGGGAGTCGACAAGTCGGGCAATTCTAAGTTCTCCCTTGCTCTTCTTCAAGTATACTCTGTAGGTTGCGGTGTGGGCAACTATGTGTCCTCCAACAGGCTTTGTCGGGTCTCCAAACATGATATCTGGGCGTGCCATTACTTGGTTGGTTACAACTACTGCAGCGTTGAAAAGCTCCCCGAATTTCATCAAGTCGTGCATGTGTCTGTTAAGCTTCTGCTGCCGATCCGCAAGTGTTCCCCTGCCTACGTATTCAGCTCTGAAGTGCGAAGTCAGCGAATCCACAATCAAAAGCCTAACCTGTTTTCCCTCTTTTTTAAGTCTCTCCGCCAATTCCTTTGCATTATCAACAAGAAGCATTTGATGGTTAGAGTTGTAAGCTTGGGCGACAAAAATGTTCTTGAGCACCTCGTTCGGATCAAGCTTCTTTGCGGTTGCCATCTGGATTATCCTCTCTGGTCTAAAAGTGTTCTCGGTATCGATTACAATAGCACAGCCGTCTAAGCCACCCTTATCCTCTGGAAGCTGAACATTTACAGCGAGCTGATGACAAAGCTGGGTTTTACCGCTCCCGAACTCTCCAAAGAGCTCCGTGATTGCCTGAGTTTCGATTCCACCACCAAAGAGATTATCAAGCTCTTTGCTTCCTGTTGTTATTTTACGAACATTCTTCCTTTTTTCAAGCACCTTGTCTCCACTTTCAAATCCACCAATACTTGCCATCTTCCTTGCATGCTGAATGATCTTCAGTGCACTTGCCTCGCTTATTCCACTTATAGCAGAGAGTTCAGCTGGAGAAGCTATTGCTATTGCCTCAATACTCGTAAATCCCGCTTCTCTTAGCTTTTTTGCAGTTTCTGGACCAACACCTGGTATTTCTTCAAGATCAACAATCTCTTCCGTCATTGATGCTGATATTTCACAAATAAGTTAAACTTTTTGCTCTTGTCTGCTTAAAAAATAAAAATCAGATTACTTTTTAACCCTATCAAAAAACGGATTCTTGCCCTCTACTGCGATTGGAATTGCAAAAGCCACATCGCAATCCGTTAACCCAAGCTTTTTCACAGCCAGCGCTATTCTATACATGATCCTCGTATCGACCCCAAGTATTGCAGACAGCTTAACCGCAGAGCCAAGGGCAATTCCGAGATCAACGAGCTTGAACGCACAATTTGGTCCTTTAAACTTCAACTCCTCTCTTTTAGCCCTTTCAAATTCAGCACAGCTTTTAAATCCACATGCCCCGCAGTTCAATCCAAGTGATTTTCCACCTCTTACTCCAATTAGCAGAACCCCTTTAGACTTTCTTAGGCTATCCGCATCTCTAAGGAAGTTTTCATCTTCCTTGGCAAAGTCTTCCATTTTCTTTGCAATTTTTTCGATCTCGTCTTTACCAAAATAAAGAATCTCAAGGTCATCAATGCCTTTCGATTTTGGAGCGGTTCTTGCAGACTCTGCCATTAGATATGCAGAAATTTTAACCGCTTCTTCAGCAAAATCTCTTTCATTTTGCACCATAGAAAATACTGGTTGAAGATTAACTTTTTCCTTTCAAGTCAGGATAATTGCAAATTAAAAAATTTAATTAAAAAAATCCCTTCAGTTGCTCTTGGCAACAAGATCAGGGCATTTACCTTTTAGAAGTTCATTTACCCATACGTATATCTTGTAGCCATTTATTTCTTCGTTGTAGAATCTGTCCTTCTGGAGTGGATAAAGCATACCGCCTGTTATCATCGTGTGCTGGATGCTTACTGGCATGAACCTGCAGAATCTATCGGGGAACTTCTGCTGTAGCTCGTTAGTCACTCTTAGCAATCTACTCTGATACTCGCATGGCTTGTATCCGCTGAATATCGTGCCTATTATTAAGTCCAGCTGGTCTTCAAAGAGCGCATAGATGCATTGCTGGCAATCATTTAAGCCGAATTCAATCGCATAGATCGGATCGCCATTTAAGTAGGGAATTGCCCCTTCGGGGAAGTTCTGGATTGTTCCCCATCTTTCCATAACTTCTGGCATCTGGAATTGACTTTGTGGACTTGGCATAATTCCCGGGCCTGCGTCGTTTATTGCCAGAATTGGCCTGCCGAAAAGCTTCCATGTATAGTAGCTGTGCAACAGCGTTCCATAGCCACCCGCACTTGAGCCTGTGACAACAACTCTGTCCCAGTTATTTTGCAGAGCATATCGGATTGCCACTATTCCATTCACAAAGCCAACATGGTAGATCGTTTTTGTGGACGAAGAGTTGCTGTCGAAGTATTTTACAACTCTGTTCCCCATGTGGATATCACCAGTATTGTAGGGCACAAAAACCATTGTCCAATTTCTGAACGGATTTTTCGGATTCTTAACGTCAAAAATACCTCCTCTGTAGTAGAGATTCAGGAACCACGTCTTGGACTCAAGGGCTACGACTGTTCCAATCCCCAGCAGTGGTTTGCAGTTCTCGATGTTTGTGCATAACATCGGTTTACAAGTTGTATAATCCGCACAGGCTCCGCCACCCTCTAAGAAGATAAGAAGATTGTTCTCAGCCCCTCTTCTGACAAGTATAAAAGTCTCTTTGCCCAATCCATTAACGCAAGGGCTTGGTAGCTTGACTTTCACCCAATCTATCCCGTCGTTTGGATCGTCAATGGGCAGGGAATTCAAAGCGGGCATCGAGCTGATATCGATCTCGAATGGATTTGCATACGTCTCTTTTACTATCTCGTAGCTGCCAAGAGCAAAAACTGGTGCAATAGCGAGGATTAACCCAACAAACACCAGCAATTTCATGATTAAAAGGTTGATTTATCAAATATAAGTTTTTCTATTAAATTGGCTTATAATTATTACAATTATCACTATCAATTAGCTAAATCACTCTATCTTCTTTATCTCCTCGTAGAGTTCTTTTAGCGCATCCAGATAATCTACTTTTCCTCGTTCTATTGCATCCATCTTTTCTTCCAGAGCCCTTGTCCTGCTCTCAGAAATGAATGGAGCATAATTAGAAATCAAAAAGTCATAAACAGAAATCCCATCCTTAGTAGGGATCAATCTTCCATTTTTCTCCAGCACGTAATTCCTTGCGAACAGCTTGTCAACGATAACCGCATAAGTGGACGGTCTGCCAATTCCTCTTTCTTTCATCAGCCTTATCAGTTCCGCCTGAGTTAAAAGCTGTGCAGAAGGCACCTTTCTTACTTCAGCCTGAACCTTGAATTTCCCCTCAGTAAGCTCTTTTTTGACCCAAACTGATTTGTAAAGCTCAAAAGCCTTTCCTTTAGCTTCAACGATTCTCTCCTCTTCAAATGACTTTCCGTTGGCTGTGATCCGATACTTCTTTATGTGGACTTCGAAATCTTTGCATTGAGAAGCCATAAATCGCCTGAAGATAAGATCATAGAGAGCAAAGTGTGCCCATCCAAAGCCATCTATATCAAAAACTCTTTCCTCGATTAATCTTTCCAAAGTAAACCTATCTATGGCTCTTGTAGGGCGAATACATTCATGCGCCCCCTCTGCAAACCATTCTCTGCCTTTAAAGTTCTCGCCCAGATATTCTTGAGCAAGTCTCATTCCATACTCGCTTACCCTTGTTGAGTCTGTGCGGTGATAGGTTATAAGTCCGTTTTCGAAAAGGTCTTGGGCAACTTCCATTGCCTGCTTCGTAGAGAGCTTTAAAATTGCGTTTGCGTCAAAAAG
This sequence comes from Archaeoglobaceae archaeon, assembly GCA_038734275.1. Classification (NCBI taxonomy): domain Archaea; kingdom Methanobacteriati; phylum Methanobacteriota; class Archaeoglobi; order Archaeoglobales; family Archaeoglobaceae; species Archaeoglobaceae archaeon. Next base: position 337,757 of record JAVYOO010000002.1, read on the forward strand.
AAGCGAATTCGTGGTATAAGGCGGCATTGGTGTGCGGGTTTCAAATTTGTCTTCAATAAGTTCAATGATTATCTCGAATTCCTTCTGATCGGACTCAATTGCAAGATCCAATTCTGGAATGAATGCTATGCTTTTTCTGATTCTACTCGCCCTGAACCTATCTACAACCCATCCCAGAGCGGGCGTCTGAGCTCTTCCTGCAGATAGATACTTCTTTCCGAAGTAATTCTGAACTTTTTGGCTAAGAACGAAACCAATCCATCTATCTTCAATTCTTCGAACAACCTGAGCTTTCAGTAGGTTCTCATTTATCTCTCTGAGATTATTTAGAGCTTTCGTTATCTCTTTTTTGGTAATCTCGTGAAATTCCGCCCGTTTTATCTGCCCACAAAGCAAATTACTCAAATCCCAGGCGATCTTCTCCCCTTCTGAGTCTGGATCTGTGCCTATAATCACGAACTCGGTCTCTTGAGATAGTTTCCTTAGGGCAGATATTCTCTTTATGGCATCATCTACCTCATCGGAACCGCATTTCGGACAGCTTTCCTCGTCGGTAAACTGGTTTCCACATTTTTTACACTTCTTTATGGTGCCGTAGACAGGAGTAAAGTTATCGAGAACTCCATAATAGCCACGATTGATAACAAGATCTGTTAAATGCCCAAGTGTTGCGGTTATCAGGAGCAGGTATTTTTCTGTGGGGACTTCGTAAACTGGAATTGAATCGATAAATCTAACGCTTGGTTTTCCGAAAAATCTCGATATCTGCTTTGCTTTTGTCGGGCTTTCCACAACCAGAAGAGCGGGTTTTATTAATTCTACTTCTTCTTTTCTTTTTCTACTTTCGTCAATCTCCTTTTTCAACCTGTCCAAATCAACATTTTTTATATAGCCAAAGGCTATATCGTAGTATTTTGCCCTCTCTATAAATGCTCTTAAAATCTCAGCGTCTTCTTCAAAAACAAAGCTCGCCCCTTTTGTTATGCCCCTTGCGTGCAATCTTGAAGTTCTGCCAGAAGCCTGCAGATAAGTTCTTACATCGGGGATAATGACTTCTCCTTTGCGTATCACAGCATCTCTTACTTTCAGATTTCCCTCAGCGATAACTTCTTTTAAAATCGCTCTAAGCTCGTTTTCGATTTTTTTAATGAAATTGAGTTTTGGAACGAATTTTTCCAACCGTTCATCTTCTCTCAAAATTAGAGTCAAAGCCCTTAACGTCGTAATCGGAACCTTCTCGATATCTTCAATCCTGAATCTGTGAACAGGACATCCGATAAAGATGGCAAACCTGATTCTTTCAGGCAAATCCAGACCTCTAACCAAAATTCCATAGTAATGTGCGGTTCCAACCAGATAATCAAGTTCACCTCTCGAGAATAGCTCAAAATCCTTCGAACTCTTTGAAGTAACTATTCCTATTTTAAACGCACTTTTGAGCTCTTCGTAAATCTTCTCGCATTCATCAATACTCCGCACATATATAAGGCCTCCGGGTCCAAGTCTTTTCAGAAGTTCTGGCAGATCTTCCTTTTTATCTACGATTACGTCTTCTATGTTTCTTAGATAGTATTGAGAAGATCCTATGCTGAAATTCAAGAATTTCCGAAAAAGCTCAACATTTTTCCCGAGCTTTGCAGTGGCAGTGGATACAACCAGAACTCCTTTCTCTGTCCCTTTTCCAAATCCAAGTAGGCTTAGAATTCTTTCCACGTTTTTTGAAGCTTTGAGAACAGCATCGACGTCATCAACAAATATAAAGTCAAAAGTCAAATCTTTCATCTTTTCAAAGTTTTTTGCAAGAAACTGAGCGGTGGTAATAAGAATTCTGAATTCACCAATTTTCTCAAAAAAAGCCCCTTTATCTTCAATATCTGAATGATAAAACCCTACCGGAAACTTTTCAGTATCATTGAGACTCAAATCCAAGCCAATTTTTTCAGAATAGGATTTAAGGTTTTCAACTGCCTGCTTTACTAAAATAGAGGTTGGAAAAATTATATAACATCTTTTTCCATTCATTGCCAAAAATAGCGAAATTGCAAGCCCAAAAGAGGTCTTTCCAATGCCAGTAGGAGCGGTTAGAGTAAAACTGTCTCCATTAAGAACTCTTTTCGCCCACATTTTCTGAATTTCTCGTGGTTCCCCGATACATTTTTTGAAAAACTCTAAAAACGGCATTAGATCATCATCTACACAAAAATGGGTCTTGTTAGAATTGCAGAAACGCAGATTTATCTCATAAGAAGTCAAATCTTTCCCACAAACCGGGCAAAGATTTTGATAGACTACATCCATGGAGTGAAGTGGAAATAAAGAGATAAATATCTTTTCTTCCAAATTCTAACGTGATTTTAATTGTCGGAGCCGGACCCGCTGGAAGCCTTTCCGCAATGCTCTTGGGAAAGAATTATGATGTTCTTTTAGTAGAAGAGCATCAAAGTGCGGGCTTTCCCGTGCAGTGTGCTGGATTGATAAGTGATAAATGCTTTGAAAGCTACAAGAAATACTGCAAGATCGAGAAAGCTCTTGAGAACAAGATAAAAGGAGCCTTTTTCTTTTCTCCTTCAGGAAATTTTTTCCCAGCATTCGGCGACGCTTATGTGATCGAAAGGAAGATCCTCGATGAAATGCTCCTTGAAAAAGCCTCCAATTTTGCTGAGATCTTAATGAAATCAAAGCTGAAGTTTAAAGACAAAAAGCCAATTCTTAATGGCAAAGAAGTTTCCGTGGAATACATAATTGGAGCGGATGGTGTGAACTCAGAAGTTGCAAGAGCCTACGAGTTTGAAAGACCACCTGTAATGACCGCCATACAGATCGAAACCAGATTTGAGCCAATCGATCAAAACTTCGTCGAAATTTACCTTGGCAAAGCTTACAGTGATTTTTTTGCCTATGCTATCCCACTTGAAGACACCGCAAGGATTGGAGTCATTGCGAAAGAGAATGCAAAGCAATATCTTCAAAATTTAATAGAAAAACACCCCTCGGTTTCAAAGCGGGTTAAAGGGAGCATTGTTGAACTAAACTCCGGCATGATCCCCCTAAAGCTTGTTGATTTCGTAAAGCAAAATGTTGCCCTGCTTGGAGACTCTGCGGGAATGGTTAAACCGCACACAGGCGGTGGGCTCTACTATTTGCTTGTTGCAGCTGAGAAGCTTGCAAAGAACTTTCCTAATCTTAATGCGTATCGCAAAGACTTTATGAGAGAACTTGGAAAAGAAATCAGGCTCGGAGAGAGAATAAGGAGGGTTTACAGTCTGGAAAACAGGGATCTCGAAAATATAGTCAGAGCGTTAAAGGAATTCGATTTCTCGGGAGTGCACATGGATCGACCCTCGACTTTTTTAAGCCCAAGCGTTCTTTTTAGGATCTTTAGAACAATTATCAGCAACCCATCGCTTGTAAGTGTTGCAACAAAATTGCTCTTTTAAAACTTCATTCCGCTCAGTCTTTCGATTTCTTCTTTCATTCTTCTTGCTCTCTCCCTTGTAGCCTCTGTGAACCACCTAAGCCTTGGATTCTCCAAATCAATTTTGTCCAAACGTCTTAAAAAGCTTTCAAAGTCCACGTTCTTGGCTCCAAAGGTTATGTTGTCTGCAAAGCTTACGATCTTCTCTTCCAAACTTTCTGGTAAGTAGTCCTTCTCAGGCAAGCCAAGCCTTTTTGCCTCTTCAGCACTAATTCCCGCACTGAAGTGTCTCTCAGCAATCTTTACGATCTTCTCGTCCATTCCTTCAGCCCTTAAAATCTCCGCGGACTTCAGGAAATGCTGAAATGGATCATGAGTTATTGCTCTGCCGATGTCATGCAGAAGGGCGCCTAAGAGGATTGCCTCTTTGTCCACTCTGTGACCATTTTTGTCTACATTTTCAGCGATCTTCAAAGCTAAATCTGCAACCGCCATGCAATGCCTTCTAACGTTCTCTTCAAGCCCATATTTTTCCCAGATCCTTTTAACAATCTCAGGCACTTGCATAGGCTCAAGTTATTACAATTTTCTTAAAATGCTCTGGAACAAAGTTGCCTGCATCAACTCCAACCGCCTTGCTGAAGTTGTAAACCATTATGTAGCCCGCAAGATGAAAAGGAGCTTCGATCAGTTCCACATCTCTTTCCATGCTTGCCATACATGGATAGGCACACTGATGCTGATGGATCTCCTTATATAACTCGCTAAGATCCTCTATAACAAAACCACGCATTCTTTTAGCCACAAAGTAAGCGGAACCACATGGATCACTTCGCAAAACCTCTACATTTTCAATTGCATTACTATCAAGCTTTACTTTGAATTCTGGACGTCCAATGCTGAAATAATCGCAGAATCTCTTTAAAATATTACCCTCTGGATTTAAAGCGCAGAAAGGCTTTGGAGAGTCAAATTGGATACCAACTTGCGCGCACTTTTCTTTCAATTGCCTTCTTAAACCCGGAGAGCACCATTTCTGGTCACATGCGGGCACAATTAAAGCCCTGAATTCTCCAATTTTCGGCAAGGATATTAGAATGTCAGGATGAACGTTTATAGCAACAAGAACTTCGCAAGAAAACTTCTGCACATAATTTTCAGGCTCTTCTACATATAATCCTATTGCACTTGGCTCAGGAAGTGATTGAACGAATGAAATATTTGAAGAGAAGTCATATTTCTTGCAGAAGTCACAACCATCAATTCCGCATGCACCAAACTTTGGGCAAAGATCTGGATAAGCAAGATTGCAGACAAATCTCTCTCCGAATTTTCCGCTGTAGATTATTCCAAGATCCACGTAATTCCATGGAGAGCAATTTAAAAAATTTTACAAAGTGCTCCTGAGTTGTATGGTAAGGGTTTTATAATCTTTTATCTTTCCACGACTATGCCGAAAGTTATTGTTGAAAATGTTGAAAGCTACGAAAAGGTTGGAGACTTTGTGGAAAAAGTGTATGATGTTTTTGGATTCAAAAACTGCTCTTATCTGAAACCGAATTTTCTGAAGTTCACAGACCCAAGCACTGGCTGCATTACCCACCCAAAGTTAATAGAGGCAATACTAAAGGTCGCAAAAGAGCATGGGCACGAGTTAACAATAATTGAAGGTGGGTTTTATAAATATACTGCAAAGAAATGTTTCGAAGCTTTCGGCTTAAACAACTTGGCTAAATGCATAAATCTGAACGAAGACGAATTTGTCGAGGTTGAGGTCAACGGAAAAGCTCTTAAGACTGTTAAGATGGCTAAAACTGCGCTGGAAGCGAGAAACAGATACATTAGCGTTCCAAAGCTTAAAGTTCATCATAAAACCATTGTAACCTTAGGAATAAAGAACAACATGGGTTTTCTTAAGAAGCCCGCTATTTACATGCATCCGAGAATAAGCCAAAAGCTTGTCGATCTTCTTCAATTTACAAGACCACAGCTAACAATTGTTGATGGAATAATCGGTGGAAACAAATCTGAATCTAGCACAGTTCCGCTGGAACACGGAGTAATGGTTGCAAGCGACGATGTTGTTGCATGCGATGTGGTTTGTGCACGGCTAATGGGTTTCAATCCAAGAAACATAAAGCACATTCGTTTAGCAATGGACAGCTTTGGCATTAGAGAAAACGAAATAGAAATAGAAGGCAATTTAGCTGTTAAGAAATACTCGCTTTCATTATTAAACCGATTGTTTGGCAGATTTATTTGAGTGCTATAGTTTTTTAGACTGAAATCGAAAGGATTTTATATGCGGTTAAAAGATCGTAGCTATGAAGCTTTTTGAACCAATCGAAATCGAGGGAATGAAAATAAAGAATCGAATCGTTTTGCCAGCTGCGGAATTGAACTATCATACACCAGATGGTGGGATTACTGACAGACTTCTCGATTTCTACAGAGAGCGTGCAAAAGGAGGTATTGGGTTTGCAATTGTTGGAGTTGCAAAGATCGAGCCACATTTCTTCGGTGGCTTGGCAATTCATGATGACGCATATATTCCTCAGCTTGCTGAAATTGCAAAGGTTTTCCACGAATATGATGTGAAGTGCGCGGTTCAACTCTGGCACCCTGGCAGATATGAAATCTCGTTTGATCCAGATCGAACCCCCGTTGCCCCATCGCCAATTCCCCCGCCAATCTTCAGCAAAAGGACTCCGAGGGAATTAACGAAGGAAGAGATTCTCAAGATTGAGGAGGAATTTGCGGACGCTGCGGTGAGAGCAAAAAAGGCGGAATTTGATGCGGTCGAACTAATAGGTTCTGCAGGTTATCTTATTTCGCAGTTCTTCAGCCCTGCGACAAATAAAAGGAAGGACGAGTATGGAGGAAGCATAGAAAACCGTGCAAGATTTGCAGTTGAGATCATTCAGAGAATCAAGGAGAAGTGCGGAAAATATCCGGTTATGATCAGAATTCCGGGCGACGAGTTTGTTGAGGGGGGAAATACTGTTAAGGAAATGAAGATCATTGCGAAGATCCTTGAAGACGCTGGTGTTTGTGCGATCAACGTCATGGCGGGCTGGCATGAGTCGAGAAGACCGCTAACTACAATGCTTGTTCCAAGAGGGGGATTTGCATATCTTGGCGAGGAAATAAAGAAGGCTGTAAGCGTTCCCGTGATCATAGCTCACAGAATTAACGATCCCTTCATAGCTGAGAAGATCTTGCAAGAGGGCAAAGCGGACATGGTTGCGATGTTCAGAGCGCTGCTTGCAGATCCAGAGTTCCCAAATAAGGCTAAGCAGGGGAGGGCAAATGAAATAAGGTATTGCATTGCCTGCAATCAGGGCTGTATGGATAACGTTATGCAGGGAATGCCAGTTACGTGCCTTGTAAATCCCGCTGCAGGAAGAGAAGCCGAGCTCAGGAACTTGAAGGCTGAAAAGAAGAAAAAGGTGGTAATAGTAGGCGGTGGTCCTGGTGGGTGTGTTTCTGCAGAATATCTTGCAATGAAAGGGCATAAAGTCGTTCTTTTTGAGAAAACAGACAAGCTCGGAGGTCAGTTTAACATCGCTTCAAGCTCTCCCCTCGCTTATGAGTTCGCTGAATTCGGCAAATACTTCATGAACATTCTTCCAAAGCTTGGCGTCGAGATCCGCTACAACACAACAGCGACAGCTGAAAAAGTTCTTGCAGAAAAGCCCGATGTTGTGATCATTGCGGTTGGGGCAAGCCCGCTAATTCCGCAAATTCCGGGAGTTGAGAACGCTGTAACTGCCTTTGACGTTCTAAGCGGTAAGGCTAAAGTTGGCAAGAGAGTCGTGATCATTGGAGCTGGCGGTGTTGGCTGCGACACCGCAGCAATGCTTGCGGACAAATGCAAGGTTACGCTAATTGAGATGCTCCCGAAGATCGGTCAGGACATAGGAATTAGCACAAGATGGACTGTTCTGCTCTATCTGAACCAGAAAGGAGTTGAGATGCTTACTGAAACAAAGGCAGTGGAGATCAAGAAGAACGCGGTTGTGGTTGAAACCCCGAAAGGCAGAAAAGAGATCGAATGCGACACCGCGGTGATTGCGGTAGGAACAAAGCCAAATGATGGGCTATACGACCAGCTTAAAGACAAAGTCCCTGAGATCTATAAGATAGGAGATTGCCTAAAACCGAGAAAGGCAATTGATGCAACTCAGGAGGCATTTGAGCTCGCCTTGAAGATCTGACTACTTTAAAACCATTTTTGTTTTTGAGAACCAAACGAGAAGATCGAGCTCAGCAACGCTTAGCTTATTTTTAAATGCGATCTCCTGCATTCTCTTCTCTGCCTCAATATATCTCTTTCTGCTCATGCATTTGTGCTCAACACCGAGCCACCTTAAAATGTGTCTGTCGAGAATTGCAAATTCCTTTTTACCAGTGTTTCTAAGGAAGTGGCTTGCTTCCTTGAATCCAAAGCCATAGATTTCATTTACAAGCAAGTCTCTTGCTTTCTCGTCTTCAGGAAGTTTTATTTCTTTAAATTTTTTTAGTGCATTCACAATGTATAATGCCTTTTTTCTGCTAAATCTTACGCCAGCAGTCCTTAAAAGTTCTTCAATCTCTCTAACCTCAAGCTTTGTGACTTCTTTGTCCTCTAAAAGCTTTTGAAATCTCAAACCCGCTTTTGCTGAAGAATTCGCTGTTGAAATGCAAAATGCAAGCTCACTCTCTATGGTCGCTTCAAGCTTAAGATCTAAAAAAGGTCTGAAGTCGAATTTCGTTGCTCCATTATTGCCAAGCTTTTCAAACTCATTGATCCTCCTACGGATCGCATTCCAGACTTCTTCAGAAACCTCTGGGATTTCTGGCTCAGTCAAGTCTGAGATCTTTGACAAAGACTCCTTCTCCCTCTTCAATGTAGCCAACCCTCCTTGCCCCGAATTTTTCAACACAGCTAACCTGATCTTCGGGAACTATGACAAGGAAACCCATCCCCATGTTGAAAGTTCGATACATCTCAAGTTCATCTACGTTTCCGAGCTTCTGAATAAACCTAAAGATCTCCTGAGGTTTAAGCGGGGAATCTATGACATATTTTACGTCCTTTCTTAGTCTTTTTAGCTTTCTAAAGGCTCCTCCTGTTATATGAGCGAGTCCGTGAACTTCACAGGTCTTGACAATCTCGAGAACTTCCATGTAGATCTTTGCGGGCGTCAATAATTCCTCCCCAATAGTCTTATTCCCGAATTTGTCGAAATAACTAAGCCCATTCGCCTCAATAACTTTTCTTGCCAAAGTAAGACCATTGCAATGAATCCCGGAGCTCGGAAGAGCCATAATAACGTCGCCAGGCTTTACTGCCTTGCCTGTTATTATTCGATCCTTTTTAACAACTCCGATTGCTGTCCCCGCCAAATCGAAGCCATTGATCATCTCAGGTAGCGTCGCAGTTTCTCCGCCAACAAGGGTTATATTAGCAATTCTACAGCCCTCCTCAAGCCCTTTAGCAATTTCTGCAACGATGTTTTCGTCAATTTTTTGCATTGCAATGTAGTCTACCATTGCCAGTGGCTCTGCACCGATTGCAAGTAAATCATTCACATTCACTGCAACGCAGTCAATGCCGAGAGTGTCGAACTTTTTCATCGCAATCCCCACAAGTATCTTCGTGCCAACACCATCTGTGGTTATTGCAACACCGTATTCACCCAAATCGACAACTCCAGCGTAATGCGATACGAGAATAGGTTCTCCGAAGCCCTTTCTCGTGTATTTGACTATGCTTGTCAAGGAGCTTATCGCTTTTTCAGCTTTGCTTATATCAACTCCTGCTTTAGCGTAATCGAACTTCATAGCCCAAATCGGGAGAACTTTTTAAAAACTTATTCGATTTTCAGCATGGATCTCGTGAAGCTACTCGATCTCATGGAGAATGAGGCAAAGAAAAGAAATGCTCCAATCTTTCTGCACAATGTAAAGCTTGAGCCGTGGCAGATCTTGATCGCAACAGTTTTGAGTGCAAGAACGAGAGACGAGCAAACATCAAGAGCGGTTGAAAGGCTTTTCTCTAGGGTTAAATCGCTCGAAGAGCTTGCAGATATGAAAGCTGAGGAGATCGAGAATCTAATAAAGTCTGTGGGCTTTTACAGAGTCAAAGCAAAGAGAATAAAGGAGATCGCGGAATTGCTTAAAAATAGAAAATTCCCGGAATCCATGGAAGAGCTTTTAGCATTGCCCGGGGTTGGAAGAAAGACCGCAAACATAGTCTTAGCTTACATGGGGAAGCCAGCGATTGCAGTCGACACCCATGTGCACAGAATCGCAAATAGACTTGGGCTTGTCAATACAAGCAAACCTGAGCAAACGGAGGAGGGATTGAAGAAGATCTTCCCAGTAGAGCTCTGGAATAGGTTGAACTCTGCTTTTGTAGGTTTTGGACAGACTTTATGCTTGCCAAGGAATCCAAAGTGCAATGAATGCCCTGTAAAGGATTTTTGTAAGAGTTTTGCTTTGAGAAAAGATTTTTAATTTAAATTGCAGAATGAATAACATGAAGGTTGCAACTTTCAACGTGAATTCCATAAATTCAAGGCTCCACATCGTAATTCCGTGGCTAAAAGAGAACAAGCCAGACTTCTTTTGCATGCAGGAAACAAAGGTTGAGGACAGAAAATTTCCTTCTGCGGATTTTATCAGGCTTGGCTATCATGTCGTTTTTAGGGGCAAGGGAGGGCAGAGCGGAGTTGCAATTGCTTCGCTTAAGGAGCCTCTGAAGGTAAGCTTTGGTTTAAACGGCGAAGATGAGGACAGGCTGATCTTTGCGGATTTCGGAGATCTCAAGCTGATCAACGTCTATGTGCCACAGGGATACAGCATAGATAGCGAGAAATACGTTTACAAGCTCAAATGGCTCGAAAGGTTTTACGAATGGATCAAGAAGTTTGATCTGAGTGATCGAATTCTGATCTGTGGGGACATGAACGTTGCTCCGGAGCCAATAGATGTTCACAGCCCAGAGAAGCTTAAAAACCATGTTTGCTTCCACGAAGACGCAAGGAAAGCTTATAAGAAGATATTAGATCTTGGCTTCGTTGATTTGCTCAGGAAAATGCATCCGAATGAAAAAGTCTACTCATTCTACGATTACCGAGTCAAAGGAGCGATCGAGAGGGGGCTTGGATGGAGAGTCGACGCGATCCTCGCAACAAAAAGTCTTGCAGAGAGATGTGTGCGCTGTGATGTAGATCTAAAACCAAGGCTCGCGGAGAAGCCTTCAGATCACCTACCTATGATAGCTGAATTCGTAGAATGAGAAATTTGTTTTTTGTTGAATTCCTGAAATAGGCAAAAACTTTAAAAAGTTGTAGATCTTGGATTTTTATGAAAATTAAAAAGGTAGCAGTTCTTGGAGCAGGGGAAATGGGTCATGGAATTGCAGAAAATTGTGCTATTGCTGGCTATGAAGTTTGGATCAGGGCGAGAAGGCAAAGTTCGTTGGAGGAGGGAATGAAAAGGATTACTGACGGTCTTTTCAAACTGGAGAAAAAAGGTGTTATAAAAGACACAAATGAAGTTCTTTCAAGAATTCACCCAACCACTGATTTGAAAACCGCCGTTGAGGATGCTGATCTGCTCATTGAGTCAATTCCAGAAGTCTTTGAGCAGAAAGTCGAGGTTTTTGCTGAGTGCGATAAGATTGCAAAGCCAGAGTGCATTTTTGCCACCAATACATCGACTATGAGCATAACTAAGCTCGCAAAGGCTACGAAGAGGGAAGACAGGTTCATTGGAATGCATTTCTTCACACCCGTTGTTATCATGGAGATCGTGGAGCTAACAAGGGGAGAAAAGACGAGCGACGAAACTCTAAACACCTGCATTGAATTTCTCAAAACACTAAAGAAAACGCCAATAGTGCTGAACAAAGAGACCCCAGGATTCATTGTGAATCGAGTCGTTGCTCCCACTTCTGTGTTAAGGCTTTGTATCATAGAAAATGGCATTGCAACGCCTGAAGAAGTTGATGCTACATACAGAAAAGCGGGAAACGTGATTGGGCTGTTTGAACTCTGGGATTACCTTGGTTTGGACGTAGTGTGCAATGCGATGAAATACTACGCTCAAAATCTCAGTCCAGATTATGAGCCCAGATATCTCGAGAAAATGGTTAAAGAGGGGAAGCTCGGCAAGAAAAGCGGAAAAGGATTCTATGACTGGAGCACAAGACCAGAAATAGATCTGAGCAAGGCCACTGACAGGGTTGACGTTAGAGACTTCATATTTTTGGAAATAAACGAGGCGACAAAGCTTGTCGAACTCGGAATTGCTGATCCGCAGACAATTAATACAGCAATAAAATTGGCCTATGGAAGAAAAAAGGGTCCTTTTGATTTTGCCAGAGAATATAGCGATGTTGAAATCTCAAAAAGACTTGAAGAACTCGCTAAAAGGTTCGGAAAAAGGATTTTCGAGCCTGCTGAAACGATTAGAATGGGAAAGCTTAGAGAATTGCTTGAACAATACTTTAAATAAAAATTTTTAAACAAAGAACGAACTTCTTTTCGGTGATCCAATGCCAGTGCTCTGGTTGAGCGATGTGGATAAGAACGATATTTCAATCGTTGGAGGTAAAGCAGCAAATCTTGGTGAACTCATGAGAATTGAAATTCCTGTTCCTGATGGCTTTGTAGTCGATGCGAGGACTTTTAGAGATTTTATAAGCCGAACAAATTTAAAAGACAAGATATACAACCTTCTTCGCGATCTGAATGTTGAGAACACAGAAGAACTGAATAGGATTTCTGAGGAAATTCGAAAGTTAATTAGAGAAGCAAAAATCCCCGAGGATATCGATAGAGAAATAAAAAAGGCTTACAAAAAGCTTGGAAATGGAAAAGACGTGTATGTAGCAGTAAGAAGTTCAGCAACTGCAGAAGACTTGCCTGATGCGAGCTTTGCAGGACAACAGGACACTTATCTTAATGTAAAGGGTGAAGATGAAGTTGTTAACAAGGTTAAAGAGTGTTGGGGAAGCCTTTTTACGCCAAGAGCGATCTACTATCGCGTTCAGAAGGGTTTCAGGCATGAAGACGTTAGCATTGCGATTGTAGTTCAGAAAATGGTCAACAGCGAAAAGAGCGGAGTCATGTTCACATCTCATCCTGTAACTGGAGAAAAAAAGTGCATAATAGAAGCTGTATTTGGATTGGGTGAAGCTATAGTCGGAGGACTTGTCACGCCAGACACTTATGTTTACGATAGAGTAAATAAGAAGCTTTTGGAGGTTAAAGTTGCAGAAAAGAAGTTCATGATCGTTAGAAAGAACGGAAATGAAAGAGTAGAACTTGGGGAAAAGGGAAAAGAAAGAGTTTTATCTGACGAAGAAATTAGAAGGCTTGTAGATCTCGGTGAAATAATAGAGGAGCACTATGGAAAGCCGCAGGACGTTGAATGGGCCATTGAGGGAGAGGAAATTTATATAGTCCAATCAAGACCGATAACAACTATAAAGGAGGTAAAGGAAGAAAAGACAGGGATCGTTGACGAGGGCACAATTTTGCTCAAGGGTTTGGGAGCTTCTCCCGGTTTTGCGGTTGGCGAAGTTAAAATTGTAAAAAGCGAGAAAGACATCTCAAAAGTCAAAGAGGGTAATGTTCTCGTCGCTGTAATGACTACTCCTGACATGGTTCCAGCAATGAAAAGAGCTTCCGCGATTGTTACTGACGAAGGAGGGATGACCTGCCATGCTGCAATAGTTTCTAGAGAACTCGGAGTTCCAGCGGTTGTTGGAACTAAAAACGCTACGAAGCTACTTAAGGATGGAATGGTGGTAACTGTCGATGGAGAGAAGGGAATAGTATACTTAGGAAAGCTTGAAGTCGCCAAAAAAGAAGAAATGAAGCCCGTTTCGGCTTCTCCAATCATTACGGCCACAGAAGTCAAAGTAAATCTTTCTTTACCAGACGCAGCAGAAAAGGTAGCAAAGGAAACAAACGCAGATGGTGTGGGTCTTTTCAGAATTGAGCACATGATACTCTCGCTTGAGAAACATCCAATGAAATTTATAAAAGATGGAGAAATTGATAGATACATCGAGCTGATCTACAACGAGATGAAAAAGGTCGTGAAGGCATTCTATCCCAAGCCCGTGTGGATCCGAACAATAGATGCTCCTACAGATGAATTCAGAGCCATGGAAGGCGGAGAGGACGAACCGATTGAGGCCAATCCGATGCTTGGATTCAGAGGAATTCGAAGAGATCTCGCTGAGGAGATGCACTTAAGGGCGGAGATGAGAGCAATAAAGAGATTGATCGATGAAGGGTTTACAAACATAGGTATAATGCTTCCGCTAATCGTATGTCCGGAAGAAATCAGAAAAGCAAAGAAAATTGCAATTGAGGAGGGAATTCCGCTTGACAAAATAGAATTCGGAATCATGGTCGAAACTCCTGCTGCAGCGCTGATCATCGAAGATCTTATTAAAGAGGGCATAGACTTTATAAGCCTCGGAACTAACGATTTAACTCAATACACTCTTGCAGTTGACAGAAACAACGAGAACGTCGCATATCTCTACGATGAGACGCATCCAGCAGTTATGAAGCTCATTGAGAGAACAATAAGAATCTGCAAAGAGCATGGAGTTAAGACGTCGATTTGTGGACAAGCAGGAAGTTATCCGCACGTGGTTGAAAAGCTCGTAGAGATGGGAATCGATAGTGTCTCTGCAAATCCAGATATGGTCCAGAAGATAAGAGAAGTGGTTGCGAGGGCTGAGAGAAAGATAATTCTTGAGAAGCTTCGAAATCTAAAATAAACTATTTTTTATATAATATGTTGCGAGATAAAGTGCTGAAGCAATAAAAGCAGATAGAGCACTTGCAGAAATCGGAATTAACATTGAAATCGAGATACCGAGCAATAATGAAAGAAGAGCTATTCCAAAGGCTATAATAAAGCTTTGTTTTACACTCTTGGAAACTTCTTTTGAAATGGCAGAAGGGGCTACGAATATCGAGTAGGCCAAAATAGCACCCACTGATCTTATAACTGCAACTACCGAAACTGCAATTATCGCAACAAGGATGATATCAAGGAGCTTTATGTTTATCCCGGATGCCTGAGCACTTTCAGGGTCAAAAAGAAAGAATATGAATTTTTCATACAACATACCGAACAGGAAGATAACCAATAGTGCAGAAAAGGTAAGATAAGCTAAATCCTCTGTTGTTACAAGCATAAGCTCTCCAAAAAGGAATGTCCATATTTTTGCAGACATACTGCGAACTGCTGAAAGAAATATTACAGCTAAAGCCATGGATAAAGCAAAGGAAATCGCTATTCCTGTGTCTATATCTGTGAACTTCGAAAATAGTGAGGCAAGGATTGCAAAGGCAATTGCAAATGCAGATGCCAGGAAGAAATAATCAACGTTCAAACTCAAAGATGAGAGAAGCAAAGATAATGCCACTCCAGCAAGTGCTGAATGTGCAACTCCGGCTATTAAAAAAGATGCTTTTCTGAAAACCGCGAGATTTCCAGCAATAGAGATGAGTAATGAAATCAGGATGATCGAAATCAAAACTCTATCCATGGTGATCACCGTATAAAGGATGAATAAATCCCTCTTCGCAGATTACAAGAGGAATTTCTGTCTTGTATAACTTTAGCATGTTTTCTTTTCTAAATACTTCATCAGCTTTACCGAACGCAATTATCTCCCTATTGAGGAGCATTATTCTGTCCAATGTATGCAAAACAGGGTTTATGTTGTGTAGAACGATCAAAATTGTGGCATCAACATTTTCGAGCATTTCCAGAATCTTTTCTTGGCTTACAAGATCAATTCCGTTGAAAGGTTCGTCAAGCAGAATGATTCTTGGCTTGTTCATAAGGGCTCTGGCTATTAAAACCCTCTGCTGAAATCCCCCGCTTAACTCCCTGAAAAGCAAATTTAGCTTATCCACAAGCTCCAGATCTTCTAAAATTTTCCAGTCAAGTTCCTTAGAGCGCATTGATAGAACTTTTTCGACAGTTAGTGGTAAATCCAGAGATAACGAACTTCTTTGAGGAACGTATGAAACAAACCGGAGTATTCGCTTATCTTTCCTTGGATCTGAGTCTAAAACCCTAAGTTCACCCTCTGCTTTGAGCGTTCCAAGAATACACTTCAAAAGAGTTGTCTTCCCCGCGCCATTTGGGCCAAGGATCGCAACGAACTCGTTCTCACAAATCTCGAAGTTTAAGTTTTCCAGAACTCTTTGCTTTCCATAGGAATAGCTCAGGTTTTTCGCCTTGATCGCCATATCACCACCAAAGCTACCGCTTCTAAAACAGCTATCAACGAGAGAATATACAAAATTTCATTTTTCTCCGAGTCTCTGAAGGATGGATTTGCGAGAAGAACAGCGTTTGCCAAAAGCTGAACATCAAAATCGAGATCCGACATTACATTTACCTTCGTGAATCCACATCCACTTTCCTTTGCAATCTCCTCAGCAATCTCCCCGATCTTTGTTCCCTCCTGGTAGTCTGCAATAACTATAACGCAGTTTTTCAGCCCACTTAGCTTCTGAATTTCCATACCACCGGGAGGAATTTCTTCTGGAAACACAAATGCGACCTTCAAGGCAAGGGCAGAAATAGCGTATGCGGAGTGCGGATCCATAGCTACAAAGTCGTAATCCTTAACTTTCGAGACTATTTTTTCTGCATTTCTTTGTGCACGCTCAACCGCTTCTCTAAATTCCTCGTAATTTCTGGTGAACTGGGAAGCTCTTTCAGGGTGTAATTCAGAAAGTTTATTCTTTATGGCAAATCCGATTTTCACTGCATTTTCTGGCAAAAGCCAGTAAGCATGCAGATTGTGCCCTACACCGGGAAATTCGAGAATGGTTGCATTGTAATCTTCAAAATCGAGGCATTTTTCTTCACAAATCTTCTTGATTTCTGCTTCAAATCCAATCAACTGGGAATTCGCAAGTATTACCATATCGGAAGTCTCCAATTTTTTAATTTCCGAATAGCTGAGAGAGAAAAAATGCGGATCAATTGCGGAAGGTAAAATGCTTTCAACGTCTTCTCCTGAAATCTTCTCCGCTATCTTCTCGAGATCGGGGATTGAAACAAAAATTTTTCCCTCACCAATTCCCAGAAATAGTAGAAGCATCAGAAAAGCGGTATAGGTTTTCCGCATGGACATCTCTCTCTTTTACCGTATCTTTCTTCGATGAGTCTTTCAAGTTCTTTTCCAAGCGACAGGTCTATTTTTGAAGCTTCTTCACAAATACAGGTCTTTTCAATACCTATGTCCTCAAGAAGACACTCTAAAAGTCTGTGTTTTCTTACAATCCTTTTTCCCTCTCTCAAGCCCCCCTCAGTCAAAATAAAACCCTTTTTCTCTACATATATACCATACCCAAGCTCAGAAAGTTTCAAAAGCAACTTCTGTGCGGTTGATTTTGATATTTCCAATTTTTCTGCCAGATAACTTGGTCCAACGACAATATCTCCATTTTCCCAAGCAGTAAACAGTGTTCGAATTATAAACTTAGTTTCCATAAGAAACGTTATCTATGGAGTAAAAACTTTTTGTTTTACGAATTCAAAATACTATCAAAATATTCTCAGCAAATGCTTTCCATCACAACTTTTAGCCTTGAACTCAAAACCCTCTCTGCAGAATCCACAGCTTATCCCAAGAGATTCACAAAAATCTTCAATTTTCCTGAGAATCTCTAAACGCAGATCTTTTTTGAGAAACCAATATCCTCCCAACTTTTCACCTTCTTCAAAGTAAAGCCTTCTTAGCCCCTCAGCCAGCCATGGAAGGGTTTTTGCAATTCTGTTAAAAGAATCGCGTCTTAGCTTAAGCGTTGAAGTAACTACATGTTCAGGTTCGCAGATTTCGATCAATTCAAGCCTGTTTTCGTTCAGAAACGGAATAATAGGATCAAATCTTAGCACCACAGGCAAAAATTCCGAAATCTCTTTGAATGCTACGATTCTCCTCTCAGTTGGAGGAGCGAATTTCTCGAGTTGATCACAGCCCGTAATGGTCATACTAACAACTGCATTCATTTCAGACAAGATGTCAAGATCCCGAATGACTAAGTCGCTTTTTGTAACAATCAGAACATTAGCGTCAAATTCTCTAAACAATTTCAGACATTCTCTTGTTATCATCTTCTCTTTCTCGATTGGTGGATAAGGATCAGAACTGTTCGACATCGAGATGACTTCATTTCCCTTCAGCTCTTCAAGATCTTTCCTCAGATTTCGGAGAAGATCCTTTTTCTCTCTCACTTCCCAAAACCTTGGAATATAGGTTGCATAGCAGTAATCACAGCGATGAGCACAGCCCGTGTAGGGGTTGAAGGATAGCTTGTAGCCACAGGTGCAGAGTTTAGATTTCCAAGGGTCGAAGGGTTTGAGGACTCTCATGTTTGACCAATTCTTCATCGAGAAGGTAATTGTGTCTGCAAGCCCCAATTTTTACCTTTCTGAATTCTCCAAGCTCACCAGTTGTTATAATTGCCCTATATGAATTGGACCTCGCGAGCATGAACTTCTTTCCAGCACTTGTTAGCAAAACTTTCAGTTCTTTGCCCAAAAAATCCCGATTGTTCTCCAACCCAATTCTTACGCATAATTCGGTAAGCTTTCTTGACCTCTCCTTTACAATCCATCCGGGAATTTCTTTCAACTTCTCTGCCGGTGTTCCTTTTCTCTTTGAGAACCTTGTTATGTTTACGATATCGGGCTTCACATTTTCGATAAGCTCATAGGTTTTCCAGAAGGATTCTTCGGTTTCTGTGGGATAACCGACGATGATGTCGGTAGCCAGAGTAATTTCAAAATTTTCTCTAAAGCTGTCCACAACTTCCAGAAAGTCTTCTACGGAGTGTTCTCTTTTCATATCCTCGAGAATCTTATTATCTCCGCTCTGCACAGGAATGTGCAAAAATTTGTATATCTTTTCACTCTCGAAGGCATTTATCAGTTCTTCGATTTGCTTCTTTGCATGCTGTGGGTTCATCATTCCAACCCTTACTCTGAATTCTCCGTCTATTTTCGATATTCTCTCAAGTAACTTTGGAAGTAGAAATTCTCCTTTATCAAGTCCATAGCAACCAGTGTCTTGCGATGTTAGCTGTATTTCTTTAAAGCCACTTCTTACAGCGGTTTCAACTTCATTCAGAATTCCCTCAATGCTGAAACTCCTGAGCTTTCCCCTTGCGAATTTGGTTGCACAGAAAGAGCAATGTCCAAGACAACCTTCAGATATTGAAACTATCGCAATTACGTTCTCTCGACTTCTTAACTTAGTCAAACAGCTCTTATCAACATCTTTCCATTCAATAAATCGCACGCCACCATTAAAAGCTGATTTTACAGCGTCAGCGATCTTATCAAGATTGTCGGGTGATACCGCAGAATCTGAAAGTTCCACTGCGGGTTCTGATATTCTTGTTAGACACCCTGCAAGGACGATTTTTTTCCCAGCATTCTTTAGTTCGACAATCCTTCTTATAATCTTCCTTTCCGTGAAATCGATCACCCCGCATGAGTTTATTACAACGACATCCGCATCTTCTACATTTGTTAGAGTGAATTCCTTAGACAAATAGGCTCTAATAATGTCCGAATCAGCCTGATTCATCGTGCATCCGTAGGTTTCCAGAGCTACACGCACAAAATAATTTTGTCTTTGGTTAAATAAAGTTTGACCTATTGCCTACGCAATATCTGGGCTGTTTATTTTTTAACATATGGCTTGAAGAAGGCAAAGCAATTCCAGATCTGATGACAAAGATTCTTAAAAGTCCAGCGCTCAGAGAAGTTTAAAGTTGGAATGGAGCTTGTTGAAGTTTTGATGGGGATCCAAACTGCCGTTGTTCTGTTTCAATGAACTCAGATAGACGGAAAGGGATCGCATTGAACAGGATAGATTAAGTTCTCCGCTGATTTCTTACTTGTAAAACTATTTATGCAATTCCAACAGATATGAAATCATGGAAAAGTTGGAAGGTGTTGTGAAAGTGTCGAAGAAGGGGCAGATAGTGATACCAAAAGAGGCCAGAGAGAAATTGAAAATAAAAGAGGGTGAAAAACTTGCCTTAATCTTGAGGGATGACGAGATAGTTCTCAAAAAAATTGATAAGATCAACTTTTCCGGTTTAGCGTCCGGAATTGCCCGCAATCTTGAAAAGGAAAAAATCGATCCGGAGAAAATAATCGCGGAAGCGATTGAATGGGCAAGAAAACGAGAGTAGTTCTCGATACAAACATCTGGATTTCGATCTTTTTCAGCAAAATCCTTGCCAAAGAGTTTGAAGAACTCCTGAAAGATGATAAAATAGAGATCTTTACATCCAGCGAGATTTTGAAGGAGATTTCAAGAGTTCTTGAATATCCGAAAATCAAGAAAATACTTGAAAGCTCTGGAATTGGTTCGAAAGACTTTGTTGAGGAAATTCTTAAAATTTTAAGAGTGGTGAATCCAAAGGAGAAATTTAACGTGATTGAGGATGATCCTGAGGACAATTGGACTTTTTAACCCGATTGACTTTTTAGTTGAATTAATATGATGACCTCTCGAATTAAGTTGTGGGGTTTCAGCCTACTTCATCGAATTCTCCTCTTTCGTAATAATTCGATCCGAGTTCCAATAACGAGTTCGCCTCATCAATTTTTTCCGGATTCATCCGTTCCAGTGTCATCTATTAACCTATAAGCATATTCTCCGCAACTTCGAATGCGAGTTCATAGGTTTTCATAAGACTTTCCAGACTTATTCTTGGTCTTTTCCTTTCGCCCATCGCATAGAGAATAACGTCCTTCATTTCCCCGTAATAGAAATCGAGATCCCCGAACTCCTTTCCGTCAAAACTCATCGAAATTCCATCGCTAACCCCCTTTTTCCAGTTTACCGAGAAATTGATCCTGTAGTAGTCCTTTAGCTCTCCCGTTATCCTCCAGAAACCACGACTGTAATGCAGAATTAAATCGAATGAGTTCCTTTTCCCCCTAGCCTCAAAACTTTCTGGAGAACCGAGATAATAGATCGGCAGATCCACGAAATGTATTCCGGTATCGAGTATAAGACCAGCCTTTGGATCGGAGGGAGATTGAATTTCCATTTCGACATAGAATGAACCGGATTCGATCTCCTTCCTTATCATCTCATAAAACTCCGAATATCTAAGCTGATGTCCAACGAAATGTCCGCATCGGTTTCAAGAATTTTTCTGAACTGCCCGGAATTCTCAACGACAGGTTTCTCGATGAAATAGACTCCTCTATTTCCCTAGATCTCGTAAAATTCCGAGAAGCAAGGTCCAAGAGAGGCTGGAACCAACGTTTAAGAGAGTAGGTCAAGTTATCTTACGCGACGAGAGAGAATTCGTGGTTAGATATCCCCCGCTTCTATATGACGTCCTGAAACCAGCGGCTGATCGAATAAGGTATTTTATAACAAGCGGTGTAGATATAACTCCACAAACAATCGAAAAAATAAACTTTGATTTTCCAAATTCCACTGTAATTCCATTTTACGGAGATTCTTTGTTTGGGGATGCAATTGGCATAAATGAGGGAAATAAAATAATATACTATCCTCCCCCAGGCGTCTTCATATTTCCAGTTAAGAAAACAGGAAATAATTATGAGCTCTGCGAGTATGGAGAGAGAGGGTATAAAGCTTTTATAAAAATTGGTGATGGAGCTCTTTACGTTTTCATTGACAAAAAGGAGACTATTGGAAGAGAGAAGCCACGATTTAATATTGAAGTAGATGGATTTTCGAATCCTTCCAGACACTTGTAGTAATTAGATAGCCTAACACGACCCCTATTTTTTGTCTTGGTTCTTAGTAAACTCCTTCTTATTGCGAATTTAGATTAGGGCTTTAATGTATAGACGGAATTTGACATTAACCTTAAACTCGAAATAGTCGAGTTTTGAACCTTTATAAATACGCCGGGGGTGGGATTTGAACCCACGCGCCCGTTAAGGCACCAGCTCTCAAGGCTGGCGCAGTCCCTCTCTGCAACCCCGGCTGAAATCGTAGTAGAATAAATTTATAAACATTTCCGAAATCTGATAAGGGAGATGGAAGCAGAACAGATCAGAGAAATTGCCTTTGAAATTGCCACAAAGGCAAAAAATCTTGAAGAAGCTTTGAGAATTAAGAAGGAGATGTCAAAAAATTTTAAATTGGCAAAAATTCCCTCAAACGTTGAAATTCTTCAAGAAGCTAAGGGGACAGAGTTTTATGAGAAGCTTAGAGAAATTTTGAGACTAAAGCCCGTTCGAAGCATAAGCGGGATTGTAGTTGTTGCTGTAATGAGTTCTCCCGCTCCATGTCCCCATGGTAAATGTGTTCCCTGCCCCGGAGGTGTTGAATTTAACAGCCCTCAAAGCTACACAGGCTTCGAACCAGCAGCACAGCGGGGAAGACAGCATAACTACAATGCGTTTCGTCAAGTCACAGCAAGGTTGAGAGAACTTGCTGAGATCGGCCATGATGTAGAAAAGGCGGAAATCATAGTTATGGGCGGGACTTTTATCGCTCGAGATAAAGAATATCGGGATAAATTTATTCTTGACATATACAATGCGCTCAACTCCTTCCAAGGGAATGCAAAACTGGAAAGTGAGCTTGAGAAAGCCAAAAGAAAAAATGAACGTGCAAAAGTAAGATGTGTGGGATTAACGATTGAGACTCGCCCTGACTACGCAAGGGAAGAACACATCTTAGAGATGCTGAGATATGGGACAACAAGGGTGGAACTCGGAGTGCAGAGCATTTATAATGACGTTTTGGAGAGAATAACTCGGGGTCACACTGTTGAAGACACGATCGAAGCAACCAGACTGCTCAAAGATTCCGCATTAAAAGTTTGCTATCACATTATGCCGGGGCTTCCCGGTTCGGATTTTAATCGAGATCTGAACTGTCTAAAAGAGATTTTTTCAAATCCTGAGTTTAAACCGGATTATTTAAAAATATACCCAACAGTGGTTGTAAAGGGAACAAAACTCTACGAGATGTGGGAAAAAGGGGAATATACACCATATAGCACTGAGGAAGTCGTAGATTTGATTGCTAAAGCAAAAATGAGTTTCCCGGAGTGGGTTAGGGTTCAGAGAATCCAGAGAGATATACCCACAAATATTGCAATAGGTTTAAAAGCTGGAAACATAAGGCAACTCGTCAAGAAAAGACTAAAGGAACTTGGAGGAGAATGCAGGTGTATAAGGTGCAGAGAAGTAGGACATAAAGGAGTAAAGGAAGATGAATACAAAAAAGCCGAATTAAAAATAGTAGAATACGAGGCTTCCAAGGGCAGAGAATTCTTTATATCATACGAAATACCTGACTACGATGCACTTGTCGGTTTTATTCGACTTAGATTTCCGTCCAAACCATTCATTAACACCTTAAAGGACTGTGCATTGATAAGAGAGCTACATATCTATGGAAGGGCTACACCACTTGGAAAAGTGCAGGCTTTTCAGCACCGAGGCTTTGGAGAGAAATTGCTAAAAACTGCTGAAGAAATCGCAAAGGAATTTTATGATAAAATTGCGGTTATAAGTGGTGTCGGCGTTAGGGAATACTATAGAAAGCTGGGATTTCGAAAAAGTTTCGAATATATGATAAAAAGAATTTAATTTCTTTACTTTATAAATAAAGCGAAACGAAAAAAATTATATACTTAATTCGCTCAAAAAAGAATGTAGGTGGTGATTATTATGATAATACTAAGTTTGCCTCCGAGGGAGTTGTTCGGGATCAAGACAAACGAAGAACACCAGAAGTTCCTAAAAGTGATATCTAGAAATGGTGTTAGTGACATTCTTTTCAGCCTTGAAAAGAATCCCAGGCGATTTTCTCAGTTAATGTTTGAGACAAAGCTAAATCCCGGCATTTTAGATCGCCATCTCAAGGCATTGATGGAATTCAACCTCGTGCAAAAAAACTCTGAAACTTATGAACTGACCGATACGGGGAGAAGACTCGCTCTAATACTCCAACAGCTTTTTAGAGTTTTGGAGTAATTTTAGTTTTTTACCAATTTTTAAATCTCCTGACTTTTATTACATTTAATGAGAGCTTCGCTGATAAATTTCCTTACTCAGGTCTCGATAGCATCTTCCTTGCTGTTCATCCCGGTTTTTGCAAAAGAGATTGGTGCTTCAGATTTGGAAGTTGGAATAATCGCATCAGCTTATAGCTTCTCGACATTTATAGCCTCGAGTATCTTCGGCAGACTTTCTGATTTTTATAATAGAAAGATTATACTGGCAACTGGACTGCTTATATCGGGAATATTCTTTTTTGCTCAGTGCTTCGTCACCAGCCCTTTACAACTGCTAATAATAAGAGCTCTCGCCGGATTTTCAATCGGAATATTTCCTGCTGCTCTTGTTACCTACGCATATGAAAAAAATAGGAATGTCGGACATTTTTCAGCCTTTGGTAGCCTTGGTTGGGCTTTTGGACAGTTGATAGCCGGTATTATAATGGTCTATTATGGAATCTTTTTGTTTGGAGCAGCACTTTTCTTTTTAGCCTTTTTAATCGCCATTAGAGAGGAAATTCCATCAGGAAATATTAAAAGGAGTAGGGGATCGCTTAAGATAATAAAACAGAACTTGTCAATTTATTTTGCATTCCTGCTTCGACATATTGGGGCAAGTGCAGTTTGGCTCATTTTTCCAATCTATCTGGCAGAACTGGGAATCTCAAAGTTTTGGATAGGTGTGATATACTTCACGAATTCCTTTCTACAGTTCATAATAATGCAAAAGATAGAGAGATTTGATCCGAATAGACTTTTGAATGCAGGAACAATATTCTCAGGTATGACCTTCTTACTCTACTCTCTCGCAACCCAAATTTACGAATTCTTGGCAATTCAGGTATTGATAGCACTCGGATGGAGTGCCATGTATGTCGGCTCTCTTAGAATTGTTCTAGAAAAGAATGTCGAGAGAAACAGCGCCGCTGGATTTCTTAATTCGACAATTTATTTGTCAACAATAGTAGGGTCGCTTTTAGGGGGTGTAATTGCAGAGAATTATGGATACACCACTTGTCTATATTTTGGGGCAATTCTCTGCTTTTTAGCACTTGCCTCAAGGATAAAAAATAGTTAAAATGGAGATTACTGCTCTGGTGCTAATTTCGTCAAAATCTTCTGATCTGTAATAACTCCGACCGGCTCTCCGCGATCTGTAACTACTAAAATTCTGACATTTTCGTCTCTCATGAGCCTTATTGCTTCCCTTATCTTTGTATCCTTCTCTACTAGCACGATTTTTGGACGCATTACTTCCTCCGCTTTTGCATCAAGCTTGCCCTGTGCAACTGCCTTTGCTATGTGGTCAAGAGTTAGAATACCAACAAACTTACCGTCTTTCTTTACGGGAGCACAGTATATTTCCTTTTCTGCAAGCAACTTTGCAGCTTCTGAAACCTTGGCATTACTTTCAATGGAAATGATCGGTGAAGACATGTGCTCCCCCACAGTGTCTTTTGGCAAAGCCACTATCTTTTCGATGTCTATAATAACCGTATTTGCTGTATCATCTCTTCCCACAACTTTGCCCTGAACCACGATTTCGTTCACTGGAGTCGGACCTACGATTATTCGATCTCCAGGCACAATCTTTCTGACATCCCCAAGAAGTCTAATCCTTGCTTGGCAAACTTCAGGATTGGAGACTGAAGGCAAATCGATCTCCTCTACAGAGAGATCCTCAATCGGAGTTTCATTGACTATTACTGGAACCGCAACGCTCTCTTCTGGCTTCGTTATCGATAGTAATTCATAAGCCTTTGAAGTCGGTCTGTAGCCTCCCTTTGGTCCGGGAACACCTTCAACAAGCCCTAAAGCTCTTAATGCCTGCATCTGGTTCCTAACTGTGCCGGGATTTCTATTTATCAGCTCTGCAATCTCCTCCCCCTTGATCGATCCGCCCGCCTTTTTCTTATACAGCGTTATCAACGCATACAGAATGTCCTTCTGTATCTGCGTCAGTTCAAGATCCATCTAACCACCTCCGTAATTTTAATATTTAGCATTGTGCGTTTAAGATATTTATAATTTTCCAGAACCCTCTTGATTTAAAACATTATAATAATTATCAGCATTTGTGGTATTTGTTGGTTATTTAAACCTTTCGGTTCCCAGATCACGAATCCCGAAGAGCGTTTGTAAACGTCTCGATCTCTTTTGCAGCATTGTCCCCAAACCGCTCGATCAGCCTTACGATCGCACTTCCAACAACAACTCCATCCGCTCCCGCTTGGAATAACTCTGCAACATGTTCCTTTTTTGAGACTCCAAATCCAACCGCTATTGGTTTTCTGCAAACACTCTTAGCCCTTCTAAGTGCTTTGAACGCCAATTCAGAGATCTTATCCCTGACCCCAGTAACCCCGTAGGTGGAAACAAGATAGATAAACTCGGAAAGCTCGTCAATGGCTCTAAGCCTCTCATCACTTGTGTTTGGTGCTGAAAGGAAAACATTTTTCATTCCCACATCTCTGCAGACTTCAACGAATTCGTTTGCCTCGTCGTAAGGTAGATCAACGACAAGTATGGCATCAATGCCACATGAATATGCATTTTCGACGAATTTCTTTATTCCTGTTCTATAGATCGGGTTGTAGTAACTCATGAGCACGAGTTTCTTATGGCTTTGCTCTCTGAACTTCTTTGCGATCCAGAAAGCATCTCTTAGCCTGAAGCCATTGCTGATTGCGGTGAAGTAGGCTTTCTGAATCGCTGGTCCATCTGCTATTGGATCGCTGAAAGGAACTCCGAGCTCAAAAACGTCCGCATTAGCATAGAGCATAAATTCAAGCGTTTTCTCTTTGCTCGGATATCCAGCTGGAAAGAAAACAATTAAAGACTTGTCAATCATTTCAGCACCTCCATGACGATGCCAAGATCCTTGTCTCCTCTGCCAGATAAGTTTACAATCACAACCGAGCCCTTAAGACTCTCGTCCTTTTCAAGATAAGCCAACGCGTGGGCACTTTCCAATGCGGGAATTATTCCTTCGAGCTTTGAGAGCTTCAGAAAAGCGTTTAAAGCTTCTTTGTCTGTAGCTATTGAATACTCAACTCTCCCAGAGTCCTTTAAATAGGCATGCTCAGGTCCCACGCCAGGATAATCAAGCCCAGCAGCAATGCTGTGCGTGTCCGCAATCATCCCCTCGGAGTCTTGAAGGAAATATGAAAGCATGCCATGAAGAACTCCTTTGCTACCAGCAGAAAGCGATGCTGAATGCCTTCCACTTTCAATCCCCTCTCCACCAGCCTCGACGCCGATCAGCCTGACTTTGTCTTTAAGGAAGGGATAAAAGATTCCCATCGCATTGCTTCCCCCGCCAACGCATGCAACTACTGCGTCGGGCAAACGTTGCTCAAGCTCAAGAATTTGCCTTCTTGCTTCTTTGCCTATTATGGACTGGAAATCCCTTACAATTGTGGGAAAAGGATGGGGGCCGACAACTGAGCCAATAAGATAATGCGTTGTCTCAAAGCTTTCTGCCCAATCCCGCAGAGCTTCGTTAATGGCGTCCTTTAGCGTTCTGCTTCCGCTCTCAACTGGCACAACCTCAGCGCCGAGGATCTTCATCCTGAAAACGTTCATCTTCTGCCTTTCGTAATCCAATGCTCCCATATAAATCCTGCATTTCAGCCCAAGGAGAGCGGAAGCCATTCCGGTTGCAACTCCATGCTGTCCCGCTCCAGTCTCTGCAATAATTCTGCTTTTGCCCATAAACTTTGCAAGTAAAGCCTGTGCTAAGGTGTTGTTGATCTTATGAGCTCCACCATGCAAAAGATCTTCTCTTTTCAGGTAAACCCTCATGCCAAGCTCTTTGCTTAGATTTTTTGCAAAGTAAAGCGGAGTGGGTCTACCAGCGTAGCTTCGAAGGTAATAATCAAGTTCTTTTCTGAACTCCTCGTCATCTTTAAGCTCGTTGTAAGCTTTCTCAAGCTCTTCAAGAGGTGGAATCAAAACTTCTGGAACATATCTTCCGCCAAATTCACCAAATCTCATTTTTAGCCCTCCGAACAAATTCCCTAATCAGAATTTCGTCCTTAATTCCATTTTTTTCAACTCCAGAGGAAACGTCAACTCCAAAGGGCTTCACTTCTTCGATCGCCCTTCTCACATTCTCTGGATTGAGTCCTCCAGCGAGAATGACTGGATAAATTTCAGCGATCCTTTTACTTATACTCCAGTCATGCGTTTTTCCGCTTCCACAGCCCGAGTCGAGCAAGATCTCATGGGGCCTGTATTTCTCAATCTCTTGCAGGATCTCTTCATAACTGCGAACGATAAATGCCTTCATTGTGAAAACGCTTTTCCTAAGGATTTCGAATTCTTCAACACTTAAATTTCCATGGACTTGAATAAATCCACATTCCGTCTTTGCCAAGATCTCCTCCCAATCGCTTAGCTTTTCAGAAGTTGAAACAACAAAAATTGGAATGGAAGCGTTTTCAATAATTTCTTTTGCAGTCTCCAAGCTAACAGCCCTCCTTGAATTGCTTTTCACCACAACTCCTCCAAGATCAGCGTATCTTTCAACGATCTCGAGCTCTTTCAGGCTACGAATTCCGCAGATCTTAACGATCATTGCAGATCCCTACGAAGTTCCTGATCATTTTAACACCTTCTTCGGTCAAAACGCTCTCAGGATGGAACTGCACACCCTCTATTGTTCCTCTCCTGATCCCCATTATAACTCCGTCGTCGCTCATTGCAGTGACTTTGAAACCTTTCGGGACTTCAAGAATTGCTAAGGAATGGTATCTTCCAGCCAGAAATGGGTTCTTGACACCTTTAAATATCCCTTCTGAATCGTGTTTAACTATGGAAGCTTTTCCATGGACGGGCTTAACTTTACCAACCTTTCCACCGAAGACCTCGGCAATGATCTGATGACCCAAACAAACCCCAAGCACTGGAACTCCTATTTCAAAGAGAAACTCGAGCTCCCTATCTGGTTTGCCCGGGCCGGGAGAAATGACAATGCCATCAAAGCTTAATTTTTTGGCCTCTCTTGCATTTTCTCTGCTCAAAACCTTCACCCTGTCAAAGAATGAGAGATATTCGACGAGATTGTAAACGAAAGAGTCGTAGCAATCGATCACGAGGATCATAGACCCACCGCCTTCAAAACCTTTGAGATCTTGTTCTCGGTCTCGTAATACTCTCTTTCTGGCTTTGAATCCGCAACAATTCCCGCTCCCGCCCTAATCCTGCAAAGCTTGTTGAACTCGATCATTCTTATTGCGATTGCCATGTCAGAATTCTCAGAAAAGTAGCCAACCGCCCCACCATAGATCCCACGCCTTGATCTCTCAAGCTCGTCTATCAGCTCAACCGCCCTACGCTTTGGTGCTCCGGTGACTGTGCCAGCGGGAAATGCAGATCGCATGGCATCGAAATGCGTTGCATTTGGCTTCAGCTCTCCTACTACTTCGCTTTCTATGTGGATCACACTCGGATACGCAATTGC
Source organism: Archaeoglobaceae archaeon (assembly GCA_038734275.1). NCBI lineage: Archaea > Methanobacteriati > Methanobacteriota > Archaeoglobi > Archaeoglobales > Archaeoglobaceae > Archaeoglobaceae archaeon. The sequence goes on from JAVYOO010000002.1 coordinate 366,699, forward strand.
TTCCATAAATCTGCTCACCCTAACACTTCCCGCTCTGCAAACCCTTCTAACATCATTTCTTGCAAGATCTACAAGCATAACATGCTCCGCCCTCTCCTTTTCATCACTTAAAAGCTTCTGGATTGTTTTATCTTCTTCTCCAACAATTCTTTTCGCAGTTCCCGCTATCGGGTTGATCTTGAATATTCTTCCCTCAACTCTGCCCATTGTTTCTGGGGAGCTACCAATTAATGTCTTTTCAAACTCGAGAAGAAACATATAGGGACTTGGATTTAATTCTCTGAGCCTTAAGTATATCTCAAACGGATCCAGATCGCTTTTAACCTCGTATTCTCTCGAAAGGACGATCTGATAAACTTCCCCTTCTTCAATGTATTCCTTACCCTTTTCTACGATCTTCTCGAAGTATTGTTTATCTTCAACTTTCTCAATGCTTGCTCCACCTTCTTTCATTTCTATGCTTGCTCTCTTGGCTCTTTCAACGATCTTTTCAGCATTTTCAACGTTGTAGCTGAAAAGCTTTCCGAGATAATGATCGTAAACGAAGTAGGAGTCATAGCAGTTGAAGATCGACTTTTCCTCAACTTTTTTGCCAACAAATCCGAGCACAGCATCGTAGGCAATGTAACCAACAAGCATCCCCTTCACGTGGATGCTCTTTAAAGCTTCAAGAGGGTCGCTGATCTCTGCAACTACCTCACCATCAACTCTGAGTTTTTGATCGATCTCAACAGTGTAGAGCGGATCGAAGGAGAGGTAAGTGTATCTTGCATTCCCCGTTTTCTCTGCAGATTCGAGCATAAATGGAAACTCCCGCTCTCTTATTACTGAGTATAGCTTTACTGGATCGACATATTCGTGCTTTTGCATACGATCTCCTCCAGTTTTCTCAAAAATTCACCACTTTCAAGCTTTGAGTTGAAGATCTCCACGTTCTCTTTCAGATCTTCGTAGCCTAAAGCATAAAGAGCGGTTGCAAAGTTGATCGCTATGAACTTTTTATCTTCTTCTAAGCCCTGATTTGCAAAAACCGCCTTTATACGATTTGCCGAATCTTCGCTGTCTCTGCATGGAATTATCTTTGCCTCGCTTAACCCAAAATCAGCTGGGATTAGCTTTATTCTCTCAACGCTTCCTTCAACAATATATGCAACTGTCTCTCCACCCGGATTGACCTCGTCGAGCCCAGCACCATTGAAAACGATTCCCTTCCTGCCAAGCAGGCTGAGGGTTTCTGCAACGTCTCGTAAAATTTTTTCGTTCGAAACTCCGATGATCTGTCGCTCTGGGTTTGCGGGATTTACTAAAGGCCCAAGGATATTAAAAATAGTTCTGATCCTCAGCTTTTTTCTAACTCCAACTACCTTGGCAAATGCTTTGTGATAAAGGGGGGCAAATAGAAATGAAAAATTGGTTTCGTTGATCATTCTTCTCGCAAATTCTTCTGGCTGTTCTATTTTGATGCCAAGTTTCTCAAGAACGTCTGCTGAACCACTTTTCGAGCTCACAGCTCTGTTGCCATGCTTTGCAACAGGTTTGAACACTGAAACCGCAATTGCCACAGCTGTGCTCACGTTTATCGTGGCAGAGAGGTCTCCTCCAGTTCCGCAGGTGTCGAAGACCTTGCCAAGATTGAGCTTAACTTTATCAAGAATTGCCTTGCTAAAACCAGCAAGGATCTCAGCATTGTAACCCTTGAGCTCAAGTCCAGCAAGGATTGCAGAAATTTCGATCTCGTCCAGTTCTGGAAGCTTTGAAGCAATCTCATAGGCTTTTTCCATATCCAAATTTCCGAAAAGTGCCTCGATCATAATTTCGCCTCCACAAAAGTTCTGACGAATTGCTCAGTATTCTCAGCAAGCATGAAAGAAGTGCCAACAAGAATAGCATCAACAACTTTTAAGACTTTTAGGTCTTCAAGTTTGCCTATTCCACTTCCGCTAATCTTAAATGCATTTATTTTTGGCGAAAGTCTGAATGTTCTGCTCAAGTCCACATCTGAGGGATTAAAAATATCTCTATTGTTTATCAAAACCGTTTTAGCGTTTTCTACAAATTTAAGATCTTCTTCGTCAAAAACCTCCACCACAGGCTCTAAACCATGCTCAAAGCATAGATCCGCAAATTCTGGAGTCTTTTCTTTCAGAATCCTTACAATCAGGAGGAGTGCTCGAGCTTCAACTTCTGCGGTTCTTTCTATTTCTTCTTTGCTTTCTATGAAATCCTTTCTCAAAACTGGAAGCGTGGTCTCTTTGCATATTCTTCTTAGAGTTTCTATGTTCCCTCTAAAAGAGCTTGCGGTTATATATGAAATTCCTGAGCATCCCGCCCTTTCGTATGCCTTCAGAATTTCCAGAGGGTTCCTTCCTTTCAGCAGATCTCCCTTTGTTGATGAGAAAGTTTTTATTTCGCCTATCACCACATTTCTCCCTTTTTCCTCCCTCGTATACCTAAACCCAAAAGTAATCACCTAATCCCTTCATGAATGCTTATGCATTATAAGTGTATTTAAGCTTAACGCTCAGGAATTGAGAAGAGATAAATACCCTCTGTGAACTTAAATTCGTGGAGCTCTCCAGAATTCTGTGCTTTTTAATCCCGGCGATTCCAATAATCAGTATTTTTACAGCAATAACGGTCATTTTAGACTTTAATATTCCTGAAAACAGCATTAGAGAACTCGGAAGACTTAACACGACTGCAAATATGTTCAACTATTCTCTTATCCTTGCGGGAATTCTCGGAATATTTTTATCCTCTATGATCTACTTCAAAGTTTCAAACGCCTTAGGAAGGATAGCATTAAGCTTTCTAATCACCAGCTATGCCTTCACAACCCTAATAGGAGTTTTTCCGTTGGGAACTGAACTTCACAGCTCTCTTTGCTTGGGGTTATTGGTCTCGATTCTGCTAAGTATGAGTCTTTTAACTGGCTATCTGAACTCTACAAATACAAATTTATCCATTTTTAATGCCATACTTTTGTTTTTTGGCTCGATTGCTTTAATTTATAACATACTCTATGCAAAAAATATGATAGGGGCAGAAATTTTAGGACTTTTTTGCTTTACTATATGGCATTTCACGGTGTTGGTTCGACTTTCATAGAGTTTTAAGATGCATAAAATTTAACTACTGAAAACAAAGGAGGGATATGTTTGATCTTGTGATAAAAAATGGACTGTGCCTGATAAACGGCAACTTTTTGAGATACAACATCGGAGTTGAGGGGAATAGAATAGGCTATGTAGGTAAAGAAGATATAAAAGGAGAAGAAAAGATAAACGCTGAAGGCTGTTTTGTGCTTCCAGGCTTGTTTAACGCTCATACACATTCCGCAATGACTTTACTTAGGGGATACGCTGAAGGGCTCCCACTTAAAGATTGGCTTGAAAAAGTCTGGGAAATGGAAGCCAAGCTTGACGAAAAAGCGGTTTATTTGGGAGCGGAGCTCGCATGTGTTGAAATGCTGAAAAGCGGTATAACATGCTTTGCGGACATGTATATCCACATGGACGGCGTAGCGAGAGCGGTTGAAGAAACTGGAATAAGAGCGGTTCTCGGCTATGGAATGGCGAACAGAGGAAATGAGGATAGAGCAAAAGAGGAGCTGAGGATTGCAAAAGATTTCATCAAGAGATGGAATGGAAAAGAAAGAATAAAGTGCATTTTAACTCCGCATGCGGTTTACACATGCTCCAAAGATTTCCTTGCAAAGATCTCTGAAATTGCCAAAGAAAATGGATTTATAAAGCACATTCACGCTTCCGAGACTTTGTGGGAAGTAAAAGAGGCAAAAAGAAGATATGGAATGAGCCCTATTGAGCTTTTAGACTCAATTGGATTTCTTGACAGCAATACTGTTTTAGCCCATGGTGTTTGGCTTAGCGATAGCGACATGGAGTTAATATCGAAAAGCGGTGTGAGCGTTGCTCATTGTCCTTCAAGCAACCTCAAACTCTCTTCGGGAATAGCAAAAGTTGCTGAAATGCTTGAAAAAGGGATAAATGTCTGTCTTGGGACAGATGGTGCTGCGAGCAACAACATGCTGAATCTTTTCAATGAAATGCGGATCTCTGCATTGCTTCAGCAGTTGAGACGAAAATTCCTAAATCCTGCTGAATACCTGAAAATGGCCACAAGAAACGGCTACATGGCTTATGGAGTTGATGGAGGAGTAATTGAAGTCGGGAGACTTGCAGATCTCGTTGTAATGAAGATTGATTGCACACATTATCCACTATACAACCCGTTAAACTCGATTGTTTTCGCTTCTAAGGGTTCTGAAGTTAGAGATGTGATCATTGATGGTAATATTATTGTTGAGGATGGTCTACTTCTTAGAGTTGATGAGGATAAGGTATTAGAGGAATCGCTGAAATTACAAGAAAATCCTAACTATTATTATGAAAAAGTTTAATTACTCGAAAAACTAAATACATTTTGATGCCAAAAATCCCACTTACCTTGGTAAAGAAAGAAGTTAAGGAGACGAAAGAAGAAGAGGCTGAAAAGCTTGAACCCTATGAGAAGGAGGCAATAGAGGCAATAAAGGAGGCAAAAAAAGAAAAGAAGTTGCTGAGAACCAAAAAAGAAGTTGGGATTCTGGGACGAGAAAAAATAAAGGAATACAGCGTTGAAAAATATGGTCCAATGGTCGAATATTCTCCTCCACAAAACTGGAGGGTAGTGGAGGAATACTGGATTAAAGAACCCTACTGCAAGGTTTACATAATATACAACGACGAAGAGCAGGAATACACCTACGTTGTTGCTGAACCAAAGCTTTCACCCTACGAAGTCGAAGTTTATGGTCAGATTTTTCTTATAATTCGCGAAGAACTCGAAAAACTGGAGTTAACTGATGGTTTAGATCGCGAGACCGTTCTAAAAGAAGTATACACAAAGGTTTTAGATGAGCTACATCTGGAGCTGGATGAAAAAGGGTATTTCAAAATATTATACTATCTTTTTAGGGATCTTCTGGGTTATGGAAAGATAACAGCATTGATGGGAGACAGAATGCTGGAGGACATATCCTGCAACGGCTACAGAAAACCACTATATGTATTCCATAGATCTTACACAAACCTCAAAACAAACATCGTGTTTGAAGATGAGGATGAGCTTGATTCCTTTGTCATAAACCTTGCGCAGAAGTGTGGGAAGCATCTTAGCGTTGCTGAGCCGATGGTTGATGCTACGATGCCGGATGGGAGCAGAATTCAGCTAACGCTTGGAAGAGAAGTGACCGATCATGGCTCCACTTTCACGATAAGAAAGTTCCGAGAAGAGCCAGTTACGCCTGTAGATCTGATAGCCTGGAAGACTTTCAGTGCTGAGCAAATGGCATATCTGTGGCTTTGCATTGAGAACAAGAAGTCTCTAATCTTTGCAGGTGGCACTGCAAGTGGTAAGACTACTTCGATGAACGCAATCTCGCTCTTCATTCCAAGGAGGGCGAAGATTGTTACAATTGAAGATACAAGAGAGCTAATGCTTCCGCACGAGAACTGG